>RECH01000138.1 GCA_007694125.1 Leptolyngbya sp. DLM2.Bin15
TAGAAGAAAAGTGTCGCTACTATTTAGAAAACCCAGACGAAGCCCAGCAAATTGTTCACAATGCTCGCCAAGCTTACATGCAGTATTTTGAGAATCAGGAGTTCGTCAACCGTATGGAACGAGGTATCCTATCTCAAGCTCCGCCACCCGTCTCCGTGCTTTAGCCAAGTTAACAACAATCCCTCGTCCCGCAGGCGAGGGAGATTTCCTCAATCCCCCTCAATCCCCTCTACTCTAGAAGATTGATCGCCATTCCCTCTCGGGCCAACTGAGCCTGGGGAAAGGTTGCCTGAACCTCTAATTCCATATGGTCTAAGAAGTCATCTTCATGGTGCGGATCGTGGTGAAATAAGATGACTCGCTTGGCGTGAGATTCAATCGCTACTTCTACCGCTTCTTTCCAGATTTTTGTTTGACGGGTGACTTCTTTTACCGCTGGATCATAGTAAGCGCGATCGGCATAATCCACGTCATAGATGAGCAAATCTGCTTCACTGGCTAAGTACAGAACATTTTGATCAATGTTACCGCCGTTGTGCTCCGTATCAGTGGCGTAGACAAGCGATCGCCCTTCCCAGGTCACCCGATAACCAAGAGAACTATTGGTACCATTCAACGAAACAGTTTCAACCGTCACATCATCGAGCGTGATAACTGAACCCGGCGAGATATTGTGAAACTGCATATCAGCCTGCATCACCTGCAGAGGCACAGGGAAATGAGGGCGCAACATCTGATCACAGAGTCGCTGCTTAATAGACGCCCCATTTAAACCCACAGAACCGTAGATGTGGAAGCAGTTGCCTTGATGAAAGGCAGGCATAAAAAACGGGAACCCCTGGATTCGATCCCAGTGGGTATGGGTGAAAAAGATGTGCGCATCAACAGGCATCTGCTTCAGCAGGTGATTGCCCAACACATGCAAGCCCGTACCACCATCAAAAATCAGGCGTTTTCCTGCTACTTGCAGTTCTACACAGGCTGTATTACCGCCATAGCGGGCGGTCTCTAGGCTGGGCGTGGGGATACAACCCCGAACGCCCCAAAAATACACCATGAACGCTTCAGTGCTCATCGGCTTAGGTGGGGCAATACCATGAATTGAAACAGGTTGAGCATGAGTAGTTGGGGTATCAATGCCTGACATTGTTCGAGCAAATTAACCATAGTTGGAGGTCGTTGTACCAACCGAGTTCATGACTAAAGAACTCTTCTCTGAGATCTGAATAAACCATCGTCTTTCAAGTATGCCCAAAACTGGAGCATGCATATCGATTCACGATAGCTACTCAGTTCTAGATGTAGCCTGCAATGGTTCCCTGAAGAACAACAACGATGATCTAGGTTTCCAGTATCTGTCCTAAAGGACGGCTCCTCCAGAACAATGATAGGTAGTGCAAAAAAACAGCTAGCACCTCTACCCGCGAAACTTTTATGCTGATGATGTGATCATCTTAATCGATGCTACCCGTCATCGCTATGGTCTGCCATCGGATCATGCCCCATGACTGGCTCAACCCATACACCTAACCCAAGGCTTGGTGCCGACAAACCTCTCAAATTGCTGCGTTATGTCGAGACACAACTGTGCGGTTGCCAGCCGTTGTCTCAAACCATCAGCATCGCCTGACGAACAAACATTCCTACAGAATTTTTGCACGTTTAGCCGTTGGGCAGCTTCCATCAAGACCATCTCTCATGTATATACCAGCCCTCAGGCTCTTATCGGGATACTCTTCTGACTTGAGTGAGGAGAAAGAAATCACCAGCCCAACTGATAAAATCCACGCTCTGTTTCCCCCCTGAACCGCCCCTGAATCGCCCCTGAACCAGGGTTGTTTGGCATCTGAACCGCCCCTGAACCATTGTTGTTTGGTATCCGCGCCAGGCGTTGCTCACCCCACCCTCTCTCTTCCTGGGGGTTGTCTCGATGGATGAGGTGTGGCAACGCCCTTAGGGGAAATAGGACGTTAGTTGGACTTGTAGCGAGCAATGCAGGCATCCACAAGGGCAGCTACTTGATCAACGTCTTTCCAACCAAGAATTTCCGTGACCTTCTTCTCAAGATTTTTGTAGGTCTTAAAGAATTCAGCGATTTCGTCTAAGCGATGGCTCGCGACATCACTCAAGGACTTAACTTGGGTATACCGAGGATCTTTGTCAGGCACGCAAAGAATCTTTTCATCGCGATCGCCCCCGTCGATCATCTCCAACATGCCAATGGGACGGGCCGCAATGACACAGCCAGGAAATGTGGGTTGATCCATCAAAACCATGCCATCTAGAGGATCGCCATCTTCTGCTAGGGTGTTGGGCACAAATCCATAGTCGTAGGGATATTGCACCGACGCATAAAGAACGCGATCGAGGGCAAAAGCCTCTAGATCCTTGTCATACTCGTACTTGTTTTTGCTTCCAGCCGGAATCTCAACCAAAACGTTGATTAGACCCGGTTTAGGTTGGGCAGGAATGCGTGATAAGTCCACAAAAAATCTCCAGGCTAGTACAACTCAGTGAACAAACTGGGTGCGTCTGGGCAGATCGGTGGAACAGGTCACCAGGCAGGGTTTCACCCTCACCGTTGACCACTCCATCCTTGGCTGCATCAAGCAACATGACCGGTTGAACCCAGACCATCTCCCGAATAGCATTTTAGTGGAAGACGGACTCGCCTCGACGGGTCTGGCAAGAACTGGAGAGGGTCAAGCAGAGATGCGTTGGACAGATGAGGAGATGGGCTCAGGGCTAGTCACCGGATCCGATCGTCGATTGCAAGACCGGATAGGGGGCGGAGGGCCATGGCTCGAAGGGCTGAGATGAGAAGTAGGCGATCGCCAGCAGCGGAATCACGAGCGTCAGCAGCGCGATGATGGTTCCCATAACCTGTCCAGGCCAACTAGCAGTTGATTTCGGAGGAAGATCAGATTGGCTACTAGATTCCATGGGAATGCAAGACTTGAGTTCGGTAAAGCGGACTGTTCAACGTATACGCTAGCCTGCAACAGCCACGCCTCATAATCGATTTATCTTCAATACTAACGAAACGAACGAAGTTTTTTCTGCTCCCGCAAGGGGAGGCGATCGCTCTTTCAAACCTAGGGGCGATCGCACCAGCCACCCTAGTTTTAGACCTGCCTAACCTTAGGTTCAGGTTTTGCTGTTTTTCCAATCAACCTCACTGAAATATTAGGATGCCTTTACGCCCAAACATGCATTCCCATCTTTCTCTATTCTGTCATATAACCACAAGCCACCTGCTACAAAGACTACGCTTTCTGCTAGACGCTCCCTGCCTAGGCTCGACGATTAGGATACTGGTGCAAGATCGCTAGAAACCGCTGCCGATCAAAACTGCGCGGATCGATACGGCTTTCGGTGCGATCGACGGCCTCATGGGTGGTGATGCGATCGTCGGGAATATCGGTTCTAGCCAGCAGCCAGGCTAGAGACTGGTACTGCTCCTCGGTATAGCCTCGATGGGTCGGCCCAGATTCCCAGGAGCCGGGTGGAGACTCTAGGGAAATATGGTAGGCAAAATTATTCACCGAGGGGGGAAAGTCGGGATTGGTGCGCACGCCCTCCACTCGCCCATTGGCGTTCACGAAAACCGAGTTGCCTGCGCCAAAGGCTCGCATTTCAATGGGAACGATGTATACAACCGTGCCGTCTCGCTCAATGATCACGTGGTAGCTCACCTGATCCCAATCATCGGGATGGTGGGTCTGGAATAGATAAATAGCGCTCTGGGCTGTCCCAACCGTTTCATGGAGCACTACTACAAGAGGATTGGTGAGCAAATTACCATCAACATCTTGCAAAACCCGCCTATCGTAGTTGCTGGGATCAGCCATGGCCGTGCGCTGGGGAGGATCATAGCCAATGGATGGATTGGGTACTGCAGGCAGCAGGGCAGGGTTCTTAAAGGGGTTGGGGATGGCTTCAACCGTTGGCAGTTCTGCCTCAACCGGCTCACTTCTGAGGCTAAACAACACCCGAGCTCGGGCGAATGCACCTTGGCTCACACTGATCATCAGCAGGGCAGAGACGAGCGTTAGGACAAACAGCCGTCCTAGGAGCGATCGCAGGATCCATCGAAATTTATCTATCATTCCACACACTCACAAGGCAAATGGGTTGTTGTATGAAGCGCGATTGCATGGTCAGACTTTCAGGGAACGGAACGCAAGGGTTGATCTTGTCCTCGAAGGCTAGTTTCAGGTTGCAAATGGACATATGGGACACTATCACCCTACCGTCGAAGCACTAGACTAGCTCTGAACTAAGACCAACCTCCCTGGAAAAAGACCAGAGAACTTTTGAAGTCGTCACGAAAGAGGCCCTCGTCCCGTTAGAATTGTAGTCTGGACAGATATCGAGTTTGAACCCTTAGATACATTTCCTTCCATCAGATGGCAGAAACCCTTCTATTTAACGCTCTCCGTCAAGCAACCGATGAAGAAATGGCCCGCGACCCTAGCGTCTTTGTGCTAGGGGAAGATGTGGGACATTATGGCGGTTCCTACAAAGTCACGAAGGATTTGTACAAAAAATATGGCGATCTGCGGGTGCTCGATACGCCGATCGCAGAGAATAGCTTTACAGGAATGGCGATCGGAGCCGCAATGACCGGGTTACGCCCGATCATTGAAGGCATGAACATGGGATTTCTGTTGTTAGCCTTTAACCAAATTGCTAACAACGCCGGCATGTTGCGCTATACCTCCGGTGGTAACTTCAAGATTCCCATTGTGATTCGTGGCCCTGGCGGGGTTGGTCGGCAGCTTGGGGCAGAGCACTCCCAGCGGCTAGAAGCCTACTTCCAAGGGGTTCCTGGCTTAAAAATGGTGGCCTGCTCCACGCCCTATAACGCCAAGGGGCTCCTCAAGGCCGCCATCCGTGATGACAATCCGGTGATTTTCTTTGAGCATGTGCTGCTCTATAACCTCAAAGAAGATTTGCCCGACGACGAATACGTTTTGCCCCTAGACAAGGCTGAACTAGTGCGCAAGGGCAACGATGTCACCATCCTCACCTACTCACGGATGCGCCACCACGTCATGCATGCGGTGAAAACCTTAGAGAAAGAGGGGTACGATCCTGAGGTGATCGACCTCATTTCCCTGAAACCCTTGGATTTTGAGACCATTGGCGCATCCATTGCCAAAACCCATCGGGTGATCATCGTTGAGGAATGTATGCGCTCGGGCGGCATCGGCGCAGAGCTCACCGCATCCATTAACGATCGCTTTTTTGATGAACTGGATGGCCCCGTACTACGGCTGGCATCTCAAGACATCCCCACCCCCTACAACGGCACCCTGGAAGCAATGACCATTGTGCAACCAGCTCAGATTATTGAAGCCGTGCAGAAAGTGGTGGCGGCAAGGGTGTAGGTCAGTCTCAACTCAGTCGAACGTCATGCCAAAAGGCGGGGAGGATGTCCTTCCCGCCTTTTAAATGTGCCTAAGGACAAGGGACGATCCCAGCACCTAGGGAGCGATCGCATCCTCAGAGGAAGATGGGTCAGCCTCTGGCTCAGGACGGGCAATCACCGAACTCTCCAAGCTACCAATACCCTCGACTTCCACCCGAATAACATCCCCCACCTGCAGCGGCCCTACGCCCTCCGGCGTCCCCGTGAGCACCACATCACCCGGCAACAGCGTCATCACCCGACTGATGTAGGACACCAACTGATCCGGCGACACCACCATGGTGTCAATCGAGGCGCACTGCACCGGATCCTTTTGCTGGTTGAGAAAGGTCTGCAGCATGGCCCCAGCGCTCAGTTCCCGAACAATCCAGGGCCCGAGGGGACAGAAGGTATCAAATCCCTTGGCCCGCACCCATTGGTTATCGCGCTGTTGCAAATCGCGGGCGGTGACATCAATGGCGATGGTATAGCCCCAGATCTTCGACCGGGCTTGCTCCGGCGTGCAGTTAAAGCAGCGATCGCCAATCACCAGCGCCAGCTCGCCTTCATAGTCAATCCGTTGCGACTGGGGTGGGTATTCAATGGCATGACCTGTGGCAATCACCGCTGTCGGCGGCTTCATAAAAATCAGCGGCTCCTCTGGCACAGGCGTTCCCATTTCTGCAGCATGTTTGGCATAGTTTTTGCCAATGGCCACAATTTTAGATGGCGCACAGGGAGCCAGAATAGCAAACTCATCTGGATTGAGAAACTGCTCGGTTAATTGCCCCCCTAGCCACGGTGGGGCATCCAGGATCTGCACTTGGCGATCGAGGTGCAGTAACCCGTAATAAAGCTGCCCAGGCGGGGTTTTAACTCGAACGTAGCGCTGCGCCATAGTGGGTTGACCTAAACGTAGTGTATGATTGTATATCCTTGCCTTTGCTGAGCCATGTCATCAGACTCAGGGAATCCGTTCGTCAAAGGGCAGACCGAAGACGATGGAGGAGCGATCGCTCCAGGTCTACTGAGTCAAAAAAGGACTAGGGCAATTTTACAGCAGAGGCCACTTGTCCATAAGGAGTTGTTTGTTATGAAACGCGCGTACGAAACCATGTACATCCTACGCCCAGATTTGGGTGAAGAGATGGCCGATCAAGTGATCAGCAAGTATCAAGGCATTCTCAAAGATAACGGCGTCGAGTCTATTGATACCCAACACCGAGGCAAACGCCGCCTAGCTTACGAAATCCAGAATCACAAAGAAGGGATCTACATCCAGATGAACTATGAAGCAGAACCGGCGGCGGTCGCTGCGATGGAACGAGACATGCGCTTTAGTGAAGACATCATTCGGTTTTTGACCATGCGTCAAGATGAGCTGCAGTCTGACCCCTCTACACCCGTCAGCCTGTAGACCCCAGCGATCGCCATGGGGATGACATGCCCCTAGTGATAGTAGCCCCAACGGTTGGAGTCTAGCGACCATCCATCCCGAAGGGGCGATCGCTTAACCTTCAGCTCCCGACGATCAAAGCAGCTATCGAACAAACGGCGGCCCCATGAGGCCGCCGTTTGGCGTTAAAGGGTTGCTAGCAGCCTAAAGCTTGAGCACCGCCATAAACGCTTCTTGCGGTACATCCACCGTACCGATCGCTTTCAGGCGCTTCTTACCCTTGGCTTGCTTCTGCAATAGTTTCTTCTTGCGGCTGATGTCCCCGCCGTAGCACTTAGCTAGGACATCCTTGCGCAGGGCTGGAATGCTCTCACTAGCCACAATTCGACTCCCGATCGCCGCCTGTAGAGGAATCTTAAACTGATGGCGGGGAATCAATTCCTTGAGCTTCTCCACCAGCGCCTTACCGACGTAGTAGGCCTTATCCCGATGCACAATGGTCGCTAGGGGATCAACCTTATCGCCATTGATCAACACATCCAGCTTCACCAAAGGATTGACCCGATAGCCAATCAGATGATATTCCATGCTGGCATAGCCCCGCGATCGCGACTTCATCTGATCGAAAAAGTCCGTGACCACTTCCGCTAGGGGAATCTCATAGGTGAGGGTGGTGCGCCCCTGGGCTAGGTATTTCATGTCCTTAAACTCACCCCGCCGGCTTTGCCCCAGCTCCATCAAGGTGCCCACGAAGGCCTCCGGGGTAATCATTTCTACCTTGACATAGGGTTCCTCAATCAACTCGCGATACTGGGGATCAGGCAATTGACAGGGGTTATCAACCATCAACACCTCCCCATCAATCGTCGTCACCTTGTAGATGACCGAGGGAGCCGTGGTAATCAAATCCAGGTTATATTCGCGCTCCAGCCGCTCTTGAACAATTTCCATATGCAGCAGCCCTAGGAAGCCGCAGCGGAAGCCAAAGCCCATAGCGCTGGAGGTTTCCGGTTCATATTGCAACGCCGCATCATTTAGGCGCAACCGTTCCAGGGCCTCCCGCAGATCTTCAAACTGATCAGCATCGGTGGGAAAGAGGCCGCAAAATACCATGGGCTTAGCTTCGGTATAGCCCGGCAGCGGCTCCTTCGCCGATCCTTTGGCGAGGGTGATGGTGTCGCCAACCCGAGCATCTTCAACCGACTTAATAGCCGCTGCAAAGTAGCCTACTTCACCGGCATGGAGAGCATCGACCTGGACTTGGGTTGGAGACAACACACCCAGTTCATCGATTTCATACTCCTTACCCGAAATCATCAGCCGGACGCGATCGCCCTTGCGCACTTCCCCATCCATCACGCGGAAATAGACAATTACGCCGCGATAGGCATCATAATAGCTGTCAAAAATCAGGGCCCGCAGCGGCTCCTTCATGGTGTCTTGGGGCGGCGGCACGAGGTAGACAATCGACTCTAGGATGTCGTCAATGCCGATGCCTTCCTTAGCAGACGCCAAAATGGCATTGCTGCAGTCCAAGCCAACAATCTCCTCAATTTCTGCCTTCACCCGCTCTGGATCGGCACCGGGGAGATCAATTTTGTTGAGGACAGGAATAATTTCGAGGTTGTGCTCTAGCGCTAGGTACACATTCGCCAAAGTTTGCGCCTCCACACCCTGGGAAGCATCCACCACCAGCAGCGCTCCTTCACAGGCAGCTAGCGATCGCGACACCTCGTAGGAGAAATCCACATGCCCCGGCGTGTCGATCAAATTCAGCACATACTGTTCGCCATCCCGCGCTTGATAGTGCATCCGGGCTGCCTGGAGCTTGATGGTGATGCCCCGCTCCCGTTCTAGATCCATCGAGTCGAGAAATTGCTCCTTCATGTCGCGATCGCTCACGGTGCCGGTGGATTGCAGCAAGCGATCCGCCAGGGTGGATTTACCGTGGTCGATGTGAGCAATAATCGAAAAATTACGAATGCGAGAGACGGGTGCGTCAGTCATAGAGCCTCAATTCACCATGCAAGCGGAGTACCCGATCGTTTCGTCCTTCTGCCCTAGCCTTTCAGCCCCTCATGCCATCCATCCCCCAACACCTAGGTATCACAACGAGACCTAGGGTCAGCGGGTCAGCCGAGGAAAACGGAGCGTTCAGGGGGGTGGCCAGGTTAAGAAATCTCTAGAGAAAAGCGATCGTGCTGAAGATATTGTAATGCGTCTACCCGGCTTATCGAAGGACTCGTGCAGGAGGACAGGGATTGAGCTAGAGATTTGACCGCTCGTGTACCGAGTGAAGTTTGCATGAAGTTTCCGTAAGACGGTTGCGATCGCCCTCTAGCATGGGGCAGTTTAGGAGAAATTTCCCCATAATTACGGATGCACTGCCATGGCAACGTCACCAGGCAATACTCGTTCCCAAGCCCCACGGATACAACTCGGTAGTCGTCCAAGTACATTTACGGATGTTGTCAGTCGTTCCGATCCCAACGACTACTATCAGGTGCGCTTTCAGCAACGCACCAGCTTTGACCTCACCCTGTCAGGACTACGGGCCAATGCCAATGTGGAGCTTCAGGGCCGAAATGGTCGGCGCATTGCCCGATCAGCCCGCCCCGGTCGCCAAAATGAGCACATTAACCTCAATCTCGATCCTGGAATCTACTACGTTCGGGTCTACCAAGGGCAGGGAAATACTCGATACCAGCTACGCATGAGTGCCCATGTGGATCGAGCAGGGGACAGCCGGGGTCAAGCTCGGGCGATCGTAGCAAGCGATCGCCCCCGTACCTTCCGTGACTATGTAGGCCCCTCCGACCGCAATGACTTCTATCGCTTCACCCTGGATGAGGCTCGCGAGATTGATCTGCGCCTATCCAACCTGCAAGCCAATGCCGACCTACGCCTGCTCGACAATCGCGGTCGGCTCCTAGAAGCGTCCACCCAAGCAGGCACCAGAAACGAACGCATCACCAGGGAGCTAGAGGCAGGCACCTACTACCTACGGGTGACGCCCAGAGGCAGAGCCCAAACCCGCTACGCCCTTAGCGTTCAGGCCAATCCTCTCCTGACGCAAACCTTTACCCAAGAGTGGATTAGTCAAATCGGCACCGCCGCCAACGACTACGCCTACGGCATCGTGGTGGATAGCCGGAACCGGGTCTACATCGCTGGCACCACCGAAGGCAATTTGGCAGGCACCTCCGCAGGTGGACAGGATGCCTTTATTGCCGCCTTTAACGCTCGCGGTAGGCTACTGGACATAGACCAAGTCGGCACCAACCGCACGGACATCTTTTCTGGTCTAGCCATAGATGCCAACGACAACCTATATGCCGTCGGCACGTGGAATTTGGGCAGGCCTAGCCTTAGCCCTTTTTTCCAAGGATCCGGTGATGTCGTTCTGGCCCACTATCGCACCATCAACGGTGAGCTGGTATCCCAAGCCCAAGACACCCTAGACATTCGCACCCTTGACTCTGCGGCAGATGTCGCCGTTGATGCCAATGGCACCGTACTGCTCGCTGGGGCCGCCGTTCAAGTCTCCCTATCTCCAACTAGCGATACATTTGTGGCTAGCTACACCAGTGGCGGCAGTCTTCAACAGCGTTCTGGCGATTTCAACACCATCAGCCGACAGGCCGCTGCCACCAGCATTGCGGTGGATGCAGCGGGCAATATCTACGTAGCAGGGATTACTAACGCCCAGCTCAATATCAACAATCCCGGCAATCCCTATTCCAACAGCGACGCCTTTATTGCCAAATACAGCGCCAACGGCACCCAGCTTTGGTTTAACACCCTAGATTCCGGCAGCACTGATACAGCGCGGCGCTTGGCCGTAGATAGTGCCGGCAATGTTTACACAGTGGGGCAAACCCAGGGCACCCTGCCCGGACAAACCAGCGCCGGCGGCACCGATGCCTGGATTGTGAAATATGACACCAACGGCAATCAGCAGTGGCTTAACCAGTTTGGCACCAGCAGCTTGGACGAGGCCCAAGCGATCGCCCTGGATGCCGCGGGCAATGTGTATGTCACCGGCGAAACCGAAGGCTCCCTCTTTGGCACCCATCAAGGCGGCAGTGATGCTTGGATTGTCAAATATTCCAGCAGCGGCCGCGAGATCGCCAGTCTGCAGATTGGCACCGCTGCGAACGAGGAAACCTACGGCATCACGGTTGGTGCAGACGGCTATGTCTATGTGGTAGGGCAAACCCAGGGCATTTTAGGCGCTAGCCATGCTGGCAATTACGATGTTTGGGTCGGCAAATATTCTCTCACCTAAGTTCGAGATCAGCCGTAGCTGCAGGAGCACTGACGTTCTTCTCATGGCGGTATCCGTTCATGGTGATCAATTTGCAGGAGATGCTTGCAGCTAGAGTCAGATTGCATAGCGGAAATGGGTACAATCTGGACGGAACATTTCTAAATTGTCACAGTCTAGACCTTCAACTAAGCTGCCATGTTTTTCTTCCTCTCAAAATTCCTGCCCACCTTGGTTTTCCCGTTGGGCTTCACCTGCTTAATGATTGTGATAGCCCTTATCACCCTTTGGCGACGACCTCGATGGGCAGCGGGCAGTTTAGCGATCGCTCTGATTGTGCTGTTAGTCAGTAGTAATACTTACACCGCCGAAGCGATGTTGCGATCGCTAGAGTGGCAGCATATTCCCGCAGAGGAATTACCCAATGCGGAAGCGATCGTAGTACTGGGGGGTGCCGTGCGGGCCCAAGAGTATCCACGCCCGTGGGTGGATGTGTTGGAAGAGGGCGATCGCCCCTTACATGGCGCACAGTTATACCTTCAGGGCAAAGCGCCGCTCGTCATTTTGAGCGGTGGACGCATCGATTGGTTTGGGGCTCGGGGTGCAGAAGCTGATGATATGGCCGAAATTTTAGAGGCCATGGGGGTTCCCCCTGAAGCAATGGTCTTAGAACGAACGTCCTTTAATACCTATGAAAATGCCGTCAATGTGAAACAAATTCTCGATCAACGGGGCATCAATCGGGTGCTATTGGTCACCTCTGCTGTTCATATGCCGCGATCGCTCAAGATCTTTGAGAAACAAGGCATTGAGGCCATTCCAGCTCCCACGGATTTTATTGCCTCCTCGCCGATAGTCTCCCGCGAACAAACCTATCAGGCCGCCATCCTACGGTCCCTACCCGAGGCGCACAACTTACAACATGTTACCCGTGTGATTCGGGAATACATCGGTATCGTGGTGTATTGGTTAAAAGGGTGGCTCTAGCCGTGAGACCGACAACGCATGAATGGGCAACGATCCAGGATCACATCCTAGATCTTTTCCGGGATCAACAACCTCATTCTGCAACCCATCGCATCTAGTCAGATGCTGGTCAGCGGTCTAGGGGTTTGATGTATTGAGATCGAAGCGATCGCCCCGATCTAGCCCGATTTAGATGGACAGCACGTATGCCGAGGAGACCCATATCCACCCATACAACCAAGCTGTTTAGATATCCAAGCGCTCCCGATGTAGCCCTCCGTAAAACGCACACCATGCCCAGACGATCGGCTGGTTTGGATAGTCCATCATTTACGAACAACTCCATCATTAGATCCATGACATTTAGAAATCATGGAGAGAGGATTAAGCCCAAGGCATCTCCTCAGGCAGCTCAACAATTCGCTGCCAGTGTTCAGGAGAGGTGACCTCTAAAACGTCAGCATCATCCGTTAGCCATAGCGACTACAGATAGGGCCCATCAACGGGTATTCCTGCCTTGGCTGGAATCCAACGATGGCGTCTAGATCTTAGATTCTAGGGCGATCGCCCATGGCATCTCCCGAATCTCATCAAGATGTACCTTGCCCCACAACTGGATGCATCATGTTCGCTATCCCTTCCAATCAGGGGTATGGGAGCAGTTCCTACGGTGCTGGCTAGGGCGCAAAATGGCGGAAAATTCAGTCAACCGGCTGAAACAAGCTGACTGAACGGGGTGCTAGCGTTGGTTCGATCTATGACTCAGACGAGTAAGGGGAACTCACCCCATCAGGAGACTGATGATCCCATCAGGGTTGTGCAGTTCGTTCTGGATGAGATTGTTGCGTCATAGTTGCAGAGTAAATTATGAGTGAATGGATGAATCTACCTAACGTGCGCGTATTTCAGCCGGATCGTATCCTGAGTACCCTCACAGGACGAGACTTGCTGAACTGGGTCACTGATACCCTGGCAGACGGGACGACCCACCTAGTGATTGACTGTCGCAACCTCGGCTTTATGGATGTAGGCGGGCTGGGGGCTCTAGCTGGAGCCCTGGGACGAGTGCGACGCGCTTCCGGCACCCTAACGCTCCATGGCATCCCCGACCAGCCCCAGATGGTGCTGAAGATGGCGGACATGCTCCATGCCTTTGATCCCCTACCAAGCTAGGATCCCAACGGATCACCAACGGATCACGAAGAAGACGGATGGAGCACCGATGATTCATCTGATGGAGCTTGCAGGTGCTCTGGCTCCGATGCTGCGTTGGGGACTCCATTTGGAACTCCATCTGGAACTCCATCTGGAACTCCATCTGGAACTTCATCTGGCACCCCATTCAACGCCCCAGGCATCGGATGCTCCGATCGCTCCTTAGACACCTGCCGTAGGGATTGGCGCACCTGCCAATCTAGATAGTGGGGTTGTAGCGATCGCCATTCTTGCCGGGCAGCCTGTTCATCGACCGTCAGCCGCTGCACGAGGTTGGGCACGAGTTTGTCCCAATGCCGTCCTAGGGTTTCCCGCAGAAAGTCGCGCATCACGGCACCGTCTTGCAGTTGCCCTAAGCAGTCTTGCAGAGTTTTCCAACCCTCAAGCTGGTCGGGATGGGCGTAGAGGTCAATAAAAAATTCCATCTGGTAGCGCTGCTGTTTAATGCATTTGCGCAGGTCGTGCAGCAGCAGCGCTGAGGCATGGGAAACCTGTCCAGCCGTTTCGGGCTTAGCGATGCGATCGCCCTCTGGAGATACTTCGGTGTCAATCATCCAGGCGGGATGCAGCAGCACCTGCTGCGTGATGGGCTGCACCACATCCGGCCAGGCCTGTCGCAGGGATAATCCTGCCACGGTGCCATAGATCGGGGCATCGAGCCAAGCTTGAAAGGAGCGCTTGAAGTGCTTGTAGCGCTTGCCGCGTAGGGTTTTCCGCACCCGCTTTAGGGCCGTCTTCCGCTGTTTTGCCAGCTTTTTCAACGACTTATCGAGTTCGCGCTGCTCCACCGGAAACAGAACTGGGCGGTAGTCATGGCGCAGGCGATCGCTTAAAACATCGAGATCTCGCAAGGTTCCTAGAATCTTGCCTAATTTGCGAATGGCCTTGTCATCTGCCCCGGTTGGCAAATGGGCCACCCCTTGAAACACGTGCAAGGCCGTCCGCAACCGCCGCATCCCCACCCGCATTTGGTGCAGCGGTTCTGGATCGGTATCGCGATAAACCTCTACCTCAAATTTCACAATGCGGCGGTAGAGCTTATGTAAAATCTGATGGGCGTAGTGGCCCAACGTCAGGGTTAGGCGATCGCCCTTGGCCGAGATTGCATCCATCCCAGGCTCCTCCATCACTATCAACAAACCGGCACTATCAATAAACCGTGACATCATCGGTCTATCTTGATGGTATCGCGAAGCCTAGGCTGAATACATGGTTATCTTGGGGGAGCGATCGCCCTCGGCTATGAATCCAACAGCGCTTTGGCTCGCTTCACAAACTGCTCTGCCGTTAAGCCATTGATCTTCATCACATCCCCAGCGCTGGCCGCCGTTTCACCGCGCTTCCAGGCAAAGACATCCCGCGGACTGGTGCTGCGCAGCATAATGGGCTCCAGCATGGCACTGCTGCCGCCGGTGATCCCCAACAGCACATCGCCCCCAAAGAGGCGATCGAACCCCGCATCCTTCAAGAAATTGCCGTCTGCTTGGGAGCAGGTATCCCAGGCGGTATCGCTAGGACGGTAGAGCCGACGAGGATTGATGATCGACACAATCCGGCTGCCAATTCCCGCGTCTTGGAGCTGGGCCGCCGCTGCATAGGCCGGCAACAGGGTCATATCGCCGAGCACGGCCAGAACCACGGTGCGATCGCCCGGTGTTTCCTGCAGCACAATGGCTCCATCTTTGAGAGCCTGACGGGTTTGATCGAAGGTGGTGTAGACCGGCAAGGCCGACTTACTCGCGGTAATCGTCACCCCTTTATTGCGAGTTTCCAACGCCCATTCATAGCAAACCTGAATGCTGTTGGCATCGCAGGGGAAGAGGGGAAACACATTCCCGTTGCGCATCATGGCAGCGAAGTAGTTTTCCACCTCAGGCCGTTGGTGCGTCCAGCCGTTGCGCCCCTGCTCCAGCGCCCCAGCCGTAAACAGGGTGATGGTTGAAGGTGTCGGACGGCGCAGCTCAGCCATGGCCTGGGTGACCGTTTGCCAAATGGGCAGACCGTTGATGGCAAAGGACTCGTAGGAACACCAAAGGGTGCGCGCCCCAAACAGCGCTTGGGCCACGGCCAATCCGGCACAGGCATCTTCGCTCAGGGGTTCATAGACCTGGCCTTGGGGCTGCTGGTAGTAGGTTTCATCCGTAGTGGGGTGGATGATTTTCAGCGCCACGTTAATATTGTTGATCCCCGAAGCAGCATTGCCGTCCGCATTGGTGACCACAAAAGCAGGGTCTTTCTGACCCACATGGCCCACGATCGCCCCCATGGCCGTCGTTGCCACCTGCTTATCACCGCCCACCGGAAATTCGTTCAGCGGCAGGGTACCCAGATCCGGCAAGGGCAGTTCCGTTTCCGTCACCACCGTCTTCGATGCCGGGCCGCCCCCCGCCCGCTCAAAGTTGGTACGCACCAAATCCCAGGCAGCCACCGAGAGGGCCCGTTCCTGCAACGCGCTGACAATATAGTCGCGCTCTAGGGTGTCCCCCGGATAGAGGTTGTGGGACTGGGCACCCCGTTTGTGTACCCCAGCTCCCTTGAGTTGCTTGACGATCAGCACCGTCAGAGTGCCGCCCAGAGCCGATGTTGCAGCCCGGTCGGTGGCTTCGAGCACTGCCTGGGTAAAGGCCAAGCGCTGGCCCAAGGAGAAGCGGGTGCTATCGACATAAGCCTCCGGCTGATCGGCGTCATCAAACTCCTTAGCATCCACCAAGATCACATTGGCGAAGCCGTTGCCCTGCCAGTAGGCCACCATTTCCTCGTTGGTTTTGGTGGACACCATGCTGTGGTGCTCTTGGCTATAGCCGTTCCAAACCAAAATCGGTAGAAAATTGGTCGCCGTGGGATAGGCGGTGTTGAAATGGCCAAAGCTGCTCATGATGTAGGGTTCACCCAAACCACCATCCCCAATGGTCACCGGAAACAGGGTACCTGGATGCAGCTTAGCGCCGGCCATGGCGAAATGTTGCCCCTGGCCCAAGGGGCCCGCCGGGTTGAGCAACCCAGGAATTTGCCCCGATAGGTGCCCCAAGAGCCCATGGGTTTCTCGGAAGCGATCGCCCATATGCTGCACCGTGGTGATGCCCATGTCTTCTAGGGAGCGATCGAGGAACATATTGCTATAGAAACCAGGGGCATGGTGCCCCACTTCCGTGATGATATTTTTGTGCCCTAGCATCATCAGGGAAGCGATCGCATCGGCAATACTGGCAAACCCACCGGGGTGGCCGGATTCCTTGCTAGCCGTAACTTGCAGGGTGAGGTAGCGCAGGGCATCGGCAGCCAAGAGGGTTTGGAACACAGCAGCAGGATCACTGGGGGACGCGATCGCCTTTTGCCCCACGGCAATGGCAGGAGTTTGGCCATGGGTTTCAAACGGGGCTAGGTCTTCGCCAAAGAAGCGAATTCCCTCACAAAAAGCGGGGCGGGGTGTTACTGCCGTCATGAAAAAACTACCTCGTAGAAAACTAACTGCCTGAACTCACAGGGGATTGAAGCGACCGAATCTAAAATCTATGAAGCGGCGATCGCTTGTAGCAATCCTTAATAATTCATCCTAATACCTGACGGAGCCAGTTTGAAGCTGCTGATCATGGCTTCCATCAATGGGAGAGATAGACATCACCCTGGATAATTGTGGGCTGCGATCATCAACAAAGGTTGCTCTGTATGAACAATTGGTGCGATCGCATGACAATCCTGCTCTACTTAAATGCCCATGAGTCACACTGGGAAGTAGTGCTTGCTGGAATCACCCACCTTCATAACCGATCGAGCAAGGAGCATGATCATGCTGACCCACCCTTCACCTAGCTCGGCAGCGATCGCCCCCGCCCCACCCCGCCGCATCGTGGGGATTGTGGGTAGCTACCATAAACATGGCGTCGTTGATGCCCTCGTGGCCGATATTCTCGCTGCGGCCCAGGCCCAGGGAGCCGAAACCCAACTGCTCTATTTGCTGGACTATCACATTGAGTTTTGCACCAACTGCCGCACCTGTGTGCAGTCTGCCGAGGGCGATCGCGGCCTCTGTCCCATCCAAGACGACATGAGCTCTCTGCTGGATATCCTAGACCAGGCCCAAGGGTTGGTGATCGGCGCGCCGGTGAACTTTGGCAACGTCAATGCCCTCACCCGCCGCTTTTTAGAACGCTGTATTGTCTATGGCTACTGGCCCTGGGGAACCTTGCCCAAAGTGCGATCGCGCTCCCAGGCTAAGCCAGTCGTCCTGGTTTCCACCAGCGCCGCCCCGGCCCTGATGGCCCGCTGGCTCACCGGCACCCTCACCGCCCTCAAGGATCTGGCCAAGATGCTGGGAGCCAAACCTGTTGGCGTCCTGTGGCTCGGCGGCGTCATTGATCGATCGACGACGATTCCCGACCCGATTCGGCGGCGGGCCCAGCGCCTAGGACAAAGATTAGCCAAACCCTAAGTTCCCTTACGGCCCACCAGAAAATAGGTGGTCACCTCTCCCCAGCCTTTCACCTTGAGCGGGCCTCGTTCTTCCAACTCAAACTGCTCCTTGAGGCAGTGGTAGGTGGCATCGGTCACCTGAATTTTGCCGGGGATGCCCTGGGATTCCATGCGGCTGGCTAGATTCACCACATTACCCCAGAGGTCATAGCTAAATTTGGTGAGACCAATGACGCCAGACACCACCACGCCGGTGCCAATGCCAATGCGCAGTTGAAACGAATACTCTTGGCTGGTCGAAAAGTTTTGAATGAACTGCTGCATATCCAGCGCCATCTGGGCGATCGCTGTGGCGTGGTCAGCCTGGGGTTCGGGAATACCGCCCACCACCATGTAGGCATCGCCAATGGTTTTGATTTTCTCCAAGCGATGCTGTTCTGCCAGACGATCGAAGGCAGAAAAAATGGTGTTGAGCGTATCGACGAGTTCCGTGGGCGTCATCTGGGCCGAGAGCGCCGTGAAGCCGACCAGGTCAGCAAACAAAATAGTCACCTGTTCTGATCGCTGAGCGATCGCCCGTTGATCTTTCTTCAACTGGGCCGCAATCGTGGCCGGCAGGATATTCAACAACAGCTTTTCTGAGCGCGTTTGCTCCTCCCGCAGTGCCGCCTCAGCCTGAACGCGATCGCTAATTTCCTGCTGGACGCGATCGTAAAGATCAACAAACGCCTGAATTACCTCTCCCAGCTCATCCTGTCGTTGGCGCAATCGGCTGCGAAACTCAGGATCGGGGCAATCTGTCCCAATCACCTCCGTGGCAGCTAGCAAATCATCGCGCAGGCGCAGAATCGGGGCAATGACAATCTTGCCCAAGGTGATCATAGTGGCCGCCGTCACGACGATGGCAATAATGGCCACCAAACCCGCAATCCGCCAGAGAAATGCATTCAGCTCCGGCTGCACCGCCGAGGCATCGTGGCGAACCACCAGCAAAAAGTCTCCGGAGGCGGTAGAAAAAAACCAGCCGACATCGTAGCGATCGCCCTCATAGTTCATCAACATAGTGGAGACATCCGCCGCCGCCACAATCTCCTCGGGCTCCAGCATCGGCGCATCACCAAACGCATCGATCCAGACGCCATGGTTGTAGTACAGGGCCGCTCCCAAAATTACCGAATCGTCCCGCAACTTTTCGCTGACCGCAGGCAGCATATTCTCCGGATTCTGCATCAACACCGAGTCGGTCAGCGCCGCAGACAGCACTTCCTGGGAAACTTGCTGCAACTGGTTCAACAGCTCTTGTTGGCGACGATAATAGGAGGGAACCAGAATTACGGCTTCGACAAGCACGATGCTCAGAAAGACCCAAAATACAATGGCGCGCGACAGTCGCGACCGGGTGAGACGCAGGATGGTAGACAGTCGGGGCATCATGGGAAGAGTGGCAATACGGGTAGAAACCTAGATCGATCCATCAGCAAGGTATGACCGATTCAATCACCCATTCGTTAACAGAATGGAGCTTGGGCGATCGCAAGCAGCAGGGCATATCCACTCCTTACTCCTAGAGAATTGCACCATCCGGGTTAGGCTAGAAACCGCGTCTGGAATCGTCCATCATCTTAGCCTGTGAAGAGCTTGCCCCTGGATAGATAGCGACTGACTCTCTCCCTCGCCTCGGCATCCCAACCTTCGCCTATCGCTTCCTCACCGTCCATGCCCTACGAACCCCTCCACCACAAATATCGCCCCCAAACCTTTGCCCAACTGGTGGGCCAGGAAGCGATCGCCAAAACCCTCTCCAGTGCGCTAGAGCAGCAGCGCATTGCGCCGGCCTACCTATTTTCTGGGCCGCGGGGCACGGGCAAAACCTCCAGCGCCCGCATTTTGGCCAAGTCGCTGAACTGCATGACCACATCCCGCCCCACCGCCCAGCCCTGTGGCACCTGCGAGACCTGCCGCACCATCACCCGGGGCTCGGCCCTAGACGTGATTGAAATTGACGCCGCCAGCAATACCGGGGTAGACAACATTCGCGAACTGATTGAGCGGGCCCAGTTTGCGCCAGTGCAATGTCGCTATAAGGTCTACGTGATTGACGAGTGCCACATGCTAAGCACGGCGGCCTTCAATGCGCTGCTGAAAACCTTGGAGGAACCGCCGGAGCAAGTGGTGTTTGTGTTGGCAACCACCGATCCTCAGCGAGTGCTGCCGACGATTATCTCGCGCTGCCAGCGGTTTGACTTTCGCCGCATTCCCCTCGATGCCATGACCCAGCACCTGATGGCGATCGCCCGTCAGGAAGCGATCGCCATCGAGGATGAGGCCGTTCAGCTTGTTTCCCAGCTCGCCCAAGGGGGCTTACGGGATGCAGAGAGCTTGCTGGATCAACTGAGTTTAATTGACGAAGCGATCACCATTGGGCATGTGTGGGATTTGGTCGGCGCGGTGCCCGAACAGGATTTGCTGAATTTGCTGAGGGCGATCGCTCACGATGACGGCGTTGCGGTGTTGGAACAGGCGCGGCAGTTGATGAACCGGGGACGAGAACCGCTGATTGTGCTGCAAAACCTAGCCAGCTTCTACCGGGATGTCTTAATTGCCAAAACGGCTCCCGATCGCCAAGACCTAGTTGCGATCACCGCTTCTACCTGGGGCGAACTATGTACCTTTGCCCAAGGTCTAGATCTCTCGACCATTCTGGCCGGACAGCAGCATCTGCGCAGCACCGAAGTGCAGGTGAAAAATACCACCCAGCCCCGCCTCTGGCTGGAAGTCACGCTTCTGGGGCTCCTCCCATCAGCGATCGCCCCCGCCGTTCCAGCCACCCCGTCGCCAAGATCCAGACCACCGGCCTTTACCCCCGCACCCATTCCCGCACCCTCACCAGTAGCATTCACACCAGCACCAGCAGCACCCGCTGCTACACCAGCACCCATTTCCCCACCATCCTTCCCCCCTACTCCTACACCAGTTCCCGCCGCCGCATCCACACCAGTACCCGCACCAGTATCCGCACCAGTAACCGCACCAGCAGCATCTACCCCTATAGCATCCACACCGCCACCCGCACCGGCACCAGAACCCGATGTGCGTCAGACCCTAGCGGACATGTGGCTGGCGATCTTGGAGCTGGTTGAACCCATTTCCACCCGTATGCTGCTGCGGCAGCAATGCACCCTAGCCGCCTTCAACGGCACCGAAGCTCGGATCACAACCCGCTCCCAGCCGCTCTTCCGCATGGTCAAAGAGCGCCTGCCCAACCTAGAAGCCGCCCTAGAACACTATTTCCAACGTCCTATTCACATCAAGCTAGACGTTGCCGCAGAGGGCTCCATGGCACCAGCGCCACCCGCACCGGCTCCCCCTCCGCCAGCACCAGCCGCACCCAGACCGGCAGCATCTCCGCCAGTTTCCCCAGCCGCACCAGCACCAGCAACACCGGCAGCACCTAACCTGGCAGCGCCCGCACCGGCACCAGTCCAGCATACGTCCTTAGAGCCGTCCCCTTGGCAGCCTGAAGATGAGGTGACAAGGGCCGCCAAATTTTTAGCCGAAACATTCAATGGGCAACTGGTGGATTTAGACAGCGACTTGCCCGGTGGTGACTTGTCTAGTAGCGACCCTGATCAACCTGAGCAGATCTCTTCCCCCAAGGTCAGCACCCCGCCACCAGCGCCTCATCCACAGCCGCCCATTGATTTTGATGACGATGACGTTCCCTTCTAAAAGACGGTGCGTTACGGCTTTGCCTAACAGCACCCTAGAACGCGGTTTCCTGGGTTCACTTGATCGCGCCACATCGCCAACCTGAAAGGTCAAACGTAGCATCTTAAAACAGAATCAAAAAAAGAGGGCGCATTAAGCAGCCATCGGAGCATCAACAGGTCGAACGACATAGGCCATATGCATCGGGTAGCCCTGAGAGTAAAGAGCATCAATGCCCTTCAGGGCTGATTCACGATTGCG
Source organism: Leptolyngbya sp. DLM2.Bin15 (assembly GCA_007694125.1). Lineage (GTDB taxonomy): Bacteria > Cyanobacteriota > Cyanobacteriia > RECH01 > RECH01 > RECH01. The sequence continues at coordinate 21,637 of RECH01000138.1, forward strand.
AAATGACCATATGACTCGCTCGTTACCATTGGCGTACTGAACACGTATTTGCCAAACCATGGGGTATTCCATCCTTATATAACTAGACGGTCTCCGGGGTTCAAAGTTGTTATAGGAATAAGTCTAGGGGAGCTTTACTAAACCTTCATAAACCCATCCTATGAGGTCTAAGAGCGCATTAACTCCGTGTAAGTATTGAAATAACTAGCACGTTGTACCACCAAGCCTCAGCAACACAAGCGACAAAATGAGGATTTAAATTGCGGATTTCAGCAACTTTTAAGAAATGACTGGAGATAGCCTCCTGAGATTTGCGGAGATGGACAGGGGAACGCATCTAGGCCTCACGCAGAATTACGGATGGTTTACCAGGATCACAAAAATCGCCCAGAGCTTGTCTGAGCGATTTTCATAACGTTTTAGGCTAAGTTAAGGTAAGCTAGGTAAAATTACGGTCTAGGTATACAATCGTGCCCCTTGATAGTAGTTCATGGTGTATTCAAACTGCAGCAGCAGGCGGGTTTTACTGCGGGGCGGCACACCTTTATGGAAACAAAAGATGTCTTCCACAAATCCCGATCCAGCTGGGCCGCATATAGACTCTACGTTGTCCTGTCCATAGAGTTCCATGAGCCGCTCATCGCTAATGGAGGCACAGCGTTGACCTAGCACTTGGTGGACGAGCTTTTTCCGGCGATGGGTTTTGCGAATACAGGCATGGGGGCCGCTCTCTTCATCCACATCGGTGAGATAAAAGAAGAATTTGATGCACTTATAGTCATCAATGTCGTAGTGGAAAACTTGAGCCGCCTTCAGTTGCTGATACAAGTCACTAGGCGATGGAAAACTCCACGAGATTTCACTCGTGAGGTACTTAGGCTGTTCTGTGCGCAGATAGCGGGCAGCGATCGCCAAGATTTTAGGATCATTTTTCAACCGCTGAAACGCAGAACAGTCCGCATGGCTATCTAGATAACTTCCCACCAGCAGCGATCGCCCTAGCTGTTGCTCAAACTCATCCTGCTGATTGATATAGAACTTCAACGATGGATCGCGATCGCCATAGCACGGTGCCGTATAGGCAAAGTCTAAGAGTTCCTGCAGAATGTTGGCTGGCAAGGTGAGATGGAGCGCCAAGCCATCGGTTTCCAAAGCCTGTACCGTCTTTTCCACATCTACATCAGGGAAGAGAGATCCGGCAAAAGCATCTCCAGACAAGCCTTTACGACTCGATCGGTGCGTAAAATCAACCCAATCTCGCACAAACTCAAACCGAGCAGACTTCCGCA
>RECH01000247.1 GCA_007694125.1 Leptolyngbya sp. DLM2.Bin15
AGGTGATGCTAGGTGACGATCGTGAGCGATCCTTGTTTATCAAAGGCGATCGCTCTCCAGCAGGCAGATACCCCAGACTGATCCCCGATGTTGGTAACAACGTTGGGGATCGTCCGTTTATGGCTCTTGAGGTTAGTCTATGGGTCAGTCAACAACTAGATTGCTTGGCCTAGGGGGCGATCGCATCACCTTGAGCGCAGAATACTGACCATCCTCACGAAGTAAGCCATACCCTACGCAGCACATCAGTCAACGCCATCCATAGCTGCCCCTACTGTTAATCCACCATCTAGGCAGCAACCAAGTCGATAACATCAGATAAGATGGTGTTGTTGCGTCTATGGATATCATTAGGTTTTGTCTGCATAGGTCATAGCAGCCCAATGGAGCATGGGAAGATCGTTCATCTCGCTGAGGTCAGGTGAGCCATGAGAGCGGATGCTGAATGACCAAAATTGCAGTACTCTTCAGGATGGTGGTGTAGTCTATGCCACCCTGTCGTTAGCAGACGTGGGCGATCGCTCCTCACCATGAACACTTCCTCTCATCTCCAAACTTGGCGCACCCAGGCGGGCAGCACCCTCAGAACTCTCATATCAAGGATTGCTAGTTCAACGCTCACCGCTACCGATGGCTTGGTCGATGACCTATTGAGGGCTCTCGGCGAACAGCCGCCTCGGGTTTTGGGACGAGATCCCTATGTGGGATTATTTGGGCAAAAGCCCGTGAGTGAGCTACGGCAGCAGGCCGCAGCAGGTGTGCAAGTTTACCTAGAGCGACTCCGCCTTCCCAGCATTCTGCCGATGGATGAACAGGCCGATGCCCTGATCCGTTCTCTCAAAGGCTTTTCCACCACCCGGCCAGTGGGCGTCTATCCCTACGAAGGGTTGTTTGGCTACACCCAAGTCAATATCAGTACCCTACAACTCCAGCTTTGGCGGCAGCAGGGTGGGCAACATCTACGGCGCTTGGTGGCAGAAATTCCAGACGTGACGCCGACGGCTGCAGATGATCTCGCCGATTCCCTGCTGCGGGCTCTGGGGCGGCAGCCAGGACGCCCTAGCAATCGCCTGCCCTATCAAGGGGTGATCGTGCTCCCAGAATCTGTGCCATTCCCAGAATTTCGTCGCCGGGCAGCAGATGCCCTGCAGGTATTTATCACCCATATCAGCAGCGATCGCCTCGGGTCAACCGATGCGGTGGTGGATGATGTAATCCGCAAAATTACCACCCTGCGCGGGCTCAACCAGCTTCCGGGCCGTCCCATCGAGCGCTTACCCTACCAAGGACTCTTCCCCACCATCCAAGAGGTCACCGAATCGCAACTGGTGCAAATTGCTCCCACGGCGCAGCGATCGCAGATCCGTAAGTTTTTGCCCCACCTCAATGCCACCTTAGTGGAGTTCAACGTCAGCACGCCCCTACGCAAAGCCCATTTCTTATCTCAAGTGGCCCACGAATCGGCCAACTTCAACGCCGTGGAAGAATTTGCCGATGGCAGTGACTATGAAGGGCGGGCCGATCTCGGCAACTTCTTTGCCGGCGATGGACGGCGCTACAAGGGCCGCGGTCTGATTCAGATTACCGGCCGCTTCAACTATCGCCAATGTGGTGAAGCCCTGGGGGTTGACTTGGTTCAGCAGCCCACCCTGCTTGCCACCGATGTCTTAGCCTGCCGCAGTGCGGGCTGGTATTGGGATTCGCGACAGCTGAACATCTGGGCCGACCGCGACAATGTAGAACAGGTCACCCTGATGATTAACGGCGGCTATAACGGATTAGACGATCGCAAGGCCAAGCTAGCGGCCGCTAAGCGTGCCTTTGGTATTTGACATCAAGTCTGCTTGAAGGGTCATGGTTGAGACATCCTGCATTGATCCCCCGCTGCGCCGCCCCCTTAGCAAAGGGGCTATGGACATCCAGGTGCTGTCGAAGACTTGAATGAATAGTGCATCTAAAGTGCATCTAACCGGATTTGATATTAGCCTTGATCCGCGGTAATGGCAGCTTTCAGGCTTTGGCAAAAGGAGGCGATCGCCTTCAAGCCTTGCTCGGGAGTTCCTTCAGCCAATCGCTTCACAAAAGCACTGCCCACAATCACCGCATCTGCCCCCCATTCCATCACCTGCCGGGCCTGTTCTGGCTGGGAAATACCAAAGCCCACGCCAATGGACTTATCCGTGACCCCCCGCAGATCGCTGAGCAATTCCTTGGCGCGGTTGCCCATTTGGGTGCGCATCCCGGTCACGCCAGTCACGCTGACGAGATAGATAAATCCTTGGGACTGGGCAGCGATCGCCTGAATCCGTTCCATGGGACTCGTAGGAGCCACCAGCAGCGTCACCTCTACTGCTGCTTGATTGGCCGCCGCCATCACATCCCCCACTTCTTCTAGGGGCAAGTCGGGAATGACAATCCCCTTCACCCCTGCCTCGGCAATGGTTTGGAAGAAGTTCTCCAGCCCACGATTCAAAATAGGGTTGTAGTAGGTAAACAAAATTATCGGCGCTTGCAGATCGGGGGAGACGGTGCGCACCATATCAAGCACCTGCTCCAGCTTCGTACCATGGGCCAGGGCTCGGGTGGCTGCCGCTTGGATCACCGGCCCATCCGCCAGCGGGTCAGAGTAGGGCACCCCCAGCTCAATGAAATCAGCGCCGTTTGCATCCAACAGCCGCAAGGCCTTAGCCGTTGTCTCTAAATCTGGATCCCCTGCTGTAATGAACGGCACCAGCGCACATTGGCCCCGATCCCGTAGTGCATTCATCCGTTGAGAGACAGAAACCATAACAAACCCCACCAAAACGCGCTGACCGTTCCCCATTCTACGGCGCATGTTGACCCAACAGGCGATCGCTCTCCATTTTTTTCCCCAGGAGCCATGATCACCTCGGCATCACTCTGAATCAGCGATCGCATCCTCGGAGGATTCAGACGCTTCGTCGAGTTTGGCCTGCAGGGCAGCCAGTTCCTCCGGGGTCATTTCATCCAGACGTTTTTGCAAAACCGCATCTTCGTAGTCGCGAAGCTGTTGGTTGTAGGTCATCGTGTGAGTGCCGGCCCGAAACAGGTAGGTCACCAACCATCCGCCCACGCCCCCCAGCAAGACGACCTGGCTCCAGATGCCAGCATTGGCTCCTTCGAGACCAGCACCCCGGAGACCCAAATAGATGAGCCCTCCGGCGGCAAAGATGCCGAAACCAACGCCAATTACATCAATTCGCCGCATGGCTTGCTATCCCGAAACAGCATGGAACGTCCCCATCATGAACCGGCGATCGCTTAGGACAATTGCCGTTTTTTGGGGCGCAGGTTGAGAAACGGACTGAGCACCAACAGCCCTGGGAAGAAGAAAAAGACCATGAAATACATCAGCACCCGCTCGATGGAGCTGGCGATGTACCAACGTTGCTGTAGGTAGAAAAAGACAGCCACTGGCATGACCAACAGATACGCACCGCCAAGGGCAGCATAGAGTAATAGGGTGATAACCATAGACACCAAAAATGAGACGCTAGAACTACCTGAAGCAACTCTGGGGGCGATCGCACGACCACCGATCCAGAAACTTCTCTCCATCTTATCGCCTTGTTGCCTTTGGCGAACTGCTTTTGCCCAGGGATCGCGAGCTGCGGTGCCATGTTGAGAAGGTCGCAGAGACTATCCCCAAACACTATCCCCAAAAAACATCCCAACATTTGCCTAGGATCGCCCGAGGGCAAAGAAATCTTAGATTGTGGACGATGAGACTTAAGCCGAGTTAAGACTTCTTGATAGACTTATAGAGCGATCGCGCTATTGTAATGGCAAGAAATTGCAACAATAATTATAGACTCGCGCTATCGCTTGGAGAGGATCAACTATGTTAGAGCAATATCGTCAACACGTGGCTGAGCGGGCTGCGTTGGGCATTCCCCCCCTTCCCCTCACCGCTGAGCAAACGGCTGACCTCTGTGAATTACTCAAAAACCCGCCGGCTGGGGAAGAAGACACCCTCCTCGCCCTCCTGCGCGATCGCATTCCCCCCGGTGTAGACCAGGCGTCCTATGTTAAGGCATCGTTCCTGACCGCGATCGCCAAGGGTGAGGTGACGAGTCCACTACTGCCGCCCCACGATGCAGTGGTGCTGCTGGGTACCATGATGGGCGGCTATAGCGTCCAGGCTTTGATTGAGGTGCTCAAGCTAGACGATGCAGCCCTGGCGCAGACGGCTGCTGAAGCCCTGAGCAAAACCCTGCTGGTCTACGATGCTTTTCATGACGTCATGGAGTTAGCGGAAACCAATTCCTACGCCAAACAAGTAGTGGATTCCTGGGCCAATGCCGATTGGTTTACCAAGCGTCCCACCGTGCCCGAGCAGATGACCGTCACGGTGTTTAAGGTGCCAGGGGAAACCAACACCGACGACCTATCCCCCGCCCCCCACGCCACCACCCGTCCCGATATTCCCCTCCATGCCTTGGTGATGTTGGAATCACGCATTCCCGATGCGTTGACGGTTTTAGAGCAGTTGAAAGCCAAGGGCCATCCCGTTGCCTACGTGGGCGATGTGGTCGGTACCGGTTCCTCGCGGAAGTCCGCCATCAACTCCGTGCTGTGGCACATTGGCGACGACATTCCCTGTGTACCCAACAAGCGATCCGGTGGCTATATCCTTGGAGGAGCGATCGCCCCCATTTTCTTCAACACCGCCGAAGATTCCGGTGCCCTGCCCATTGAGTGCGACGTCGCGCAGATGGAAACCGGCGATGTAATCACCATCTACCCCTACAAGGGCGAAATCACCAACGAAGCGGGCAAGGTGATCTCCACCTTCAGCCTCAAGCCAGAAACCATTTTGGATGAAGTGCGGGCTGGCGGTCGCATTCCCCTCCTGATTGGGCGATCGCTCACCGATAAAACCCGCCTTGCCCTAGGATTGCCCCCCAGCGACCTCTTTGTCCGTCCAGCCATGCCTGCAGATACCGGCAAGGGCTTTACCCTGGCGCAAAAAATGGTGGGCAAGGCCTGCGGTCTACCCGGCGTGCGTCCCGGCACCTCCTGCGAACCGATGATGACCACCGTCGGTTCCCAAGACACCACCGGCCCCATGACCCGCGACGAGATGAAAGAACTGGCCTGCCTAGGGTTCAGTGCCGATTTGGTGATGCAAAGCTTCTGCCACACCGCCGCCTATCCCAAACCCGTGGACATCAAAACCCACCAAGACCTACCCGACTTCTTTGCCGAGCGGGGCGGCGTGGCCCTGCGTCCGGGAGATGGCATCATCCACTCTTGGCTGAACCGCATGTTGCTCCCCGATACGGTAGGCACCGGCGGCGATTCCCACACCCGTTTCCCCATGGGCATTTCCTTCCCCGCTGGATCAGGTCTGGTCGCCTTTGCCGCAGCGATCGGAGCCATGCCCTTGGATATGCCGGAGTCGGTGCTGGTGCGCTTCACGGGTGAACTGCAGCCGGGCATCACGCTGCGGGATGTGGTCAATGCCATTCCCTATGTGGCTATCCAAAAGGGTTTGCTGACCGTGGAGAAGAAAAATAAGAAAAATGTCTTCTCCGGTCGGATTATGGAAATGGAAGGCTTACCTGATCTAAAGCTAGAGCAGGCTTTTGAACTGACTGATGCCACCGCAGAACGCTCCTGTGCAGGCTGTACCATCAAGCTCAGTGAAGAGACCGTAGCGGAATATCTGCGATCGAACATTGCCTTGATGAAAAATATGATCGCCCGCGGCTACCAAGATGCTCGTACCCTCACCCGTCGCATCGCCAAGATGGAAGAGTGGCTGGCCAACCCTTACCTCATGTCTGCGGATCCAGATGCGGAGTATGCAGAAATCATCGAGATTGACCTGAACGAGATCAAAGAACCGCTGGTGGCAGCTCCCAACGATCCAGATAACATCAAAACCTTATCTGAAGTTGCTGGCGATCCCATCCATGAAATCTTTATCGGCTCCTGCATGACCAACATTGGTCATTACCGAGCGGCAGCAAAGGTGATGGAAGGAGCGGGCCCAGTGCAGGGACGCTTGTGGATCTGTCCGCCCACGCGCATGGATGAAAAACAACTGCGGGAAGAGGGCTACTATGGTATCTTTGCCGCAGCCGGTGCCCGCACGGAGATGCCGGGCTGTTCTCTCTGCATGGGCAACCAAGCCCGCGTGGCAGATGAAACAACAGTGATGTCTACCTCCACCCGCAACTTCAATAACCGCATGGGTAAAGGAGCCCAGGTCTATCTAGGTTCAGCAGAGCTATCGGCAGCCTGCGCACTGTTGGGTCGCATTCCCACGATGGAAGAATATCTAGAAGTGGTGGCGAATAAGATCAACCCCTTTGCATCGGAGCTATACCGATACTTAAACTTCGACCAAATTGCCAAGTTTGAGGATGAAGGTCGCGTGATTCCGCTGGATCAAATGCCAAAAATTGAGGATATCTTAGGAATGCCAGCCGCTACCCGTTAGAACATCTAGAATCTAGGATAAGCAAGCCCCCTCAGGTATGGTCTAGGGGGCTGTTTGTCTATCCATGGCAGTACGGGTGCATAGACTGAACCTTACACCCGGTTCAATCAAACAGGGGGAAGAATGGATCGCTCAATCTTTGTACAAACCTTCGTAGCCGTCTTTGTATTGGCGGATGCCCTCGGCAATGCACCCATCTTTATTATTTTAACCAAAGGCATGGATGCCGCTCAAAAACGCCGAGTTGTGGATCGAGCCTCCGTGGTAGCAACGGCTGTGTTGCTGGGTTTTGCCTTTGGCGGCCAGGCAATTTTGGGCTACTTACACATCAGCATGGCATCCCTCAAAGTAGCAGGTGGCCTGCTGCTGCTGCTAATTGCCTTGGATATGTTGCAAGGCGGTATGGATACCCCCGTGGTCGATGAAGAGCGCGACGTAGCCATTACTCCCCTAGCGCTCCCCCTGATGGCTGGCCCCGGCACCCTCACCACGGTGATGATTCTCATGTCAGAATCACCCACCGCCCGCACCAGTGTCGTGGGTGGCATCATCAGCGCCATGATCGTCACCTGGTTTATTGTGCGCCAGTCATCCCGCATCGATCGCTGGATTGGAGCCGAAGGAGCCGTAATTATCACCAAAATCCTCGGATTCCTGCTGGCCGCCCTCGCAGTAGAAATTGGCAGCGGCGGCATTCGCGAATTATTTTTGACCTAGATGTTCGGCACAGGTGGCAAGGTGCATGCTGGAAGGTTCACAGATTCTGGATGGATGACCGTTGGGCAAGCTCCTGGGCTGCAGCCTGCATGGTTTCCATATCGGATGTAGACCACCAAAGCGGCTCCGTGCAGTGGTGGGCAGCCAGCAACCCCCACAGGCGCTTATGATCGGGCCGTTCTGGCAAAATTGGCATCACTAGGCTGGCCTTGACCTGAATGCTAGACAAAAAATCTCGATGGCAGGGATGGATGGGAGCTGTGTCGAGATCCGAGATATAGCTATAGCGCCCTTCGAGGTAGCGTTGGGCATAGTCATCATTGAAGCAGTCATCCGCTCCAGTAGATCCATAGATGGAGTAGATCGGCTGGCTCAACGACTCGAAGGTCACCTGCCCCTTCCATTCATAGTAAAAGTAATAGATCACCACTCGATCGCACTGCAGCGATCGCCGCACCTGATCCGTCGTCTGTTGAATGAACACATCCTGTTCAAGATGCGTCGTCAGACGTTGGAGCAACGATTGAATTTGCAGCGATCGCGGCTTGCTAACCTGGTTAGCGGTATAGCGCTGCTGTCGCAGTTTTTGCAATTGGTGAGACAGATTGAGCTGGGAATCTGGAGACATGGCAGCTAGACGACATGGAGGGGTGACGAGGTGAATTGATTGCTATACTAGCGCGATCGCCTTCCCCATTCCAGATCCTGACGCAAGAATCGATCTAGCCCCAGGAGTCCATACGTTCTCCTGGGCAGCGCGGGCTTTAGATCACCACACCAAGCAGCCATGAAGAATCACCATAGCTGGCTATGACTGGCTATGATCTGCATACGACGCATGTTAAAAATGGGCAGTACTGGACTCGAACCAGTGACATCCTGCTTGTAAGGCAGGCGCTCTACCAACTGAGCTAACCGCCCCTGAGGGGACAACTGCTGAACACAAGATCACATTGTAGCAGACAAACTCCTGCTAAGATGCAACACATTAGAGAAATCTGGCAATTTTTTTCCCATGCCCTCAGGTCGCACCCACGATCGCATCACCATCCTTTGTTTACCGCTGGTTGCGGCGGGCGCATTGGTGAGCACGGGCAGCAGTTACCTCACCCTCTGGGTGCTGAGCGGCTTCCTATTGGGTGGATTGATGCTCGGCCCCGACCTCGATATTCATTCTGTGCAATACAAACGCTGGGGCTGGCTGCGGTGGATTTGGTTGCCCTACCGCAGCCGCCTCAAGCATCGATCGCTCTGGTCGCACGGCCCCGTGGTGGGTACGGTGGTGCGAGTGATCTACTTGGTCGTCTGGCTCTTGGTGCTAGGGGTGGCAGCGATCGCCCTGGCCAACCAACTGGGAGAATTTGGCTGGACATGGGCAGACCTCAGCCTGCTCACTCAGCGATCGCTGCAACAATGGCTGATTGAACTTTTAGCCTTGGGCGTCGGCTTGGAGGTGGGAGCCATGAGCCACTATGGAGCCGATTGGCTGACGTCTACCTACAAGAAGATCACCCGTCCATCCCGCAAGACAAGCCGTTCATCTAAAACAACTCCGCGCCGCCGAAGCAAGGCTAAAAAGCGCTAGCGAATGGGGCCGTTGTAGTCAATCGTGATCGTACCCGCTGGGGTCACCGTGACGACGCTTTCCACCGTGTAGGTGACAGCACCCATGGCAGTAGTGGTGCGAGGGTCAAAGCCTTGGAAGGTAAACGTCCAACTGCCATCAGGATTCACCACATGGGGAGCACTGGCTCCGTCTTGATGCATAGCGATCTCTGCCCGATATTGCCCGAGGCCACCATTTTCCCGCTCAGCAGCTTGGCGCGCTAGATTTTTAGCTCGGTTGAGATCGAGGGAGATGCGGTAATCCTCCACGGTGTCGCTTCCCGTGAGGGGTGATGAGCCGGCCGTGGCAGAGGTGCTGCGTAGGGGGCCATTGTAGACAATGCTGATTTGTCCGGTTTGGCTAACTGTCACTTCGCTTTCGACGGTGTAGGTCAATGCTCGCCCAGGAGCTAGCGTCCTTGGATCATAGCCCCGGAAGAGAAATGTCCAGCTTCCATCCGCATTGACGGTATGGGGAGTATCAGCGCTGAAGCCATGCATGGCCGGCTCTGCCCGATATTGCCCGAGGCCACCATTTTCCCGCTCAACGGCTTGGCGAGCCAAGTTGCGGGCCCGCGTTAGGTCGAGGAGGAGAAAATCATCTGTCTCATTGGCCAAGACGGGGGGAGCGATCGCTGCCCCCAATCCAAGCAAGACACATCCCAGCGCTGATGCTGTCATCGACCGAGATAACCGAGAACTGTTGATCATATAAGGTGTTGCGTTGTTCATGAAGAGTATCCTAGGAGATTCATGACGTCACCAGGCAGCAAGGTGTTTCCCAAACCAGAGTGGGGATTATACGACAACGCTGGGGGCGATCGCCTGATGGTCACTCGTCTCCTAGAATGGGTGTGTAGGCAGCAGAGTTGAGACGAGGTCGTTTCGACTCGGGTTGCAGTTTGACGATAGCTAGTCCCAGGTAAATCATGACAGAACCACCCAAGAATGTACTCAATATTGATGCAGTGACAGTCGTGGTGATTTTAGCGATCGCCCTCTTGCTGCCTCTCCTGCTCTCCGGATTCCTGTTCCAGTGAAGTACTCCGCCGGTGGGCAAGGGCTGCACGGGCATTGCGGCGCATCATAGCGGGTTTGATCCGCCGCAGGGCTGAGGCTCGAAAGCGGCGATCGCAGTCCTCATCGGTGCTAGCCGCTAAGTCGGTTAAGGTTGGCGCAATATTCCAAGGATAGGGCTGAAAGTCTGGTATATCAGTTTCCTGGGCAAAGCGCTGATTCCAAGGACAAACGTCTTGACAGATATCGCAGCCGGCCACCCAGCCCTGCATCTGGCTGGCGATCGCCTCGGGAAGCTGGTCGGCGCGGTTCTCGATGGTGTGGTAGGCGATGCAGCGATTGGCGTCTACCACAAAGGGTTGGGCGATCGCACCGGTCGGACAGGCGTCCATGCAGCGGGTGCAGGTGCCGCAGTGGGGTAGATGGGGGCGATCGGGGGTGAGATCGAGGTTGGTCAGTACGTCGCCGAGGAACACCCAGGAGCCGTAGTCGCGGGTGATCAGATTACCGTTTTTGGCTACCCAGCCGATGCCAGCCTGTTCTGCCCAAAACTTATCTGAGACAGGCCCCGTATCCACGTAGTAGCGAGTTTCGATGCCCTCACCCTGCTGCTCAATCCAGGTAGACAGCGCCTTCAGCCGTGATTGCAGAACCCGATGATAGTCGCGCCCCCAGGCATAGCGGGAAATTTTGCCGTGGCTAGGATCATCGCTGTGGGCATGGGGGGTGTAGTAGTTGAGCGCAACAGAGATCAGCGATCGCACCGTCGGCATCACCTGACGAATATCCTGCCGTTTGGGGTTGGTCATCCAAGCCATGTCAGCCTGGTAGCCCTGGTTGAGCCAAGCCTGAAGGCGCTGGGCAGCCCGATCATGGTCGGCAGACTCAACGCTGGCAATACCAACCCGATGGAAGCCGAGGGACAGAGCCTGGTGTTTGATGCGATCGCTTAAGCTTATCTGATTGATAGGGATATCTGGATCCGTCATGGCTACATCGTGCGAATCTCGCCTTCTTCTGGATCTACTAACCGCTCTAGCTTTTGCTTAATCTGGGCATCAAACACCTGCCACTTGAGCTGGGTGTATTCAGAGTTTTCATTATATCCAGTTAAGAACCCCATGGGAATCTCAAAGCCACCAGCCATAGCGCGCCCACCACCAAAGAATCGACCCTGGCTATCTTGCCCAAAGGCTTCTTTGATGAATTCGTCAGGATCTAAAGTAATCTTATTGGTGCGTAAAGATCCGATGACCACCTCTAGATCTTCATCTTCGTCATAGACAATGCCGTAGACGACCGCAGTATGCACATTTTCTTCCGTCACCAAAAAGTCTGCCGCTTGGGGGATAGCATCCCGGTAGTCGTAGCGTAGATAGCCAATTCCAGAAATAGAGAAGTTATTTTCTAAGACCCGATTGCGCAGGGCTCGTTCAATCACATCCATAACTTGCTTCGATCGGGACGCTTGTAATACGGCATTTAACAGTTGGGAATCATGAAACCGACTGAGAAAGCCTGCCGCCAAGAAATCTTCTTCCTGAGCGTGCATCAATCCATTGGTATCCGATCGCAGTCCGTGAATCAAAGCAGTAGCACATTTCACATGCTCTCGATTACCCGTATCGAATTTAATCAGCCCAGCCTGGATATATTGAGTAAAGATAGTAGCCGTAGCGCGGGTATGGGAGCGAATGTCAGCAAACTCTGGCTTGAGGTCATCCTGAATAGCATGGTGATCCACCACAATCAAGGCAGGAATGTCAGCCGATTGCACTAAGGATAAGAGTTGGGTGGTGCTGCCTTGGCTATCGATCAGCACATAGCCTTGATAGATAGATAGATCTCGTTCTCGGGCTTTTTGCGGCGTCCAGCGCTGCACCGGCAGCCCCGTCAGTTTCACGAGGGCAATATTTTCCTGATGGCTGAGGGTGCCTGCATAGACTAGGTCACAGCGGATTTCATACTGCTTGGCAATCAGCTGGAAGGCCCAAGCACAGGACAGAGCGTCGGGATCGGGAAAATCCTGGAGCAGCACCAAAACGCGATCGCCCCGATGACGATCGAGCACCTGTTTTAGGTCTTGAATTGTGCGATCGCTTTCGTCGCGGGACGACGAAGAGGGTTGCTCTGCAAGATGAGAGGGAGACTGGGAGGATTGAGAATGCTTCAGGGCATGGTCAGAATCAGTCACAGATCGAGTTGGCTCCGTTACAACAGGGGTGAGGTGGGTTAAACAAAGAGTAGAAATGGTTAGAAAGACGCTAGGGTAACCCAAATTCATCTCGTCGCCACTCTTTTAGCTTAAACGATCGTCCGTCTTGCTGTCGTCATCCTCCGGGAGGGCAACAACCTGCTCTGTGATGCCTTGCCATAGACCAGCGATCGCCCTCGCAACGGCGTCTCTCTGGGAGAAACCCTCGGCCTAGGTGACCTAGACCGCTAGGCTGAGCCGAGCAATAGGACAATCAACACACGGGCAGACCTTAAACATGTATAAAAAGAACCATCTATCGACTAGCATTAGGCTTAGAGTTCTGATGAGTGCGTAGGATCCCCGAAAGAGACTTAAGCCTCGTCACAAAGTTGCTTCACGTGCTGGTTACTTAGCTCAATCTATCTAATTACCTGAGTTCTATGCCTGATCTCATTCCTGCTCTCCTCACACTCTACATCCCTCTGATTGGTTGGATTTCTCTAGGATGGGTGCTAGGGCGTCTTCTGCCTAAAGGGGCATCGGCTAAGCTGGGTCAATTTATCTTCTGGATTGGCTTACCCGTTAGTATTGTGGCATTTTTGTATCGGGCTGACCTATCGGGTTGGATTCTCATCGCCCCGGTAACCGCCTGGGTGGCGATCGCGGTTGGAGCTGCCTTCGCCTGGGTTTGGATTGATCTGGGGGTGGGAGATGAACGCCTCAGGGCTATGTCTAAAGGGCTTGATGACCGTGCTCCAGACACGGGGCTAGTGCTGCAAAATAGCGATTGGTCCCGCGCCACTCAAGGTAGCTTTTTACTAGCCATGATGGTGGGCAACACGGGTTATATGGGGTTTCCAGTGGTTCTTGGCCTGGTTGGCCCTGACTACTTTGCTTGGGCATTGTTCTACGATCTACTCGGCACATTTCTGGGGGTATATGGTGTCGGGGTGATTCTTGCTGCAAAGTACGGCACCGTTGGGCGAGGGCAGTCTGTAAAGCTTTCTGAAAAAATCTTGAAGAATCCTGCAGTTTGGAGCCTAGGGTTCGGATTGCTACTACGATTAGTAAATCTACCAGAAATTGCGGAGACGAGTCTCCGAAGCTGTGCTTGGGTCATTGTGAACTTGGCCCTAGTCTTAATTGGAATGCAGTTGAGTCAGCTTACATCCCTCCGAAAGCTGAAGCAGGCTCTGCCCTGCCTCGGAATCAAGATGGTTCTTGTACCGCTTGTGGTGGGAACTGGACTGATGTTTTTTGGGGTGACCGGGCAAACTCAGCTAGCCCTCGTGCTGCAAATGGGAATGCCACCAGCGTTCGCAACGGTTGTATTTGCAGAAGCCTATGGGCTTGATCGTGAGCTGGCGGTCACGACGTTGGTGTTTGGCTGCTTAGCATTACTCATTCTTTTGCCAGTTTGGGTTCTCTTATTCGGAGTCATGACGTGAAGATTCTCAATATTGTGGGTGCTCGTCCTAATTTTGTAAAAATTGCGCCCCTTATTCACCATATGAATCAGTATTCAACCATCCAATGGAACCTGGTACATACAGGACAGCACTACGACGATCGTATGTCTCAGGTTTTTTTTGATGATCTCCAACTGCCCGCCCCAGATGTGATGTTAGGAATTGGCTCCGGCTCCCATGCCGAACAGACCGGACGGGCGATGATGGCGTTAGAAGGGGTGATGCAGGACTATCAACCTGACCTCGTAGTGGTGGTGGGCGATGTCAACTCTACCTTGGCAGGGGCCTTAGCTGCCTCTAAGCTGCATATTCCCATCGCTCATGTGGAGGCAGGGTTACGCAGTTGGGATCGAACCATGCCGGAAGAGATTAACCGCATTTGCACTGACGCCATTAGCGACTTATTTTTTACCACCTCAGCGATCGCCACCAATAATCTACTGCGGGAGGGCATTGCCCCAGAAGCAATTCACTTTGTGGGCAATGTGATGATCGATAGCCTCAAGGCCAATCTCGAACGGGCTCGTCACCAATCCACACTGCTAGAGACCTACCCAGTCAAGCCTCAGCAGTACGGATTAGTCACCCTCCACCGTCCTGGTAACGTAGACGACCCGGTGATCCTTGGGCAGTTGCTCGATGCGATCGCCACGGTGAGCGAACGGGTGCCCCTCCTCTTTCCCATGCATCCCCGCACCCAGCAGCGGCTGGAAACCTTTGGTCTACAGACCCGACTGGAGAGCCTGGATCAGGTCTGGGTGACACCGCCCCTGGGCTACCTAGACTTCATCTACGCCCTATCTTCAGCTCAGTTTACGCTCATGGATTCTAGTGGTGTGCAGGAAGAGACCACGGTGCTGGGCATTCCCTGCCTCACCATGCGGGACAATACCGATCGCCCCGAAACGGTGATTGAAGGCACCAACACCTTGGTGGGGCAAGATCCCGATCGCATCATTCAGGAAGTGTTTCAAATTTTAGAGGGACAGGGAAAAACGGGCCGCATTCCTGACCTATGGGACGGGAAGACAGCGGAGCGGATTGTGGATATTTTGGCGGTGTGGGGTGCATCACTACCAACGACAACACCTTGTCCCACAGTAGTTTGATCAAACGCCTGGATCATCACGATAAGAACCTATGGTAACCTTCAAACAAATCTTGAGAGCTTTCATCCTAGCCGGACTAACCCTAGGGCTGATTACCTGTGCCCAGGGCACCCCAGTTATTCAGTCGGACAATGATTCTGAAGCCACACCTGAGCGCCTCGAAACAGTGGCGGCGGATGACAGGCTCACCATCTGGTGGACCCAGGGGTTTCTGCCAGAAGAAAATGAGGTGATTGTGCAACTGGTATCAGACTGGGAACAAGCCTCTGGGTTTAAAGCCGACTTAGTCCTCCTGCCCGACCGCGACATCTTGAGTGATACCCAGCGAGCGATTGAAGAAGAGCGATCGCCAGATGTTGTATTTAGCTTTCCAGCCGACACCAACCTCTTTCCTCGCCTCGCTTGGCGCGATCAGTTGGCAGATGTTTCCCACTTGGTCAAACCGATTCAAGACACCATCACACCGACGGCTTTGGAGTCGGTGTACTACCAAAATAATGTCACCCAGACGCGCAGCTACTATGCACTTCCGTTTGGACAGAATACAGTGCATCTGCACTACTGGCAGCCCCTTTTGACCGAGGCAGGGCTGTACGACGATGAGATTCCAAGCACATGGAATGAGTTTTGGCAGTTTTGGCAGACGGCCCATACCCAGTTGCGGGCCCAGGGCAATGATACGGTTTATGGCATTGGTTTTTGCCTTTCAGCTTTAGGCACAGACACGTTCTGGCAATTCGAGCAATTTCTAGACGCCTACAACCTAGAACTGGTGGATGAACAGGGTAACCTTCGGATTGATGATCCAGGTGTTCGTCAAGGGCTGATCGACACGATTAAGCAATTCGTTGGCTTCTACCGAGACGGCTATATTCCCCCCGCTGCCGTGGAATGGACAGATTCAGGTAACAATATCAGTTTCCTTGAGCAGCAGTCCCTGATGACGGTCAACAGTACTCTGTCGGTTCCCTTTAGCCAGCGCCAGCCAGATACGCCCTACAATCGACAGTCCACAGACTACTATTTCAACCAGATTCGCACCATTCCTTGGCCCAACAAGCCGGATGGCAGCCCCCACCGATCCATTCTCAGCATTAAACAACTGGCCATCTTGAAAGATACAGACCAACTGGAAGCAGCAGAAAGCTTCGCAACCTACTTCATCCAACCTAAAAACATAGATAAGTACCTACAGTTAGCCACCAAAGGGCGGATTTTCCCAGTCATTCGCTCCCTCTGGCAAGATCCATTTTGGAATGCCGTGGACGATCCCCATTTATCCCTGGCCTTGCAGCAACACCAGCAGGAGACTCGCCCCTCCTATCAAGTCTATGCACCCGCCTACAGTGAAGTGCTACAGGAGAATGTGTGGGCTAAGGCCATCTTGCAAGTCCTGGACGATGGCATCTCGCCAGAAGAAGCCACCGATCAGGCGATCGCTCGTGTGAAACAGATTTTTGGAGAGTGGTCATGAACATCTGGAGACGCAGTCTATTAGCTCAATTGGTGGGCTATTTTTCGTTGTTGTCGGTGGTGATATTGGGCACGGTGGCGATCGCTGCCTACCAACGGGCGAAAGATGCCTTAGAAGAATCCGTGACCGATCGCTTAATGGTGGCAACCTTCCTGAAGGAGTTTCAACTGAACGAATGGGTGGACAGCCAGCGGGAAGATGTGCTGCTGATCAGCCAACTGCCGGAAGTGCGGCAACAGGTGGCGGCGCTGCTGATCTATGATCCTGAGGAGCCTGAGTATCAAGAAGCCTACGGGATCTTGACGGATTACTTTAACCAACTGAGCCGCGTGAAGTCGAGCTTGGGTAATGTGTCCATCACCACCAACGGCGGCTTTGTTGTATTTTCGTCTCGCAATAAAGATTTGGAAGGCCGTTACAAAGCGCTGGGCGAACCCACCACCTATTTTACCCAGGATGGCGCGCAGTCGGTGGTGCCCAATTTCTACCTCACCTCTGGGACAGGGCGGGCAGCAATCACCTTTGCCACCCCGCTGCTGGATCAAGAGAACGTACAAATGGGAGCGATTACCGTTGACCTAGATCTCACCGATATTGACAACCTCATTCGTGAGAACACCGGTCTGGGTGATTCGGCAGAAACCTATTTAATTGGCCGCCCTAGATCTAAAACGGTATTCATCTCGCGGACAGCCACAGAACCAGAGGCAGATGAGACGGATGAGACGGATGAGGCGGATGAGACGGACGAGGCGGATGAGGTCAGCAGTCCAGGCATTGATCAAGCGATCGCCAAACGCAGCACCGAAGGGAGATTTCTCAACTATGAAGGGACTCCCGTGGTGGGGGTGTATCGCTGGCTGCCACAACAAAACGTGGCCCTCGTAGCTGAAATTAGCCAACAGGAAGCCTTCTTCCCTGCCCGCCAACTAGCCCGCCAAATTTTGTTGATCGGGCTGAGTTCCGCTGGATTGCTCCTCGTTGCCGTGTATCTCCTCTCTCGACGCATTACCCAGCCGATCATGGCGATCGCCAATACTGCCATTCAACTGGCAGACGGAGATTTGTCCCTGAAAGCTCCAGTGTTAACGAACGACGAAATTGGGCTACTGGCCCGAGCCTTTAATCAGATGACCGGGCAATTGCGAGACTCGAACCAGCAGATGGCGGAGTATAGCCATACCCTAGAACAGCGGGTTGCAGATGCCACGCACGATCTACAGGATACCTTAATTTACCTATCCTCAATTATTGACAACATGGCCGACGGGCTGCTGGTCACCGATATTTATGGACGTGTGACCCGCTATAACCCAGCATTGCTAAAAATGTTTAGCCTGTCTGCGGAAGAAGATATTGAGCATAAGTCCTGTGAGACCCTCCTAGGCGATGATGTAGCAGACCTAGTTCGAAACACCATGCGATCGCCCCAAGATGCATGGACGACAGAGCTTGACCTGGGAGAAGGGCGGGTGGGCAAGGCATCCGCAACGGCGATTCTCAGACCCGCTAGCAGTGAGTCTGATCATGGCGAATCTGAGAACGGCAAATCTGAGAATGGCAAGTCTGAGAATGGCAAATCTGAAATAACAGATATTCCTGGCGTTGCTACGGACTATATTGGTGCCGTAATCCTAGTGCAGGATATTACCTCAGAGAAAGAAATCGATCGAATGAAGACCGATTTCATCTCCACCGTGTCCCATGAGCTGCGAACGCCCCTCACGTCGGTGCTAGGATTTGCCAAGATTATTAAAAAGAAACTCCAGGATGTTTTGCTGCCCTTAGTGCCCGAGGGCGATCGCAAGGTCGAACGCACAGCCCGCCAGGTAGGCGAAAACATTGACATCATTGTGTCCGAAGGGGAGCGCCTCACGGCATTGATCAATGACTTACTTGACATCGCCAAAATGGAAGCGGGTCGAGTGGACTGGAACATGCAGCCACTGCGGATTGATGACCTGATGGATCGGGCGATCGCTGCCACCACTTCTCTGTTTGAGCAAAAGTCCCTAGACCTGCAGCGCGACATCCAGCCACATTTGCCCCTGGTGCAGGCAGATGGCGATCGCATCATTCAGGTGATCATCAACCTGCTGTCCAATGCGGTCAAATTCACCCCCGCCGGTGTAGTGCGCTGCCAGGCTAAGCAGGAGGGCGATCGCTTGGTAGTGGGCATCACCGACAGCGGCATCGGCATTGCGCCCGAGGATCAGCCCAAGGTGTTTGAAAAATTTAGGCAGGTGGGCGATACCCTCACCGACAAGCCCCAAGGCACGGGTCTCGGGTTACCCATTTGTAAACAAATTGTTGAACACCACAGCGGCGACCTGTGGGTGGAAAGTGAACTAGGCCAGGGTAGTACCTTCTACTTCAGCTTGCCGGTTTTAGAGCAGGCTGTCTCTGATTCTGAGGAGAGCGATAATCGCCCCATAGTGAACCGGGATGACGTCCTGAAGCAGCTCAAAGCCTATCTACCCCAAGCCTCGAATCTGACACCTACGCCCAAAACCGTCTTGGTGGTGGATGACGATGCCAACATTCGTAACCTACTGCGCCAGGAATTGGAGTCGGAAGGTTATGAGGTGCAAGAGGCAGAAAATGGTGAAGAAGCGATCGCAAAAGTGCACACTTTTTGCCCTAGCCTGATCATCTTAGATATAGTGATGCCAGGGGTAGATGGTTTTCAGGTTGCCGAAACCCTCAAACGCGATCCTCAAACCTCTCGCATCCCCATCATCATCTTGTCCGTCTTAGAAGACCGCGAACGTGGCTATCGCCTAGGTGTCGATCGCTACTTTACAAAACCGCTAGAGGTCAGCAATCTCATCCATGAGGTCGATCGTCTCGTCTCCTATGGTGCATCCCAGAAAACTGTCTTGGTCGTGGATGACGATGTATCCACAGCCGGCGTGCTAGTGAGCGCTTTGCGCACCGGTGGATATAACGTTCAGGTTTACAACCGCCAAGAGTTTCTAAATCAGGTGGCCTTGGCCCAGCCTGACATGCTGATCGCCAGTATCACCGATGCCGAGCAGCACGATATCCTCAAGCGCTTTCAGTGGGAAAAAGGAGCAGAAAATCTATGCTTTTTCTTGCTCGCTGATCAACCATCGGAGGGTGTATCCCACTCTTCATCCTAGCTCCAGGAATCTTGATGTCATGACCCAAAAAATTCTCATTGTGGACGACGAGCCCCATATTCGGGCTTTGATGGAACAAACCCTAGAAGACTTGGAGGATGAGGGGGTAGAACTGCTGACAGCAGGCGATGGCCAGCAGGCCCTAGACCTCATTCGTCGTGAATGCCCTCAGCTCGTCTTCTTAGACGTGATGATGCCGAAGATGAATGGCTATGAGGTTTGCGCTGCCGTCAAGCAAGATAGCAATCTGCGTAACACCTACATCATCATGCTGACGGCCAAGGGGCAAGAAATTGACAAGCAGAAGGGTGAGAATATGGGAGCAGATATCTACATGACGAAACCCTTTGATCCAGATGAAATTTTACAAAAATCCCAGCAAATTTTAGGTTTGTAAGCCCATGGCAGAAATTCGGCTCCGATCTATCCTACGCAAGGAGCTTTTGCCCCTAGCCCAGCGCATTCTGCAGATCAGCCATATCCCCCTGGCGGTTTATGATGCTCAGGACAATCTACTGCTGGGTGACACCTTTGAGACAGAGGCTGACCGCTATGCGATCGCTGTTGGTGAGGAAACCTTGGGTTGGGTGCAGGGCGGCGAAGAGGCTGCGCCCCTAGCGTCCCTGCTCTCCGACCTGGCCCTGCGCGCCGTGGAAAAGAAAACCCTGGCCAATGAGGTGTTAGATCGGTACCGAGAAATTAATCTGCTCTACAACATTGCGGCAAAGTTAACCCATTGTCGAGAAGTCTCCACCGTTGCCACGGTTGCCGTAGAGGAAGCGCAGCGGTTGATTTATGGCACCAGTGCTGTGTTGATGCTGCTAAATCCTGACACCCAAATCTTAGACCTACAGCTCATCGTAGGAGATCCGGTAGCGGTGGAACCCAAGACGTCCCTAGGCGAAGGGATTGCTGGCTATGTGGCCAAAACGGGCATCTCCGAAATTGTCAACGATGTGGCCGCTGATGTTCGCTATGGGGAAGTTGTCCCCGGCATTCGATCGCTCCTCTGTGCGCCCATGAAGGCCCTGGATCGGGTCATTGGGGTGATTAGCATCCATCACGCGGAGTTGTTTACCTATACCGCAGCGGATTTGAAACTGCTGACAGCGATCGCCCTCCAGTCTGCCCCGGCGATTGAAAATGCGCTGTTCTATCAACGGCAGATGGAAGCCGCCCGGCAGCGGGAAGCGAAGCTACAGGAGCAATTGCAAGAATTGCGCATTGAGGTGGATGAGGCGAAACGGGCTAGCCAGGTAGCTGAAATCACCGAGTCGGATTTCTTTGTGCAGTTGCTGCAAAAAGCCAAGGATCTACGGCAACGGCGGTAGTATTCAAGGCTGTGGCAGTGTACCCAAATGTCTGGAGCCTCTTGGTCAAGGAGACGGCGGGGAGATCGAAGGCAGGATCGTCCAGGTATGACCATTCCACCGAACTCAACATCACAAGGTTATGCTGGAACTGAGGGCGATGTTGGGATACATGGAGAAACTCGGCTTCAACGTCACGCAGGGGGCCGTCACATGTGTCAGGAGGTAGGGAGATGACGGTTGCCGTTGCAAAGATGACCTTTGAGGAGTTCCTATCCTATGACGATGGAACGGATCGCTGGTATGAACTAGAAAATGGGAAATTAATTGCGATGCCTACCGGGAGTGAACTGAACCGCCGCATCGCAATGTTTTTGGTGGCGACGTTCCTGAAGCTGGGGATTTCATTTGATCGCCTGTCGATGAAGACAGAGGTTGCGGTGAGTAGCACTCGCTTATCTGTGCGTGTCCCCGATTTGGTGATCTTCTCAAATGAGGGCGTTGCTGCATTGGCAGGAGCCAGTCGATCGCTTGTCTTGCTCGATATGCCGCCGCCGCTGTTGGTGGTTGAGGTGGTCAGCCCAGGGCAGGAGAATCGGGATTATCGCTACAAGCGATCGGAGTATGCCGCCCGGGGTATTGCTGAATATTGGATTGTAGACCCGATGCAGCAGCGGGTGACGGTGCTGGAGTGGGTGGAGGGACTTTATGAAGAGGCGGTATATTCTGGGGATGAATCTGTGGTCTCGCCACTGCTGGGCGATCTGAACCTAACCGCTACCCAGGTTTTGCAGGTGGGTTGACTAGGGGTGTGACAGTAACTGACATTGGGGTTGTCTTTCTATCCTTGGGCGATCGCTCCTCCTTCAGACAACGCCGCTTCAACTCGTGAGGTTGAGGGCGATGTTTATATTTACCATAAGCCAGGAATCTTCAACTAGAACACGCGCACTAAATACTGCATGTGTTGATCCTGGGCTGATCGTGAAGATTATTTGAAGATGGCTGCATAACACTCTGAAATGGGAACACTATAGCGATATGTGTGTTCATAACTACCCTACTTGGGGCTTTATCAAGCATCTAATCAGCATAATCACCCCTATAAGGTGTATAGGCTGGTCAAAGTGTGTATGACACCCAAGCAGGAGAGTTATGCAGACAATTTTCAAATAATCCTCTCTGGAGGAGGTTATATTTAGTCGTAGTTTGGCTAATCATCCTTATGAGGGATGCTCAGCATAAACAATAGCTAGCCTGCCAGTGGCTAGAAACTCTGCACTTAGGAATGAGCTATATGCTGCTGCAATTTTCCATACAACGGATGTAAATTTTTGACACCACCTATCGGGTAAAGAGATAAGGCCTGTGTAATCAGGGATGGTAAACCCACGAGCGATATTTAGTAACAGACTCGGAGTAAAGAATGATCAAGGATTTGATAAGGAAAGTTTTCAGACCCCGAAGAGTTATTGAGCAGCACATAGCTGTTTTTGGTGAATCTGGGAGTGGCAAAACAACTTTGCTCAGCACATTTTATGGATGGCACCAAGAGCCTTTTTTCAGAAGAACTGCTGGATATAGTCTCCTTGCTGACGATACTTCGCAAGGGCAAAGACTCTTAAAGCAATACTTTAAGATGAAGGAAAGCCTTCTACCTCCGCCAACTCGTTATCAACATCAAGCATTTAAGTTCAACATAACTGTTCGAGGCTTAGACAAGTCTGCTGGCTCGATTGTTTGGCATGATTATCCTGGAGAATGGTGGACAGAGACAAAAACAGATGCCGAAGAAAAAAAGAAAATTGAGGCTTTTCGCACCCTCCTAAAGTCTGATATTGCTTTCTTCTTATGTGATGCCCAGATCCTGAGAGAAGAAGGAGGCAAATATCTTAAGCGGCTTTTTGGAAGTTTCCGAGGAGAGCTAGAGCGACAAAAGAGCGCAATCGTTTCTGATAATAAACCACTACAGTCATTTCCAAGAGTGTGGGTTATATGCCTTTCGAAATCAGATTTGATGCCAGACAAAGATGTCTATTGGTTTAGGGGTGAAATTTATAAGTCAGCCATAGATGAGTTAGAAGAGTTGCGAGAAGTCCTCAAAATGATGCTAGCTGGTGATGATTATCAGTCTATAGGTGAAGATTTTCTTTTATTATCGTCTGCAAAATTTGATTCTGAAACTGGAAAAATAGTCAATCCGGAACAAAATATTGGGATTG
>RECH01000222.1 GCA_007694125.1 Leptolyngbya sp. DLM2.Bin15
CGCATTGGCATGGTGTTTCAAAAGCCGAACCCCTTTCCCAAGTCCATCTATGAAAATATTGCCTTTGGGGCCAGGATTAATGGCTACCGAGGTGATATGGATGAACTGGTGGAACAATCCCTGCGAGGGGCAGCACTGTGGGATGAAGTGAAAGACAAGCTCAAGGAAAGCGGTCTATCTCTTTCTGGCGGTCAACAACAGCGGCTTTGTATTGCTCGCGCCATCGCGATCGCCCCTGAGATTATTCTCATGGATGAACCTTGTTCTGCATTAGACCCGATTTCGACCCTGCGGATCGAAGAACTGCTGCACGAACTCAAGGAACGATATACCATCGTCATCGTCACTCACAATATGCAGCAAGCTTCTCGGGTGTCAGATTATACGGCTTTCTACAATGCGGAAGCCACGGACAAAGGTGGCAAGGTGGGCTATTTAGTGGAGTATGACCAAACTAGCGTCATTTTCCAAAATCCAGCTCAGCAATCTACCAAAGAATACGTCACCGGTCGGTTTGGATAGGGCGATTTGGAAAACCATCCGGATCGGATGAAGCACCTAGGAAAAAAGAAAGCTATGGCATAAAGCGTGAACCTCGCTGTTTTTGCAGAACGGGCTCACGTTTTTTGTTCATAAGGACAACATGAACGCATCTAGGGAGGGATCTGTACCCAATCCTAACCAGGTTGCTCCGTCGTCCAAAACTTGCCACATCTATCATCTTGAGCTTGAACCTGCATCGCATTCCCTGAAGCAGCAATATCCCTCCTAGGGGATGCCCCTTAGCTATTGTTTTAGATCTTGGCAACCACCGTTATGTTGAAACACATTCAGGCTGTATTTCGACCATCGCATTCATCGAAGCGCACGGATCGCCAAGGCGCGATCGCTTCCCTTGCCCTAGATTGGATCCTGCCCCAGCAGCTTGCCGTTGGCCCATTGCCCAACCCCCAGAATTACTCCAGCCTTCATCAAGCGGGCATTCAGTCTGTGGTGTCGCTTTGCGCCCCCTCGGAAGGCATCATTCCCGCAGACATCCCCCAGCAGTTTGACCATGCTCGCTTCATTCTTCCCGATAGCAGCTATATCTTTGGTCTCGATCCACGCCAACTGCGCCATATCGTTCACCATATCCACACCCGCATTCAGCGCGGCCAGGCCGTCTATGTGCATTGCCTAGCCGGAGTGGAGCGATCGCCCACCGTCTGTGCCAGCTACCTCTGTCTCCACCAGGGGCTAGATCTATGGGAAGCCGTGGCCGTGGTCACCCGCCAGCATCCCATCGCCATGCTGACCGAGTCTCAGTTTCGCGCCATCCGCACCCTTATGCACAACGAACTCGCTTCGCCCTCCGTCAGCCCTAGTCTCTAAGAGCCCTGGTCTCTACCCTCACATTTGAGAAGGTATTAGGATAGCGAGAAGGTCATCCCTGAAGAGTACCGTCCTCGCCCTCATGCTCCACCACAAACACATTGGAGTAGAGGTTAGCAATCACCTGCTGTCCTTCTTGGGTGAGTGATAGATATCCCAAGGAGTCTTTGATGTAGGGATAGACCACCGACCAATAGAACTTAGGATAGCTACGCCGTAGATTGCCCGGCGTCTTATAGCCCATGCGCTCGTTAAACCCCATTTCTTCAAACTCGTAGAATAGGGCGCTCACTTTTTTGAGATAGCGCGGATCGCTCAGTTGCCCAATCAAATCGGCTGCCCGGACTAAACCAGGATAGTTTTTGGTGTCTGCATGATCGCCATCTTCCGGCACCGGAAACCGCGTCAGCTCGATGTTGGACTTAATCACCTCGGCATCAATGAGGCGGTTGCCACTAAACCGTTCTGCCACAAATAGTTTGCCACGATCCACATGGTAGGGAGCCAAGCTAGCATCGGTGGCACCTGGCGGAATTTCTACCAGTTCGGTACCTAAGCCTGTGGAATAGAAGCCGTTGTGATCATTGCGACATACCCCTTTGACATAGCCAATATCGTGGCAGAGCAGCGAAATAATGAAGTGCATCCAGTCTTCACAGGACACGCCCCCTTCGCGGATATGCCGACCGCGCAAGATTTCCTGCCCCACCAAGGTCACCAGCAGGGTATGTTCAACGTTGTGATAGAGGGCGTCGCTGTTGGCGATATTTTCCAGCGCCATCCGCCCCGACCAACTGATGATGTTGGCGTAGTCGGGTTTCAGACCACCATAGTTTTGTTCATAGCCCTGATGTAGCTCTTCTACAAAGGCATTGATCAGGGTCGTCGTGGGATTAAACATCTTCAATAGTCAAGACAGGAGTGATCATGTGGCTGTCGGCAATTCATGCTGCCCAAGGCTGTACGGGTCACGGTCAGGATACCCAGCACAACCACCGGAAGGCAAACAGCACCAAATCTGATTAGGCCTTGTATGGTCATAGAGTGACGACTGGGACATCTATATGTGTCCAGAACCCATATGCCCAGCAACCCATATGTCCAGCAACCAGAATACCGCTCAAGCTCATCCTGTGACGAAGGGGCGAACCCACCCATGGAGATCGCTTGAGCCAGTACCTATCTAAGTGATGCACCCTTGTGCCTAAGCGATCGCCCTTGCCCTGCTCCATTCGCTAGACTCAATCAGGGGTGGTCTTGCTCAGGCTTCCAGTGTAACCATTGAGACTCTGGGCGTAAACTAACTACGGATCGCAAGCCATACGCCGACATCGAGTCTTGTGCAAATTTTGCGCAAAACTTCAACCCTGATGTATCTCTACAGAGCTTATATCTCACATCAGCAATCCCCTGATATCTATTATCAAAGGGGGAAGCTTTGATTGGGTCTCTATCTCAACGTTTCGTAAACGACCCGACACCGATCGCTAAGCGGTACAGAGCAGGCTTTGGGGAGCCCTCAAGACAAGGCCCTTTGAACAAATCAGAGGCTGTTGACCAGCAAGACAACCTGCCTCCCCCCTGCCCTCAAGCTAGCTGTGTACACTAGAAACGGATCTTTATGAGATGACATCGTCTATGACTACGGTTGCAGATGGGCAGGATCAGGGGCCAACCTCACGCCTATTTCGGATCTCACCGCTCGTTCGGCTAACACTCCTCAGCTTTTATAGCGCCCTAACGATTCCCCTACCCATCTTGGCGATCGCCACCCAAGCTCCTATTTCCCCTTGGATTTTCGCCCTTGGGTTGGTTCTAGGAGCGATCGCCCTCTACGCAGCCCTCAGTGAACAGGTGGTGATTACGCCCACCACCATTCAGGTGGCCTATCCCCGCTGGGTACCGAGCTTCTTCCGCCGGGGTTGGTCGCTCAACTGGAGCAGCATCCAGGCCCTGAAGCCGCGCACCACGGGGCAGGGTGGTCTCGTGTATTACTTCGTCACCGCCGAACGCGATCGCGCCTATCTATTGCCCATGCGCGTAGCGGGCTTTGCCGAACTGGTACGCCAGGTTGAAGCCTACACCAACCTTGACACCAGCGACGTGCGTCCGCTCTCCCAGCCTTGGATGTATCTGATCTTGCTGAGCCTTACGTTACTCCTGCTCTTAGTGGATGGTTGGGCGATCGCCACCGCCCTCACCGGATCTATCCCCAGCTTCTGATGACACTGCCCAACTACTGGCCACAGCAGCGATCGATACCCAGGCTATCTAACAGCAAATCGCTCATGGCGTTGGCCACGGCAAACTCACCGTAGAAGCTATTGGAGAAGTCGAAGGCCTGCATCTCAGTGAGCACGGCAATCAACAGCGACCCCACATCATTTTCTCCCTCCATGCGATGGCGCACAAACACCTGGGCGGCCCGAGCCGCAATCTCTTCATTGGCGGGCTCCGGCAAAAATTCTTGGTCAAGCCATTGATGTAAGGCTTGCTGCAGCCAAATGCCTTCCTGTTGAGGATTATCGGCCGGCGGTAGGGTAATTGCTGGAATTGACTCAGCCATAAACAGATCTCAATCTCAACATCAACCTCAACATCAACATATCAAACGGTGTGCTGCGATCGCACCCTGGGTGCCTCATCAAGCGATCGCTCTCAGCAAATCGTTTAGCCCCACGCCGAGGTTTGAATGGTCGTATGATGTGTTCAGTCCTTGGCGATCGCATCTGGGATTCTCTGGAGCCTACACCTATCTAGGGTGATCAACCGGCTGATCATCGGCATAGGAGCGTGGATAGAGAAACATGCCTAGGGGTGATCGGCAACGTTGTCAGTCTTTCATCATCTCGTGAGGCTTAGACGCGCTTGATCAGTTCTTCCCAGTATGACATCCCTACCTTGATTCACGGTTATGCCCAAGGCTATTTTTTGATGGCCGATGAAGAGGGCAACAACCTCAACTGGTATGCCAGCCGTCAGCGAACCCTCATCCCCCTCGACGATCGCTTTCATTATCCCAAATCGCTGCGGCGGGTCTTGAATCAAAATTGCTTTTCCTTGGCCATCGATCGCGCCTTTCAGGAGGTCGTCAACGGCTGTGCCGATCGCGACCAAACATGGATTTCGGAGGAACTCAAGGACATTTATCAGCAGCTCCATCAGGCGGGCTGGGCCCACAGCATTGAAACCTGGCGAGACGATGAGCTGGCGGGCGGCATTTTGGGCATTGTGATTGGTGGTGCCTTCATTGGCGAGTCGATGTTCTACCGCATTCCCGATGGCTCCAAGGTGGCGATGGTGAAGCTGGTCGAACGGCTGCGATCGCAACGGTTTCTGCTCTTCGATGCTCAGATGATGAATCCTCACCTAGCCCGCTTTGGGGCCTATAACGTGACCAATAGCGCCTACCGAAATCTCCTGCGCCGCGCCATTGCCCAAGAGCGATCGCTGGTGTAGTATAGGGCATGATCAACGATGGCTGGGGCATAACCGACCCCGACCACCCTCCGCAAGACAACCGGCACAACGCGAAGAAGCAAGTCCTGCCGCTGAGCAAGGTGCAACCTTAGGAGATATCACGAGCGATCCGATGGCCGTTCCGGTTCACCAGACCTGGGTGGTATCCCCCCCCCGTTGGGTTCCTCCAGCTTCGGGCCCAGCAACTCTGCCATTCCCTGGGTCATAGCCTTAGGATCCATAAAGAGAATCTTAGAGTTAGGGCTATCACCTAAGCGATAGTTGGTATCCATATACTTTTGCGCCACTAGATACTGGAGCACAGCATGGGGGTCGGTGTGCCCTTTTAAGGCCTCGGAGATGAGGCGAATGGACTCCACCATACCCTGGGCATCTTCAATAGCTGCTTGCTTCTTCCCTTCTGCTTCAGCGATCGCCGCCCGCTTTTTACTCTGGGATGCCCGCTCTAGCTCCAGAGACTCCCGCACCCGCTCAGGAATGGTGATGTTCTGCACTTCCACCCGCAGCACCTTCACCCCCCATGGTGCCGTGGCTTCATCAAGCTGATAGAGCAACCGTTGATTTAAGCGCCCTCGGGATGAATAGGTTTCCTCCAGTTCCATCAAGCCGATGTCTGACCGCAAGGTCGTCGTCACCAAGTCAGTCAGGGCTTTCCCGATATCCTCCACTGCATAATAGGTCTGCGGTAGTTCCAAAATTCGCCAATACACCACCGCATCGACCTCTAGGGTAATGTTGTCTTTCGTGATGGCGTCTTGGGGCGGGATATCTAGAACTTGCTCGCGGGTTGTGTCTTCCCACACCACTTTGTCTAGGCCCGGCACTATAAAATTCAGCCCTGGGGTGAGCTTGCGATGGAAACGCCCTAGGCGCTCTACCAAAGCCTCGTTTCCCTGATTAATAATTTTGACCGAGCCCACCATATACCCGACAACGGCAAGCACCAATGCAGCAAGAATAGTAATCTCAGAAGACATAGGATAGACTGCGGTAGAACGATTTTGGCATGGATAACATTGGCCAGCAGAGCATCGAGTCAAGCCCCACACCTAGAGGCTCGCTAGCAGGATCATGGCGTTCATGTCGTTTGGATCTAGCCGCGGTTGTATCTAAGCAACACAATAGCCATGGTTAGGCGCATTTTAGCACTCCCCCCTCAAATAGGACTCAGGCGTTAGAGATCTCATCTCTGCTCTGCTTTATTAGACGACAGGCGGACAGGTGGTAGGGGCACATAGGTGGGCACTACAATCAACGTGTTATTTTGACGTCCCACCACCAATACAATTTGCCCAGGGGCGATCGCTCCATACTCTAAATGACAGCAAGCTTTCCAGAGCGAACCGTTATACCAAACATGGCCATAGCCATGCATCGGTATTTCTTCATGTACCGTCGCCTCCACCGGTAGCCGCAGAACATCAGACTCCCGAGGAATCAATCCCTGCATCAAAATAATCCAGGACAGGGCAAGAACCAGCCATAGAATAATCTGAATATTCAGGCTTATGCCCCACACCAAGGCAATCACTGCTGTAATCAGCGCCGCAAGCCCCAGGGATAGCATCACCGGTTCTCCCACCAAGCAGCCCACGGCTAGGGTGGCTAAACCACTCAGTAGCCATAGACCCTGATCTGACAGCAACTGTTCAAGAAAATCAAGGCTATTATTCACAGGTTGTCCCCCATCGAGTGGCACGACAAAATCGCGGCAATCTCACGTTCAATACGTTCGGGGGATGCAGTCAAATGCTAAGGCATCTGAGCTTTTGTTGGGTTCTAATACACTGCACCCCGAAAAAACTTCAACAGACCTAGGGCGATCGGGAGCATCCCAGTTTCGCAAGTTGACCCCTCATCCCCCAACCCCATCTCCCCAAAAAAGGGGAGATGGATTCAACGTCCCTCGCCCGACTTGGGAGAGGGATTTAGGGTGAGGGTTACAAACGTGGGATGTACCCGGGCGATCGCCTCTAGATCTAAATACTTGACGCATCTCTTATCCTGAGCAACAGGTTTGATGATCTGCCCACGGGTTGCAATCAGACCTTGACCTAGGAGTATCAGCCTTTAGCCTAGGTCACCCTTCTGGGGCGTATTGATCATCCATACTCGCTCCTCTAGACATAGATACACAAACTCTATGCCGCCTATCGAGTACGTCATCAAACTTCAAACAATCCGGAAAACCTGATGAATTGGCAGCCGTGATGGTCAGATCATTCACACGTCTAGATCGGCTGTATAACCAGTGTAGCGATCGCCTCTTGGTTTCTTCATCCGTACCCAAAAATATTTACGGACAAGGTCTATCGGGATCTGCTATCGGGATCTACCGGGATCTATCGAGGCGATCGCCCCCCAAACCAGCGACGGCGCTGACGATGTTGACTAAAGAATCGATGCCCAGCCACCAACAACTGTCCGCCGGGTAAAATCAGCATCACCAAGGGCAGTTTATCGAATAAGCACCGTCCCGATCGGCACATCACCTGGGAGGATTGGGATGACTTACTCAGGGTAGAGGCCACCAATTGCTCTAGGGGTGCCGCCTTTTGCATCCAGGTTGGCAAGTCCTCTGGCAGTTCTTGATTGAGCCGTAGCTTTAATATGTCCGACGAAAAAGACTGCACGTAGGCTGCATCCAAAAAGGGTGCGTAGAGATCCGCTTCCGGCGTTAGCTGTTTAATGAACGCTAGGCTAAACCCTCTCAGCAAATGCCGCAGCGATTCCGTGTCTTGCTGTGAACGCTCTCGCACAAACATATTCTGGGTGAGGGCATAGTTGAGGTTGCTCGGATCGCCCACACTCAGATGGGTGCCGCCAATCACCGACAGCAAATACTTCTCAGATTGTAGGTAGGTAAAGGGCAACAACTGCTGGCTAATTGCGGGGGTAATCGGGTCATCCGTGCCGACTAAAATTACCGTGGGCACGGTAATCTGAGACAAACTCGCCTCATCAAACATCCGCCCCATGACGGGGTTCATGGCCATCACCGCCACCACCCGTTCATCTCGAAAATCAAGCTGCTGCTCCGGCAAATCTGCCGCACTACACTGCAGCCAATCGGAGGGCGCGAAGCCAAGAATATTGGGATCGTTACAAAACTGCCGCAGGTGCTCTAGGTTGAGGGGGGCTCCGGCCAAGGTCAAGGCTGTATAGCCGCCCAGGGAATGGCCAATGACAACGACTTGGCTGGTGTTGACCCTATCGCGCAGAATGCTGGAGTAGCGGTTGAGCCGCGCCAGTTCGTCTAGCACAAAGGTGACGTCTTGGGGGCGATCGACAAACTCGGTGGCGGGTAGCAAGTCTCCGGGCTTATTGTCTCGCTCAAATTGCCCTAGCGCTAAGTCATTTAGCCAATTGACACTACTGCCAGGATGCTCGACAGACGCCACCGTTAGCCCGTGGGATGCGAGATGATTGGCCAGGTAGTTAAAAAAGCGGCGATCGGCTCCAAAGCCATGGGAGAGAACCACGAGGGGGCCGCTAGAGCGATCGCTCCAGTATAAATCGACGGGAATCGTACGGTTGCGTTCGCGATCGCGCAGGTTCAGGGTCTGACGGCGCACGGGACGGTAGCCCGATTCTGTGGGATCGAAGGCTCCATGAAAGGGGACGGTTTCCGCCGTTAATTCTCGTTCTAGGGTGGAGCGCAGGGACTGGCTTTGCCAATAGGGCAAGCTCATCTGGGAGGCCATGGCGATCGTGGCCTGCAGATCTAGGGTGACGGTTTCCTCGGGAAAGCTTTTGAGAATCCCTAGCAGACTCAGCCCCTTAGAGGTTTGGGCAGCCGTCATCAGGGTTTGCTGTAACTGCTCAGGCGTGCTGTCTACAACAATGACCTCCAGCATCGACAGCAGGCGATCGCCCGCTGAGGAGTTGAGCAAGTCTTGAACTAACACTTCCCCCACCGCCGGATCCACCTGCAGGTAGCCATTCAGGGTGTGGCGCACATCATCGCCCATGAAGGCGGAGTATAGGTGCAGGGAGGGGGGCACCGTTCCCGTTTGGGCAAAGGTTTCTAGATCAGCAATTGGCACCGACTGCCGTAGAGGGCCCAAGCGTACCGCCACATGTTCGGCAGCGATCGCCGATCCACCACTCCACAGCACCGCCGCACTCAACAAACAGCCCCAGCCATAGCGCAGTCTACAGCGCAGTTGACGAGACCACGAGGGCGAACGGGGAGGGCTCCCAGGCTTCACCAATCTATCCCCTTCTGGAAGGGGCACTTCTCCCGAGAGCAAGCGATGATCATCACGAATGAAGGGTGGCGTGTTCACGGACGTTTCACAGCGTTAAAACCAACAATAGGGGGCGATCGCGGGCTTTAGAGATAGACGTTGCAGCAAGGTGGATCGTCTTACCCTGTCGATCACCCTATCAACAGAAGCGACCCCCATCACCCTTCCTCCGGGTGATTTATGGAAGAACTAAGGAGCGATCGCCCTAGCTGACAGGACATTACATCCCTGCCGGTATGATACTCAAAACCTTGCAGCCATAAGGTTAAAGGCGTACCGACGGACGCCTAGACCCAATTCAAAGCATGACTCATAAAAAAACAAGACGGCTGAAGCCTATCCAGCATTTGAGTCCAATATTTTCCATCCGTTTGGAGCCATCTAGTAACGTTTTATGTACCTTGAGCAACGGCAAGGCTAGGCAACGGAAACCCTTATCCAAGGGTTGATGGCGCATCTTGAGCGCCCGCTCTTCACTTAATATACCCACTTAAGACCCGCCATGCTCCAGATAGGAGACAGGACAACCCAGCCTCTCTACTCCGTGAGCTCGACTGGGGTGTAGTCCCAGTCACCCTGCACCCAAGTCTAGAAGCCGAGCTGTGGCAGAGCAAGGGTGCTGTTAGCAACGCAACGCACCCTTAAAGCCCTGGAGATACCTGCTGCCTGGATTATTCCGCCGATCCAGCTAGGCAGCGAATCGCCTCCAACATGCCTCGCGCCTTGTTCAGGGTTTCTTGATACTCCCGCTCGGGCACCGAATCGGCCACCAGCCCCGCGCCAGCCTGCACGCTGACCGTATGGTGGCCATCTGCTTGACGGCGCACCACCATGGTACGAATGGCGATCGCTGTATTGAGCTGTCCTTCAAAGTCGTAGTAGCCATAGGCACCGGAGTAGGGGCCCCGGCGATTGGGTTCGAGGTCGTGAATAATCTCCATGGCGCGAATTTTGGGCGCACCGCTGACGGTTCCTGCCGGAAAGCAAGCCTTAAGCAAATCCCAAGCCGTCTTGCTGGGCGACAGCACACCAACCACGTTACTGACAATGTGCATGACGTGGGAGTAGCGCTCCACCAACATCAGCTCATCCACCGTGACGCTGCCATTCACGCAAACTCGCCCCAGATCATTGCGCCCCAAGTCTACCAGCATGACGTGTTCCGCCACTTCCTTGGGATCCTGGAGTAAGTCCGTGGCCAGATCCCGATCCTCTGCCACGGTCTTGCCGCGCGGCCGAGTACCGGCAATGGGTCGCAGGGTGGCGATCGCCTCCGCTGATTCCGCAGAACGCTCGGCCTTGACCATAACTTCTGGACTAGAGCCAATAATTTGCCAGTCGCCAAACTGGAAGTAGGCCATGTAGGGCGATGGATTAATCAACCGCAGGGAGCGATAGAGGGCAAAGGGATCGCCGGTGTACTGGGCCGTCAACCGCTGGGAGATCACCACTTGAAAAATGTCGCCATCGCGAATGTGGGCCTTGGCCGTTTCCACATTGCGGCAATACTGCTCTGGATCGGTATTGCTGGTGTAGGTGAGCGGCCCCCGAGACACATCCGACGGCGGCGTCCATTCCAGCACCGTGTCTTGATTGGTCAAGGGTAACTGCAGCTTGCTCACCAAACGATTCACGCAGGCACAGGCCTGGTCGTAGGCTTGGCGCAGATCGGTGTCTGGATCGCGTAAATCCGCATAGGCGATCGCCCAGATCTTGCGCTGCACTTGGTCAAAAATCAGCAAATGGTCAATCTGCATCCAGAGACCATCGGGCAAATCGTCATCCGTGAGCGGATGCACCGGCACCCGAGGCTCGATCCAGTGAATCAGCTCATAGCCCCAAAACCCAAATAGACCGCCAATGCCGGGCGGCAGCTGGGGTAGGGTCACCGGCTTATAGGGAGATAAACAGTCCGACAGGGCCATGAAGGGATCGCCCTCGAAGACCTGGGTTTCGCCACTGCGATGGGTTTGGATGGTGCGATCGCCCCTTGCTTCCAGCACCCATACAGGGTCGCATCCCAATAAGCTATAGCGGCCAATGGTTTCGCCCCCCTCAATCGACTCCAGCAAGAAGCTATAGGGCTGTCCAGCACAGACCTTATACCAGGCCGACACAGGCGTATCGAGATCGGCCACCCATTCTTGATAGACCGGAACAAAATTGCCATCTTGGGCTAAGGCTGAAAAGTCTTCAAACGTCGGAAAAATCATGCTGTGCTTCTCGTTGGCGATCGCGTCCTAAAAATCTATCATGCGGCTTGCTCCAAGGTTCACCCAGCCGGTAGACGATGATCTGCTTGTCGTCAGACGGTGATCAGAGAACCCCTTAGACCAAAAAATTGGAGGCAACTATAACCATTGCCTCCAACTCAGTATTATGAACGCTAGATTACAGATCAAACGCTAGGCATAGCCCAAAGGCTTCCCAGCTTATGCGTCAAAAGGTTGACGGCCGCTAAATTTGATCGTAGCTGGTTCAGGGTTGCTGCCAATATTGCGATCAACCTTGCCATAAAATTCCCGACCAGCATTCACCTTCTCAGGAAACACGCCATCTGCGGGATGGAGATATTGGGTCTCCCCACTCGGGTAAACGCGATAGATTTTATAGTCTTCGATTTTAGGCTTGAACTTAGTGCGGAGCTGTGCGCCCAGCGCCAAACACTGCTCTTTGCGAGCCAAGTAGAGCAGATTTTCGCCCTCTTTCATGATGGCGGCTCCACCGGTCGGCATTTCAAACACCTGCTCTTTAGAACTAGTCCAGGTGATAGCGTACTTTTCCTCAACTTCAGCTTTGGTGAGCAGACCGCCTGTGCTGCCACCGAAAATAGGAGTTTGTCCAGTAAGCGTTTCCGTCATGAGTTTTTACTCTGAGCATTTTTAAGGAATGCTATCACTCATGTTTTACCAACCGTTCACCTTCGCATGGATCTGTAACAGTTCTTCAGGCTTCTTGTTACGGTCGGTAACAGTTTGTCGCGACATGAGTCGTTAGGTCGAACCAGACTAGAGATCAAACTGAGGGATGAGCTGCAATACCCCTAGCCCTAGATCTTGGATGGCCAGCGATCGCACCTCAAACAGGGCCATCATGTCCTTGAGGGACGGGTTACCCCGAGACGCCCCCTGCAGCCCCCTAGCAATCACCAAGCCGCACATGCCATTGCTTTTCTTGCAGCGCTGATCCCACTTCTTCCGCGCCTGAATATGCACCGGGTCGTTGTCCAAGAATTCTCCAAACAAATGGGTTTCCCCATTGTCAGTTTGCAAAATGCCCAGATCATAGCGCTCGCCAGCAAAAGGATCTTCCCCAGGGCTAAAGCCAATTCCCCGCAGCCCTCCTCCCGCCTGCAGTGCCTCAATCATGGCGATCGCCTTAGGGCGAGACGTTTGAATCAACACAATCGGCAACCCATCTGCTTCTTCAGGAATCACCTGTTCAGCAGCTTGATAGGTGCCGGTCAGTTTCCGCAGCGCATGCACCACATCCCAAGGCATCGCCCCCAAACTGTAGAAGGCATCACTGGGCATCACATCACTGCGCAGCACCGGACTATCATCCATCCCCCCCGGCAAGGCGAAGGCCTGTGACATCGCCGCCAGCTCGTCTGCCACGTCTGGCAAGGTCGAGACCCGCACCATCACCTTCTGGGACGCATCTTTGGGATCGGGAATCTGATACCGACCCGTCTTCTTAGGAAATTGATCAAGGCTGAGGCTAGCCAGATGGTTGCGGAAAAACCGGCGCAGGGCAGATAGCGCCAACAGCATCATTACCGCTTCTTCTTCATATAGCACCGGACGCATGCCCTCTAGGGGATGGAGATTGCCAAAGTTGGGCTCCACCGCCCCAAGCTCCTGCTCCCCAGCAGCCCCTAAAACGACGACCAGGTCGTCCTCCTCTGGCACATCGTAGGTGAGAAACAAACAATCCTGAGACAGAAACGCCTCCTCTAGAAGCTGGGGAGACTCGTCTGCGATGGTCATCACCTGCTCGCGAAACGCCTTGAGAGAATCTAAGGAGCGGTACAGCAAAAGGCCATACTCCAGCTCTTCTAGCCCCAAAATTGAGGCATAGAGGGTTGTACTCTCATCACCGCTGATCGCAATTTCTAGAATTTTCTCTTCATCCAGTTGTTGCCACGGTGCATCGTGCCAAAGGCCCTCCGCCACCTCCATCAGGGGTTGGGCATAGGCTTCGGGCAAGTGAGGCGGTTGATTCGACACAAAGTCATACAGGCCGCGAAAAATTTCATCGATGAGCGGCAGTTCAGGCACATAATCTACAGCAATGTCGAGATCCTGCAACACACCACGCAGATAAAACTGAATTTCACGATTACGCACCATAATCTTTTTGGGGCGGCCGGGGCGAGCGGGGCTATGGGGCGATTCCATCGATCGCAGCAGCCCACGCACCATCACTTCAGGGCCCGCATCACTCGACACCAGATCCATCGATCGCACCGCTGCGTCGGTAGCATCGACCCACAAAATACATTCATCATTTCCAGCACTCTCCTCACGCCCTAGAGCAGAGATTTGATTGCCCAAAGCACAGCGATCGCCCTCCCATACACTAGAAGACTGAGGCAATTTCTGGAGTCGGCGACGGGTTGAACGATTCAGAGCAGTCATAGAACCAATAGGTAATGCGTACAAAGACAAAGTCTAGACAGCTTCCAAGGTGGCGTTTTGAACAGTAGCGTTGTGTCAAATTTTATATGAACCATGGTTTTCTGATGACGCGAACCCATCGTTCTGATCCATTTTATTGAGCCGATAAAAACCGCTACCTGTACCCTGTGGCTATTTTGACATGATGCTTTCAGCAGTTATTGTTGCAACAGCCATGGCTAAAGCAGCAATAGAGCGATCGCTACCCTAGCCATTCGATCTGCGTAAAGACAGGACTTCATTGAATCCGCTACCATCAGAATAGTGAATTGCAGCGGTGAACAGTATGGATGAAACTACCGCGAAACAATTCTTTGGCATTTTTATCAGGTTCTTGTAGCTTGCCAAAAGACTGCATGGCCCTATGCTGGAATCAGCTGCCATCCTCTGGAATCGAGGACATCGTGTAATTTTCACCCTATTCAATCTCATACCTCTCTCGACCGCTAGGGCAGAATGATAGAACGAGCCACCATGGAGCATCCGCCTCCCTCATCGATCTATTCCCTGCCAGCTACCACTATTTCAAAGGAGTCGTTAAATCCCATGACACAAGCAACTCAGTCTGCCAAACGAGGCATCATGATCTCGGATGCTGCCCTAGCCCATGTTCGGGCTCTCCGTGAGCAACAGGGTGAAG
Organism: Leptolyngbya sp. DLM2.Bin15; assembly: GCA_007694125.1. Lineage (GTDB taxonomy): Bacteria > Cyanobacteriota > Cyanobacteriia > RECH01 > RECH01 > RECH01. The sequence goes on from RECH01000222.1 coordinate 14,421, forward strand.
ACCTCTGTTTGCGAGTTGGGGTGCGTCAGGGTGGCTGCTCAGGCATGTCCTACACCATGGACTTTGAGAGCCTTGAAAATATCCAAGAGACCGACGAAGTGTTTGACTACGACGGCTTTCAGGTTGTCTGCGATCCTAAAAGCATGCTGTACCTATATGGGTTGATGCTGGATTATAACAATGCGCTGATCGGCGGCGGCTTCCAGTTCACCAATCCCAACGCATCCCAAACCTGTGGCTGTGGAAAATCTTTTTCCTAGGTCACCTTCCCGCACGCAGGGGCGATCGCACTCGTAACATCATGCCTCTAAGCCGCTTCCCATAGCGGCTTTTTCTGTCCAACAACCCGGCCATCGACGAGCCAGATCTCAGCTTTCTAGCCGCAGAAAGGCATGGGGCTCCCCCTGAGACTATGATGAAAACCAATGTAGAGTATGCAAAACCATGACGGAAAACGTTGAAACCTTAAACGTTGATACCCTGTTTGACCAAGGATTAGAGCGGTATCAAGCTGGGGAATCTCCAGCCGCTTTGATTCCCGTCTTCAAAGAAGTATGCGATCGCGCTGGCAAAAGCAGTTCCGCCTGGACCTGTCTTTCCTGGCTCTATCTGCTAGAAGACAAGCCCAACTCGGCGATCAAAGCTGCGCAAAAGGCCGTGAAGCTCAATCCTCAGGATCCTCAAGCACGGGTGAATTTATCGATCGCCATGCTAGAGAAAGGGCAAAAAGGAGTGCGACAACACATTGAAGTAGCCACCCAATTGGTGATGGCGGTGCCAGAACTCAAGGAAGAAGTTGAGAAAAACTTTGCCGATGGCTTAAACCGCAAACCAGATTGGGAACATGCCCAGCGCGTTTATAACTGGATTTTCGGCAGCTAGGCTAAAACGTTGAGCACCACCGGTATGAGGAACACCTTCGTTCCAACAACCATGCATCCCGGTGGGCATCAGCCTAAGGCCTGATTCACAGACAAAACTCCTGCAAGTCTAATGCTCTCGTAGGTTGGATTAGCGTCAGCGTCACCCCACGGAATCCACGCTGGTACTGAGTTTCACGTTGCTCAACCCAGCCTATGCAAAAAGATGTGTACACTCACCGTTATCTTGCTCCTATGAGTATCTTGCATTAAGAATTACGAATCCAATCCAGGTCATAAACTCGTATATATCCGCCTGCACCTCACTTTTCGTCCATTCTTGAGATGTTTATTACGTTTTAACAACAAAAACATCAAGAACGCTCAACTTAATTTAATAAATTCTCCAAGATTCTAATGATAAGATTCGGTGAAGTGAAGGATTAGCATTGCTCATCGCTTACCACTTTAAGTATTGATCGTCAGATTTTAAATAGGGAGTTGGTTCTATGTTTACGAACACTGAGGTTGTTGGCATCAAGCCTGATACTCGTAATCATCGCGGTTTTTTCATTCAAGATGGGTCTTACAAACTCATGGGTATTGATGACTCAGGCTGGGCATTAATTTGTGTTGACGATGCCACATGCCACTATGTAGACCCAGATAATTTGCAGCAATTCATAGATGAGCAAGTAGGAAACTAGATTCCTTGACAATTTTTTTAATTGTTCTGTCTCTACAGATGTGGCTGTGATCTTCCTAAGATACAGCCATATTTTTTGAGAGGGTTGATGGGGGAGAAGACAGCATGAACAAGGTCTCTCACGCCATACCACCCAAGCTCACCCCCCTAACATTCAACCCATGGGTCTGGGACTATCTGGATGGTTCACACAACGCGGCTACGTGGCGATCAGCCGCCGTCCAGATCCCGCCAACATTAAGAATGCTTACCATCTAATTTACGAAGGGGCGATCGCTTTGTTAAGAATTAATACTAGAGCGGTGGTGTACCTAGACGTCCTTCGTTGTACTTGAACTCTGTGATGAAAGATCGAATTGTTGGCTGGATTAACCTGGCCCTTATGGCCAATCTATTCCTGGTGTTGTTCAGCTTTGCCTGGCTAGCGATCGCGGTGATTGGCAAAGGATTGGGCGTTTCCCTAGGTCTAGATCTTTGGTATCGCCTTTGGGAACCGCTTTTTACCCCAGCCATCGGCATTTTGATGATCGGGGCCCTTTTGAGCGGCGTGATCAGCTGGGTCACCAAACGACTCAACCCTGGCCTACGGAGCTAGCAGTTGGGTGCTGAAAACCATCCCTACTGAGGCGATCGCTCTAGTTGCTCCAATTCTTGGATATAAACCTGGGTCTGATCGCCATCTACGGCTGAGACGGACTGGTGTTCTACCCTGCCTCGAATCTTGAGCTGCTCACCGGTTTGAATCGTCTCATCGGATGACAGCACCCAAATGTCTCCCGTTCTATCCTGGAGTTGGTAAACCTGGGCTCCTAGCAACGGAGAGCGATCGCCCACGGTGCCCCGCAAAATGACGGTGCTTCCTTGACCAGCAGCGTCCGTAGGAATGGACTCAATGGTCATCGGGAGGTTCATTTGCCCCGGCAACAGTGCCAGGGGATCACCGCAGCCCATCGTCATGGCGGCGATCGCCCCTATCCCCCATCTCATCCACCGTTGCCTACCCATGATAATTGCCTAGTTGGATCGTGATGTTGGCGTTATCTGACGGAAACCATGGTTCTAGTTCAGATCGCCATTCAACACTATCTTGCCCCATCAATCCGGCAATTTCCCGTCTGAACGGCCCCAGGATGAACCAAATCTGAGAAACTAAGGGGACATGATGCACCACTCTAACCATGACTCCATGGTGATGACTCGATAGTGCAGCGCCTTGTTTCTCCATCCTATTTTGACGTCTATCTTCTACCATGGCTGGATTACTCGATGGTAAAGCCCTTGCTCAAAGCATACAGCAGGAGCTAAAAGACACAGTCGCCACTCTCGCCCCGGCCGTTGGGCGATCGCCCGGTCTAGCCGTGCTGATGGTAGGCGATAACCCGGCTAGTGCGGCCTATGTGCGGGGCAAAGAACGGGCCTGCGATCGCGTGGGTATTGCTTCCTTTGGTCAACATGTTCCCAAGGACACGACCCAAGCCGAGTTAACCCAGATGATCCATGCTCTGAATGCCGACGATCGCGTTGACGGCATTCTGGTACAGCTACCGCTGCCTGATCATCTCGATAGCGTTGCCCTGCTCAACGAAATTCACCCCGACAAAGACGCCGATGGCCTACATCCCGTCAACATGGGTCGCCTGCTGCGGGGAGAGCCAGGACTGAAAAGCTGCACCCCAGCCGGCGTCATGCGATTGCTGCACCACTATCAGATCCCCATCGCTGGCAAGCAAACGGTGGTTCTAGGCCGCAGCATTTTAGTCGGTAAACCCCTGGCGCTGATGCTCTTGGCTGAGCATGGCACGGTGACCATTGCCCACTCGCGCACGCCCGATCTAGGGGCGATCGCTCGCCAAGCCGATATCCTGGTGGCAGCGGTGGGCCGTCCCGAGTTGGTGACCCCAGACATGGTCAAACCGGGAGCGGTGGTGATTGATGTGGGCATTAATCGCCTAGAGGCGGACGGGAAAAGCCGCCTTGTGGGAGATGTCCAGTTTGATACCGTCCAAGATGTTGCTAGTTGGATTACCCCAGTACCCGGCGGCATTGGCCCCATGACCGTAGCGATGCTGCTGCAAAATACCGTTTGGAGCTATCAGCAACGGTTTCAGTAGCTCAAGTCCTACCCCTCAAATCCCCCTTTGAGTTTGCCCATACACCGCTTAACGTTTTACCCCAAGGAGTTTCGGGATGGTGTCCACCAACAACCCTCAGTCCGTCGCCTTCAACCTCAAGCAGTATCTAGAGGAGCAGAAACACGCTGTAGAAACTGCCCTAGAAGAGGCGATCGCCGTGGTCTATCCCGAAACCATCTACGACGCCATGCGCTATTCGCTCCTAGCGGGTGGAAAACGGCTGCGGCCCATTCTTTGTTTATCCGCATGTAACCTCACAGGCGGCACCTCCGCCATGGCCATGCCCACCGCCTGCGCCATGGAGATGATCCACACCATGTCCCTGATCCATGACGACCTACCCGCCATGGATAATGACGACTATCGACGCGGCAAGCTGACCAACCATAAGGTCTATGGTGAAGATATTGCGATTCTGGCCGGGGATGGGCTGCTTGCCTATGCCTTCGAGTTTATCGCCACCCAAACCCAAGGGGTGCCAGCAGAGCGAGTGTTGCAGGTGATTGCTCGGCTCGGTCGCGCTGTGGGTGCTGCCGGGTTAGTGGGAGGGCAGGTGGTAGATTTAGAGTGTGAAGGCAAACCCGATGTTTCGGTAGAAACCTTGACCTTTATCCATCGCCACAAAACCGGTGCTCTCTTGGAAGCATCCGTTGTCTGCGGTGCCCATCTGGGAGGAGCCTCCGATCAGCAACTGCAATGTCTGTCGGAGTATGCGCAAAATATTGGCTTAGCCTTCCAAATTGTCGATGATATTTTGGATATTACCGCTACCCAAGAAGAGTTGGGCAAAACCGCCGGTAAAGATCTGCTGGCCCAAAAGGCCACCTATCCTAGCCTCTGGGGGCTCGATGAATCGCGCCGCCAGGCCCAACAGTTAATCGATACCGCCAAGGCTAATCTAGCCTCCTTTGGCTCCGCAGCAGCACCACTCCTCTCTCTAGCCGACTACATCGTGTCTCGCAGTAACTAAATGTCTCGCAGTAACGAACAAAGCCATGCCTGCTGTCTTGCCCCAGTTCCTACCCCCCACTGCGTTTCTAACTATCCATGAGGAAAATTGATGCAAGACATTAGTGCGCTTCTAGATAACCGCATTCTAATTGTGGCGCTCCTGGCCTGCATTACTGCCCAAGTGATCAAGCCGTTTATTGAACTCATTCAGCATGGAAAGTTCAACGTACGGGCTGTGGTTGAGTCGGGAGGCATGCCTAGCTCCCATTCTGCATTGGTAACCGCTCTAGCGGCTGGAGTAGGGCAAAGTATCGGCTGGCAAACCGTGGAATTTGCGATCGCCTCTGTGTTCGCTATCATCGTGTTATATGACGCCATGGGAGTGCGGCAGGCAGCAGGCAAACAGGCTCGACTACTTAACCAAATGATTGATGAACTCTTTAGCGATCGCACCGACTTTAATGAAGAGCGTCTTAAGGAAATTCTCGGTCATACCCCTCTAGAGGTGCTAGTCGGCTCCTTGCTGGGTCTGTTAATCTCCTGGCTAGCTGCCCCAGCCTATTGACATGAACCATGAAACGCCACACCCCGTCTCGCCCCATTCCTCCGATCCATGAAGTAGAAACGCCCCTCCATCTCCATGGCAGCAGCCCGCCGCCATCCTCATCGTCTTGGCTTAGGCAAGTGGTTTCAGGTTCCATTCAACATCCATGGGTGTTATGGGGTTTAGCTTGGGTTGTGACGGTCACCCTATCCTCCATTGCCCTGGCCCTGCTGTCCAATCCATTGTTTACCACGCTACCGCCCGCCCGTGAGGATGCAGGCATTGCGCCATCGGCCACAGCTATCCCGTCTAACCGCTCCACATCCCCCTTCTGGGCTCTAGGCGCGATCGCCCTCACCTCCGTCGTTGGCTCCATGGTCATTAGCCGCAGTGGGAAGGGGCGCTAGTTGACTAGGGTCTAAGCTGCTGCCAGCGCTCCATCATCGCGGGCGTCCATAGCCAATCGGCTTCTAAGCTCGTCAGTTGAAACTCCGCCGGGCTTTGTTCCAAAATTTGTTGTCGCAGAGCGATCGCCACCTCCACCGCCCGATCCGGTTCTGCTAACTGCCCTTGCTCCGCTAATTCATAGAGGGCGATCGCCAATCCAGCATAGGTCGTGAGCTGATCTCGATCCCCGGCTAGCCCTTGCAACGAGGGCGTCTCTACAAGCTCGATCCAGCCATCCGACTCAACGACGACAACCGGATCGGCCGCTTGGCGATCTAGAGTCTCTTGCCAAACCTGCAGTGCCTGTTCCCATTGCCCATCCTCCGCATAGGCAAAGCCCAAGGCATTACCGTAAAGCACCGAGTCAGGACGCCCCTGAACCGCCGTGCGCCATAGCAAAATGGCATCACTAGGATTAAAGTCAGGATCCTCTAGCCTAGCCGATTGCCAAGCCAGTCGCCCGCGTAAAAAGCTCACGGTCGGGTCGGCAACATAGTCTACAGGTGCTGAATCTAAGGCAGACGCCGCAGCCGTTATATTGCCTTCATCTAAGAGCTGGGTAATCAGCTGATTCGCCCGATCGATGTCGGCCTGCTGAAGAGCTTCGATCGCCTCTCGGGTCTCTTGGTTGAGGCCATCATCCGCTGGCAGATCCTCACCATTGAGAGCATTCGACTCATCTCCAGGCACAACGGCAGGCACATCTTGAGGCGATCGCTGCCATTGCAGCACACCCAGCACCAGCATGACAACCACGCCCCCAGCAATGATGCGCCAGCGCCAGTTGGCCCCCTGTAAGCCAACCCAAGGCGCGATATTCGGCACCGATGTCTGGGTCGGTGTCACCGTCTCCCTCGGAGCTAGGGGCATTTCCTTGATCCCAGACGTTCTCTCAGCCGTTGGCTGAGGCTCCAGGGCCAAATGCTCAGACACGTCTAAATCAGGCTGTTGCTCCTCGCCATGCTGTAATGCAGTCAGTGATGGTGGCGAATCGGAAAGCTGCCGAATTAAGTCAGACACCACCAACGCATCATCTTCATTGGGCAATTCATCCAGTAAATCTGCTTCCTGTTCCCGCACTGCCTTGGAATCAGGAGCTTCAGTCCCATCCACCACCCTAGAGGCCTGAGTCTGGTTTGTAGCGATCGGCGACGAATCCAGATCCATTGGATTCAGAGGCTCCAAGCCATCAGACGACCAATCTGGCAGCAGGCCTCCATCATCTCCTAACCAATCCCCCGGCTGCTCAATCTGCAGGCGATCGTTCCACACCAAATAACCATCCGAGTCGGGGTGCAAGTATAAAACCGGCAGCGCCCAATACAAGTAGTCGGATGTATACACCGACATCAAAGCCTGCCTGGCTCGATTCAAACTCAAGTCAATGGGATACCCTTGCCGGAGGTTGCGGTAGAACAATTGGGTGAGCGTGAGCGCCACATCATCAGGAATACATTCAGCCATAGCCAACACAGCCGGCACCCCACGGCGAACAATTGCCGCCGCCAGATTATTAGCCCCCATCTCGCCCTGAGCATTAGCGGCAGCACTGTAAGCACCTCGGCAAGAATTGAGCACCACAAGGCGAATGCCATTATTGACCAACAAGCCCGCTAAGTCTTGACCACTCAACGACTCAGTTAGCCCTGTACGACGGTTAACGAGATGCAAATCGCCGCCCATCTCGCCCAGATCACTATGCCCTGAATAGTGCAGCACATCATACTGTCCCTGCTCCAAGGCCTGGGTGAGTTGCTCGCGATCCGGTTGCTCCAAGATGGTTAATTGAACAGGAGGGCGATCGCTCCCCACATCTGGCACCACCGGATCTTTTTCTAGCTCCTGCTTGAGATGCTGCACTTCCTGAGCTAAAGCAAGGCGCGCCTGATCATCTGGCAAAGAAATGACCACTAAAATGCGCAAAATTGGATCACGCTCCGTCCAAGACTTGCGCAAGGCTGACGCCGAAGCAACCCCAGCCTGATAACGAGAAAACATAATTTCTCCCGTCGCCACCGGATAGATCACCCCAGGCCGAGCGCGATCGCCATCATGCATCACCTCCCACGGCAAGGCCAGCAAATCCGTTCCCTTGAGACCCAACCGTAAACGCAAATAGGTATTGCGATGATTGGCAATCCCCTGGGCAATCACCCAGCTATCTCGTAAACTGCCAGTAAACAACGCTTGATAAAGCTGATGGCCAAGATGCAAAAGCCCCGATGACGACGAATGGGCTACACCAGACTCCTGTAGCTCTGACGCATCACTGGATAACAAACCCAGTAAAGGACTCACCATACAGCGCTGAGCCTGCCGCATCCACACATCAATCGGCCAAGTCACCTGCTCTTCCGCCAGCGGTACACCTGGAGACACCTTTTCCGTGCGCACAAGGTACTGATGTGCTCCGATGGGAGTCAGGGAAATCTGAAATTCTTGAATGTCTTGAACCACGGCTACGCTGTCCCTCAAGATGAGCAACCCAGAGCACTGCCACAGAGCTCTACGCTTACAGTCAACACCTTAATCGTAAACGGTCACCGAAAGCGATTCCAACCCTCGACAAAACACCCCCCCTACCGCGTGGGTAGAGGGGGTGTTTTTAATAATAGCCCTGGCACCGAGCTATTTTTCCAGGGGGCTACCCCCCAAGTATCTTCG
>RECH01000066.1 GCA_007694125.1 Leptolyngbya sp. DLM2.Bin15
CCTGTGGGCGGACGCTGTTTAACCTCGAAGATGTGCTGCACCAAGTGCGTGAAGCCACCAAGCACCTGGTGGGTCTGGATATTGCCGTGATGGGCTGCATCGTCAATGGCCCCGGTGAGATGGCCGATGCTGACTATGGCTATGTCGGTAAGACGCCGGGCATGATCTCGCTCTATCGCGGTAAAGAGGAAGTGAAGCGGGTACCCGAGGCCGAAGGGGTAGAGCAGTTGATTGCCCTGATTAAGGCTGATGGTCGCTGGCAAGATCCCGAATAAATGGGAGCGTGGATACGTCAGCATCAGCCCTAGCACGCTTGCAGACGGTGCTCAATCAGCCCCAAGCACCAGCGGTGATGTGGCAAGATGCCTTCGACTATGACCCTAGTCACTATGGGCGGCTGTGCCAGTCTGAGCCTCCCCTCGCGATCGATCTGCTGAATTACGCCCTTGATCTAACCTATGAGCCGGTCATCCAGACTGATCTGCTGCGCTTTCTGTTGCCAAAGCTTCTTGAGGCTTGGCGAGAAGCCCTGTTGGGCAACACCAACTATCAGGGCTTTTTAGAGCATTTCTGGCTCGCGATCGCGAGACGAACAGATTGGCCCCTGCTGCTAAGCGAAACGGGCTGGCAAACACTGCTGGCCTATATGCGTTGCAGCATCACAGAGTGCCTGAACCAGCCCAGCCCTGGCTATGACGGAATCTATGCTGTGGCGGCCTATGCCAGTGCTTGCCCTGATTTTGCGCTTCTCTGGGATGCGTGGTGGCAGACAGAGCAGCCCCAAGCCGCCTGGGTCTTACGGCAATGGCTCAGTTGCCTTGTGTACCTTGAGTCTGAAAATCCTTGTTTTCTGTACAGCGTGCCTGATTTATCAGAAACGGGAGCGCATCTCTACGAGGGTTGGCGACCGGACGCGATTGCGCATGTCTGCCAGTGTTTGAGTGTTGCGTCAATTGAGGTCAATTTGCGGCGGTTGCCGTTACTACCCAAGGGAACGCAGGCTGATGCCTTGGCCACCCAGATGCAGGCAGAGTTTGCTGATCGATGCTACCTGCTTGAGCTGCGGCTACTGCAACTACCGCAGGTGTTGGCTAATCCTTGGATCGGCTTCGAGATTTAGGTTACAAGCGGCAGTGCCTAATTTAGTGATTTAGACCGACTAACGAAGGGCATACAAATATTTATCCCAACTACCGATATAGACAACTCCATCAGCAATAGTCGGTGAAGCAGTAATGCCATCATTCGTCCTTAGGCGCCAGAGTTCCTGGCCAGTACTTGCATCTATTGAATATAGATTTCCATCCATACTACCGACATAAATTATTCCATCAGAGAATGCAGGTGAAGAATCAACATGATCTTCAGTTTTAAATTTCCAGAGCTCTCTGCCATAGATTGAGTCTACAGCATAAAGATGGTTATCTCGACTACCAATGTAGATGACTCCATTTGCAGATGCAGGCGAGGAAATAATACCACCTTCAGTTTTGAATTTCCAGAGCTCACTGCCAGTAGCCAAATCTACAGCGTAAAGATAGCTATCCAGGCTACCAATATAAACTACCCCATTCGTAGTCATAGGCGAAGATACAATGTTTCCTCCAGCCCTAAACCTCCAAATCTCTGTTCCAGTTATAGCGTCTAAAGCATGAAGGAAATTGTTCCAGCTTCCAACATAAACTATTCCATCTAAAATAGCAGGAGAAGAGAGAATCTCACCACCAAATCTAAATCTCCAAATTTCTCTTCCTGTACTGGCATCTAAAGCATAAAGATGTTTATCCCAGTTGCCAATATAAACTACTCCATCCAAAACAGCTGGAGATGAAGTAATTTCACCTGCAGTTCTAAATCTCCAAATCTCTCTTCCGGTTTCTGCATCAATAGCATAAAGATGATTATCCCAACTTCCGGAGTAAATTATTCCATTCCAGATGGCTGGCGAAGAAAGAATCTCACTGGCTGTTAAAAAACTCCAGACTTTTTGTCCAGTTGTTTTATCTAGTGCATAAAGATAACTGTCGCTGCTGCTAATATAAACTAGATCATTATTCGCGGCAACCGAAGAACGTACTGTGCCTTCAGTTGCAAACTGCCAGGCCATACTCGGTACTTCTCCAGTTAGTCCATTGCAGTAATTTCCTGTTCGGGCAGGATTGCCTCGAAACATAAGTGCACAGCTTTCATTTTGCATCAAAGTATCGTCAGGAATAGGCACATTACTCATACCTATTCGACGCGCCAGCTCACTCACAAACAATCCGCTGCTACCTGCGGCTATCCACCCCAGTAACTTGCGACGGCCTAGCTTTGGTGTAGCAGTCTTTGGTGCGGCAACAGATTTAGATGCAGTAAACGTCGAAGCTTTTGGACTAGCCGATACAGCCTCAATAGTGGCTGGATGGCGGCGCACAAACATCGGCCCATCAAAAATATCTACCCCCAGTGTGGCGGCACGTTTACACCAAATACATTGGCTATGGTGCTGACTGTAAATATGTCCGGCCTTGTGTTCGCATGACTGTAAATCCGCGACTGCCTCCTGTAATGCCTCGTGCCACATCGATACTGTTGGGCGACGAGCCGGGTTGCGGTGCCCGTCATTAAAGCACTGCAAAAATAAGCTCTGTAGACGTGGATGCACACTCTCCAAAGGCACCATAGTTTTGCCCGGTTTCAGCAGCGCATCGGTGCCGTATGTCCACAAGCCTTGGCGGAGTTTGTCCGACGGGGCGGGCGGCTCTCCCTTACCGCGCCAATCTCCAGCCCACGGCGACTGCCCTAACAACAGCCAATACACCAAAACAGCAACTCGGAAGTTGTCATGTTCAGGGATCTGCGTAAAGCTAGCCAAGTCCTCCCCCAACAATTCGGGTGGCGTAAAGCCTTCTGTACCCACAGGGCAATGAAATACCTTCCGTGTACTGGGGTGACATACCTGAAATGAATCGACATCAATAATGGATGGCAGCGCCTGATTATTAACCAAAATATTTTGTGGCTTGATATCACCCAGTACATAGCCCTCTTGATGCAGCCGTTCTACCAACGACACGACATTCAACGACGTTACATGCAAAAAACGCCAATCAACCTCAAGATGTAACCGTTTACGTAACAGTGGGCTATACACCTTCAGCAGATCCTTACCCCCTGTAATCGCAGGCATCAGAAACCCGACAGGCTGCCCACCTCGCTGCAATACCGACTGCGGCCAAGCATAGGAAACGTGCCCCCGCAGTTGATTCGGATCTTTCGGCGGATAAGTCACCATCACCGCCAGTTTTTCCATACGGCTTTGAGTGGGCTCATGATAAATTTTCGCCAGCATTCCATGCCAATTGGTTTGCCAGACTTCACCCTCGCCACTCTTTGCCAGGCACTGCGTAAGGGTAATGGCTCCTTGGGTTTTGCTACAAATCAGTGTTGTCATAGTTGCCCTTCAACGCACCAATTGAGCCAGTAGTAACGTTTTGTCATCGCTTGTGCGGGCATTGAGCTGTGCTGAAGCTAAAAATGCTTCAAGATAATCCGGTGGCGGCTCAGCAGCATCTGTTTCACTCAGGTATTCCTCTAAGGGCTGAAAAAAGGGTGGATACGGCAACCAATCACGCACCCGCAACGCCACACGCTCTAGGCCATCACTTGCCAAGCAGACAAACACAGGTGTTTCGGCTAAGACCCGCACTTGCATGGCTTCAACAGCATCCGTTGAGGTCACAAAAGTGGTCTCATTGCTGTATTCCCCTTTGTCAGGTTCAAATACCAGCCCATAGGCATCATCCGGCAGGCGCACCACCATAAAGCCATCCCCAATTTGCATGGCTGCCAACCCCTGAGGCGTCGCCAAAAAGGCAAGCAACGTACACGCCAAGTCTTTGACTTCACACTGATGAGCCTGAGCAATCATGGCTAGCTCTGCCATCAAGCAGTGGTGTAGCTGCGTAAACACTTGCCTCGCTACGCTCTCTGAAAGGACAGGAAACACCTTGCCGGGGTGTCGCTGCTCAAACTCTTGCACAATTAAGCTCAGCCCCTGAAGCACCAAATCAACCGAGCGCTGCGCACCCACATCAGACAGACGGGCGCTGCCCGCACCATCAGCCACAGCACCCACGACAACGCCATTGGGCAAAACGCGGCAGTCTGCTGCATCCTGACAGGGCAGCCCTTGCTGCTCATGGGCAATCCCCCGACATGAGCGGGCAATAGTTTTCCAATAGGTCATGGCGCTCAACTGACAACCTCGCCCCAACCCACGGCTGGCAAGGCAACCGCTTCGCCCACTTTGCTACCCGAAACACGCTTTACCGAAGCACTCAGCCACACAAATAGCTCCCGGAAGTTTAGTCCATGCAAGCTAATCGGTGGTCGATGGGGCGGTGCAATGTCGCGCAGTACCTTTAAGTTGGCTCCTTCTACAGCAACCGCAAAAAACGACACTTTATTCTGCTGCTCAGCGCTCCGAACATGGGTCGAGGCTGCTTGCCAGTCATCAGTCGGCGCACCATCGGTAATCAGAAAGATCCAAGGACGATAATAATCAACATGATTTTGTCGATACACCTGCTTGCGAGTTTCCACAAGGTTCAGTGCTTGGTCAATTGCTGCCCCCATCGGTGTCATCCCACCTGTTTGCAGCGTGGGCGGCAAGAAGTCATGCACACCGACAAAATCCTGAATGCACTGCACACCCTGATTCCCAAAGGTGATGATGGCCACATCCACACTCAAAGATGCTTGCTCATCCTCCAGGAGATTCTGCTTAAAGATCTGAATGCCTTCGTTGAGCGCCTCAATGGATGCGCCGGCCATGGATGCCGACGTATCGAGCAAAAGAATGACAGGGCAGCGATTTTCTGGATTTTCAATAAACTCAGGGAATCCAACTGGCATAACACAGCAGACCTCAAACGGCTTGATGACAATTGCTATTCAAGCCTCCAGCCTAGATTCTTGCCTCGGTGAACTGTTTACTTTTTTACATTCTCTTCAGATAAGACCCATACAACTTAACTAGGCAGCATATGCCTTGCTTATGCTCAACCCCACAATTAGGACTGTACCGATACTCACAGGAGGCTTAGTTCGCATAAAAGTTCACCAGTAAGGCCGCCAAAAACGTCAGTTGAGCGATCGCGATACTCATCAAGGCAATCGTGCGCGGCTTAAACACACTCAGCATCAGGCCAATATTTTTCAGATCGA
>RECH01000041.1 GCA_007694125.1 Leptolyngbya sp. DLM2.Bin15
AGAGGGCTAGGGTGAGGGCGGATTGAGCAATTCATACTTGTATTCAGCAACGCCCAGGGTCGTAGTGCATACTGGCGAACATGGTGTGACTCTCTGCGGGTTCATTGATCTGGATAGGCCTGAACCTAGCCATCGATCCTTCATCGTCATCCCGTCGATCCTTCCTTAAATGCTTCATTGAGAAGAAAGACAACGAAAAAACTCAAAATGTAAAGAGAATTACAACGCAATCTAAATTCTCCTTGCAAAAAGAAAGAAAGCTGCCTATCATTTACCCGTATCAACGTTATATGGATATCAACTATAACTATGACGAAGGTTTGCATAGACGTACTCTATGTAAGCTTGAAGCAGATGAATAGTGATGATGGATGGCGCTAATCATGAGGTTGAGGTCGTTCCGATCTCCTCCGTGATGGAAGATTATAGAGTCTTGTCTTTCTGGCAATGAGCCATGGTCTTCATCTATCAGTTTAAATCTACCCAGTCATTGGCTCGTTTCCCTCGGTTTCTTGTTCGTCGCAGGTACTTGGATGATCAACAAAGCGTAACTCTAATGCTTAGGTATGACTAATCTACAGTGACGTATCTTTTGATGCCTTGTTTTTAGGCAGGTAATTTTGCCATGCCTGTAAATCTATGCTGTGGATGAACGCTACGCTTTAGATGCTCTGCTCTCAGCCTATGTTGTTCCCTGCATGATTCGTTGCAGGGAATTAGCTGCTTGCCCTGAGTATGTGACCTCAAGGTCTTGTGGTTTGGAGTATACCTAGATTGCTCCAGGTAGCATAGATGACTTGCTTGAATCTTGATGGGAGATAGACGTGACCTGGGTATAGCTTGTCTGAGCTATCTGGAAAGGCGATCGCTCCCTATCTCTAGGCTACTGAGATATCAATTAATGCTCTATCAAGTTTAACCCTTGCAGTTTGTAATGTATTGAGGAATGAAGGTCTATGGTTACTATCCCCGTCTATGAGGATTTGTCGCTCAGCTTGATGGGTGACGCTTCACCTCGAAACGATATAGAGATAACGGGGATACGCTTGGCTGCTTTATCATTGCCTCTATCGCGATCGCTGACGATTCCCGATAAATTTCTCAGCAATTCAGGGGGCGATCGCCGTTCATTTCGCTCCGCCGATGAAGTGTTGAATGAGGTGCTGGAGTTGCCGGCGCGCACGTTTCAGCTCAGTGGCATCGGGGTGGCGATCGCTTGGACGAGTTTGCGGCTGCGCATTGCCCTGGAGCGCAATACCGATCAGTCTCGCATCACCTTGGAGATCCATGATCTACGGCTGAGTACGTCGTTGATTCCTGGATTTAGTCTCAATGGCCATCTAAAGCTATCGGTGAGTCTCAGCCGGGTGTTGTCTTTGGCAGACTCCTTGTTTAATCGCTTGGAGTCGGCGACCAGTGAAGCTTTACCGCTAGAACTCTTGGGGCTGCGGTTGACGGAGGACTATTTCGCTATCCGTTGGAAGGAAACCCGCATCAACTATTGGCTGCGGGGGGTGGTGCCGAATGTTTTGGATCAAAGCGCTCAGATTGAAAGTACTGCAACCCTGCGGGTGTTGTTTGGCCGTCCGATTCCGGAGATTCGTCTGGATTGGGATGCTTCGGGAGTCTCGAAAACCTTTAGTTTGCCGGGGATGAAGCTGGTCACGCCGGATCAGGTGATGTTTACCTTGCTGCTGCAGTCGTCAGGCAATTCAGAGCAACTGAATCATCTGGCCATGATTCTCACGCTACCTGAGAAGGCGAAAATCACGGCCTACAGCAACTTTTCCTGGGAGCGAGAGGGCGATCGCGAACTCCAACCGCCGAGTGACGAGAATCAGGAAGCGACGGATTCCGATGCGCCGTTCTTGCAGCTAGACGCTGTTCCTGGGCGATCGGTCAGCCTAGTGCTACTGCAGATCCGACTGGATCAAGGCGGCCTACCCAGATTTTTTCAGCAGATTAGAAGGCCCATTAGCGAGCTGAACTTTGAGCGCCATGAGTCCCTTGCAGCGAAAACGGTTGAAAGGTTTGAAGATTTCGTAGCTCTCCAAGAGAACGTTTGGGGAGCCAATAATCCCTCTGCTGAACCCATAACGTCCAAAGATCTAGAGAATGTAACGCCAGAAGCGGCGCTGGAACCAGGGTTGACCATGACTCTCAATCCGTTCACCCTGCCGTTTCTCAATCGTCCAGACGATGCTCGTCAGGATAGTAGTGGCAATGATCGGGTTCCCAAGCAACGGATTCGCATCAACAATAACAGCGGCCCCTTCCGTGCCCATGCCGATTTTGCCACCCATGAGCTGTCCATGCCCTTGGATCTTGGTGTTCTGATTGGGGATCTAGAATTTAACACGAGCATTAACTTAAAGCTCAACTGGTCAACCTTTGCCTTTCGGGTAGAGCATAGCGGCGGTATTCGGCTGTTGTCGGATGAGGAATTTTTGCCAGAAAAACAGTTTATCGGACTGACCTGGAGGTTTCAGGGCGGCAAACTGCCCGATGATAACCGTTACCATCACCTCACGCTGGTCACAGAAAACTACGACTACAAAATCATCCAGGGCGACGGCGCAGTGATTGAGGTGGACTACACCCGCGCTAGCGATGATCCCATTACCTTTGCCCTCAGCAACCTAGCGATTTCTGCTAAGGGTTTGAGCATCACCGCTGAGGTTACCGATCGCCCTGCCCGATTGAATGGGGTGGATACCCGTTTCCGGTTCCATGGCAGCCGCTTATCCATTGTCGATAATCGCGTTCAGGACTTTACCTTAGCTGGCTCTGGCCCCTTGCCCCCCGCCTTGGTCGGTGAAGCCATGGTGGACATTTCGCTGCAATTTGCCCAGCGTAATGGCAATCTCACCTTGGTGGAGGGCGGCGCTCGCATTGGAGGCGATAAGTTACTAAACTGCCAGGGTACGCGCTTCCAGTTCTCGGTTGATTCCATCGGTCTAAAATTTGTCAACGACGATAAGTTTCACCTTTACTTCACGATCAGCGGCAGTGCCCAATATCGTCTAGCACCGGGCGACAGCACCGATGGCCCTCTAGCGCTACTCAGCGCCGTTAAGATTGAACTCGTGGACTGTCCCTTGACGGGGGATGCTAGCGTCGTTGCCCGCCACGTGAATTTCCTGATTGACTTACCGAAGCCCGTATCGTTTAGCCTCCTAGGCTGCTTCGAGATGGAGATTCGCGGCTTTGGATTTGTACCCCAGTTCGATAAGTTTGATGGCGCGCCGGCTATGCGCATTGCTGGGCAGGTAAAGTTTGCTCAGGGTAAGGGGGATGCGATCAGCGCCCGCATTGATGTTCACGATCTGTATATTGGTCTACCGCGCCCAGGTACGTTTATCCCTCGCTTGTACTTGCGTGAGCTAACGGTGGAAATCACGGCGGGTAAGGCATTTAAGCTCTACGGCGTGGTGGAATTTATTGATGAAGCAGATGCCACTGGCTTTGCTGGCGAGGGACGGCTGGAAATTAAGGGTTTGCCGGTGATTGCGGCTAGCTTTGCCTTCCTGCGAGTGCGGCGCAATGAGAATGCTCCCTGGGTGCGGGCTTGGTTTATCTTCCTGCAAATTGAGCAGGTCACCTTCCGCATTCCCTACGTAGAACTCTACATTCGCGAGGTGGGGTTAGGCTTCGGCTATCGCTACACCATCGCCAGCATTCGCGCCGCCGATCAGTCGGGCAGTCTGCGCGAACTCCTGCAAGAACTGCGGAAGCTTTCCCGTACCCAGGGCGATTTAACCAGGCGCGATCGCTGGGCCGTGGACTTGGAAGAAGAAGGCGAGGCGCTGCGCTGGACGATTGTGCTACGAGCGCTGATTTCCCAAACCTCAGCCTCGCCCAATTCCCTCAAATGGATTGAGGCGGCAGAGCGGGTACTGCCCTGTCTCTATGTGATGGACGCGATCATTGCCTTCCGCAGTGATTTGACCTTCTTCATGGCGGTGCGCTGTTGGTTTAATACCAACTACTGGGGGTTCGTCAACAATGTGGATGGACTGCGGGAGCGACCGCTGCTGAGCGGCTTTGTGCTGCTGTCGGTGCGACAAAAGCGGTTTATTGCCCAAATTTCCTCAAATCCCGACGGCAGTCTAGGACATCTGATTCCCATTCCGCCGATGGTGGAACGGATTGTGAACAACGGTCAGTTTTCTGCCACATTGCTGATTGAGCCGGGGCTATTCCATGCTGAGCTGGGCTGGCCCAATATGCTGCGCTGGTCTACGAAGGTGGGGCCGCTGGAGGTGGATATTCGCGGTGGAGCTATCTTCCGCACCACGGCGGATAACTTAGTTGTGGGCGTCAGTTTTTACGCGCGGGGCGGCTTTCGGTTTGAAGCGGAGAAAAACCTACGCATCTTTGGGGCCCGAGTGTCTGCAGACGTTCATGCTGCCTTTGGGGCTCGATATATTGGTCTAATTGACTTTAACGATCCGGCAGCCGGGTCAGCTTTCTATGCCGCCATTGGTCTAGAAGTCCGCATTCGGGTTGCCATTGAGTTCTGGATCAAGTTTATCTTTGTGACCAAGCGCTTCCGGCTTAGCTTCTCGCTAGAATTTACCGCAGCAGCGGAACTGGGGTTAGCGGGAGTGAACCCAGACGGTGCAGGTTTCCGGGCCCACGGCACCCTATCGGTGCGGTTGATGGGACGAGGCATTCAGCTCAGCGTGCGCATTGGTTTCCGGGAGCACAATATCTTAGCTGCCCGCAGCCGTACAGAACGGTTCTTGTCGGTGGGTCTGGAAGCAACGGATGTGGAAGCGGTACCGGGTGTAGAAGCGGCGGAACCAGCTCGGGTGGCCGCGTCGCCCACTGTAGCCCGGACAGCGGAGGTGAGCCGCGAAACCAGTCCATCGGCAAGTCCAGCTAGCCGTTCTGATACGCCCTTGGCAGGCGGCGGATCGTCATCTCCGACCACGGCTCTGGATGCTCAGCCCGAGGGATTTGTGTCCCAACCAGAAGCCAGCGAGCTAGAGGCAGAGGCAGATCCAGAGGCGATCGCAGCAGCAGCCCTGCAAGCGTTTCGCACGTCCCGTAGCTTTTCCCTTCCCAACTACGATGTGTTCTGGATTGAGGCTCCAGGCGGGGCTGGGGTGGCGGATGGATCGGATGGATCGGATGGTTCTACAGATATATCTACAGATATGTCTACAGAATCAGATACTCCCCAGTACGGTT
>RECH01000310.1 GCA_007694125.1 Leptolyngbya sp. DLM2.Bin15
TTAAATTTGATCCCCATATTGGGATTGGCAGACCTCTAAGATACGATAATCGTTCTCGCTGAGGGTGGCGACAGGTTGAAATCCTTCTAGGGCGATGGGAGCGATCGCCCCACCTACACTGCTGGCAACATTGCTGTTACTCTGTAGCGCCACATCAAAGGAATGAATACCTTGTTCGTAGCTATCTACCACCATCAGAGCGAGCTGATCCGGTTCTGCACTGCCATAAAAACAGTCAAAGGACGAATGGGGCATGTAAAAAGCACCCACCAAGCGATCGCTGCGCGACTCAAAGACCATATAGGCAGACCCAACTTGCTCTGGCTCCGAAGACTGCCCATACAAATAGACGCCATCAGCGACAATTGCTTCACCCGCCTGCGTTAGGGTTTGGGATGGAACCACGTCGGATGCCTGGCTTGAACCTGATGCAAGACCTACTAGCGCACTTCCAAGCCCGATACTAACAGCGGCTGTCAGTAGAGCAGCTTGAATGCGGCGAAATGGAACGGGTGTTTGCATGGAGCGGGTGGATGAATGCATAGTGGATCCTCCTCAGAGCCTAAACCTATCGAACTGGAAACTTCGGAGACCGCCTCAGCATGGAGAGGACAATCAAGAGAAGTGTGAATGCGAGAACTGGATGGTTCCTACGAGGGTGTAGAGTCCTGAATCTCTTAGTTTCATGGGGCGATCGCGTTTGCTGTTGGCATCGGCATTCGGTAGGTAACCGTAATGTTTAAGCTAACCGTTACAATTGCTACCACATGAATCTATTTTCATTGTCTGGGATTCAGCGAGCCTTGAGTGTGATCTACAACAAGGTTCACGATGATTCCAGACAGGATCTGATGCGATCTCCATCAAATATCTGCGCCATTGCCCCATCTGGTGGCGATCCTGACCATTGTGGGGATGGCGAGGCGCAACGCGAGATCAAGGGTATGTGTTGATATTTAGATGACAAAAGATTGCGGGTTCATCGGCAATATGCCGAGAGGGCAACGCGTTATCTAATTCATTCCAGGTCTTCTATACAACTGTAGTCCTAACGATCCACCCTGGACAACTACCCCTGGTATGATCACCTCGGACGTCCCTGTCTTCCTATTGACCAACTCCATGGACAAGAAAAGCGATCGCCTCCGAGACCTAGCGCAACTCTTTCTGCGTCTGGGCGCAGCCGGGTTTGGCGGCCCCCAAGCCCACATTGCCATGCAGCTTGATGAGGTGGTGGTGCGGCGACAGTGGTTGACCACAGAGCAATTCTCGGAAGGGTTAGCGATTTGTGAAATGCTGCCGGGGCCAGCTTCTACCCAGCTAGGCCTTTATGTGGGCTATGTCCGTGCCGGACAGATCGGTGCCTTGATTGCCGGACTATGCTTCATCACCCCAGCATTTCTAATTCTGGTGTTTTTGTCTTGGATGTACTTTCGGTTTCAGAGCTTGCCCCAGCTAGAGTATCTGTTTTTGGGTATCTCCCCGGTGGTGGTGGCAATTATCGTAGGCTTTTGCTGGAAGTTAGCCAAACGTACTCTCCGCGGCTGGATGGGAGGGGCGATCGCGATCGCGACCATCGTGGTTATGCTGGCGCTGTCCATCAATGTGCTGCTGATGTTCATCATCGCGGGCATTCTGGGTTTGGTGATCTATGGCCCGAGAATGAGCGCACCACCCAATCCCCCTGTCAACTATGCCTGGCTGCTACCGCTCCTGCCCACGATGTCGTTAACCCTAGCAACCGTAGGCGTATCGGGGGAGGTCTTGGCCCTATCTAGTTTCTGGGGTCTGGAGCGTTTGCCGGACTATGCCCTGCCGCTGATCAGCTTTTTCCTGCAGGTGGGCAGCTTTATCTTTGGCGGTGGCCTTGTGATCATTCCGCTCTTAGAAGCGGAGGTGGTGGATCATTTCCATTGGCTCACCCGTACCGAATTTATCAATGGTGTTGCCCTCGGCCAGCTCACGCCTGGGCCCGTCGTGATCACCGCAGCCTTTGTGGGCTATAAAGTGGCGGGGGTTGTGGGAGCCCTAATCGCCACGATCGCCATCTTTGCGCCATCCTTCGCCTTCATTATGCTGGCTTCACCCATCCTGTCTCGCATCCGCCGCAGTCCCTGGGTGCGGGCCTTTCTGCGAGGGGTGACCAGTGCTGTAATTGGGGCGGTGGCCGCTGCATCGGTGCCCCTGGCCCAGACGGCTTTTACCCAAGATACGATGGTGCTGTCTGGTGTCACCATTGCCATCGCCCTCGCGGCCCTCGTGGCCCTATTGCGCTTCAAAACCCCCGCATGGCAGCTCGTACCAGCGGGGGCAGTCATGGGTTTGCTTGTCGGTACTCTAATCGGCTCCTAGTCTAGGGGCAACCAGGGTTCTAACCTTGGTTCGCTTTGGCGTCGCGCACGGCCGCCAAGAACATGACGACGGTTAGCGGAATACTCAGAGCTAGGATAATCGAGGTGGGCGCAGCCCCCAGTTGGGGAGTACCCGACGATAGTTCAAACACGGAACCCACCGCAGCGATCGCTGCCACGCAGGATACCGCTAAAAACGCACCACTTTTTGGAGTCACAACAGATAGTGTCCTTATATCACCAACGACAACTCAGGCATCAGCCCACCATCAGCAACTACGCCGAGATCGCCTGAACCGCTTGAACCGAGAAACCCTGCTTATCCAAAGCTTGGGTCAGAGCAATACCATTGTCTACTCGATCCACAAACATGACCCCGTTGAGGTGATCAATTTCATGTTGAATAACGCGGGATAGCAGTCCTTTCGCTTTTAACCGCTGAGGACGACCATTCTCATCTTTGTAGGCCACCTCGATCACCTCCGGACGCGTCACCCCTAAGTACACACCGGGAATACTCAGACAACCTTCCTCGTAGGAACAGGTTTCAGGGGATGAAGACTTGATCACGGGGTTAATGAGCACCAAGGGAGGCGAAGCCGAATTTTCTGGATCGCAATCCACCACAATCAGTTGCTTATGCACACCCACTTGAGGAGCCGCTAGACCAATGCCATCTTCGCTGTACATGGTCTGCAGCATCTCTTTGATCAATTGCCGTACAGAGTCATCCACCTTAGCAATCCGCTTGGCTGGCTGTCGCAGAACGCGATCGCCCAGATAGTGCAAGGTCAGAGGTGGCGTTTCTAATTTTGTTTTTTCAACTAGTATTTGAGCTGTCATAGACCTAGAGAAATTTCAATAGCATGGACAAGGGTCAGGGCAATGAAATGCCCCTAGAAGAGCTTAGTCATTCTGATAGGGTGCTGCTTCCATTGTAGTCAAGCCTTGCCAGATTGTAGATACCGCAAAAGGGTAGATAGCACAAAACGGAGGGGCGATCGCCCCTCCGCTTGCTGGGTCACTCGACCGCCATGGACTACATCATGCCCATGCCGCCCATGCCGCCCATACCCATACCGCCCATGCCGCCCATGCCACCCATGCCGCCCATGCCGCCATCGGGAGCTGCTGCAGCCGGTTCAGGTTTTTCAACAATCAACACTTCCGTGGTGATCACCATTCCTGCGATGGAAGCCGCATCCTGCAGAGCAGAGCGCACCACCTTCGCTGGATCCACAATCCCTGCTTGGATGAGGTCTTCAAACACGCCGGTGAGGGCGTTGTAGCCCACGTTGAACTCGGTTTCCTTGGCCTTTTCAACCACCACCGAGCCTTCTGCACCAGCGTTGTCAGCAATCTGACGCAGGGGAGCTTCTAGGGCGCGACAAACGATATCTGCACCGAGCTGCTCTTCCTCCGTGAGGGTTGCCTTGAAGGCACCGAGTTGCTGAGCTAGGTGAATGAGGACAATACCGCCACCAGGAACAATCCCTTCTTCCACCGCAGCCTTGGTCGCATTCAACGCATCTTCAATGCGCAGCTTCCGATCCTTGAGTTCGGTTTCAGTGGCAGCACCGACCTTGATCACAGCCACACCGCCAGCGAGTTTCGCCAAGCGTTCCTGCAGCTTTTCCTTGTCGTAGTCGGAGTCGGTCAGCTCCATTTCCTTGCGCAGTTGGCCCACCCGCTTCTCAATATCCGAGGCATTCCCTGCATCGGACACGATGGTGGTGGTGTCCTTGGTGATGGTCACCTTGCGGGCCACACCCAGCATTTCCATCGACGCCATATCCAGGCTCAGACCAATCTCCTCGGAGATCATCTGACCACCGGTGAGGATGGCGATATCTTGGAGCATGGCCTTACGGCGTTCGCCAAAGCCCGGTGCTTTGATGGCGGCACCGTTGAGCACACCGCGTAGACGGTTGACCACCAAGGTGGCCAGCGCTTCTCCATCCACATCTTCCGCAATGATCAAGAAAGGATTGCCTTCGCGGGCAATGCGTTCCAGGATAGGGACGAGGTCTTGGATCGAGCTGATTTTCTTGTCGGTGATCAAGATGCGGACATTTTCCATGTCGCAGATCATCCGCTCTTGGTCGGTGACGAAGTAGGGGGAGATGTAACCGCGATCGATTTGCATCCCTTCCACCACTTCCATCTCCGTGGCCAGAGATTTCGATTCTTCGACGGTAATTACACCATCGCGACCCACTTTATCCATGGCGTCAGCGATCATGCGACCAATTTCTTCATCGCTTCCCGACGACACCGTAGCCACTTGAGCGATCGCATTCCCTTCCACGGGTTTAGCGATTTTGCTAATTTCCGCCACCAAGTGGTTGACCGTTTTCTCGATACCCCGGCGCAGGCTGACAGGATTGCTGCCCGCTGCCACATTACGCAGACCTTCGCGAATCATCGCTTGGGCTAGAACCGTCGCCGTCGTGGTGCCGTCTCCTGCCAAGTCTTTGGTTTTAGAGGCCACCTCACGAATCAGCCGAGCGCCGGTATTTTCGTAGGGGTCCTCCAGTTCAATTTCCTTCGCGATGGTGATCCCATCATTGACAATCTGGGGTGCGCCGTACTGCTTTTCTAATACAACATTGCGACCCTTGGGCCCTAGGGTAATCCGCACTGCGTCAGCCAAGGCATTTACGCCTCGTTCCAGGGCTTGACGAGATGCTTCATTAAATTTAACCAGCTTAACCATACGTGATTTCTTTCGTAGCTCTCCACTGTAGAATTTAGCACTCTAGGGTCGCGAGTGCTAATAGCTAGGGTGGAGGGAAAGCCGAACTACGGGATGGAT
>RECH01000170.1 GCA_007694125.1 Leptolyngbya sp. DLM2.Bin15
ATACTAGGCCTCTTTCAAGGGCAAAGGGCTAAATTTTCCGGTACCGCGCAGCACATCTAAAAAGGCAAATACCGCTGGGGGGTGCAGGGCATCGGATAAAACCCCGACCCCAATCACGCGCTCTAAGGGATAGGGCAACTTATGGACTCGGAGACTGGGCGGCAGCGGTTCGGCGGCCAGTCGAGCAATCACCGTGGCTCCTAGCCCTTGTTCCACCATGCTGACGATGGTGGAGTCTTCCCGCACTTCATAGGCTGCGTTCAGGGGTTGATCAAACTGCGTGAAGTACTTCCGCAAAATCAGGCGACAGCTATCATCGGCAGCAGGCATGATTAACGGAAAGCTATGCAGCTCATCCCAGGTAATCACAGGGCCTGCTACCTTGGCATCCGGGGGCAGCAGCACCACATAGTCATCGCGTAGGATTTCCCAGGTTTCAAAGTCATCCGGCGCTGGCAAATAGAGAAAGCCGATATCCGCTAGGCCCTGACGCAAGGATTGATGAACCGAGGGTAGGTGCTGATGTTCAATAATGGTGACGGAAATGGCGGGAAAGGCTTTGCGAAACAGGGCAATTACCGCTGGCAGCACATGGGTAGCCACGCTCCGGAAGGAAGCAACCCGCACCTGTCCACCGTCTAGCCCTTTCGCAAGATTAGACTTGCGCACAATTTCCTCTAGGGCCTCCATGACATGGCGGACGTCGCCAATGATTTGTTCACCCACAGGGGTCAGGGTGGCTCCATGGCGTCCACGGGACAGCAGCACCACACCCAGTTCATTCTCCAGGGTGGCGATCGCGTGACTCACCGCCGACTGCGACACATTCAGACAGAGGGCAGCCTCGCTGAAGTTACCGCAATTGGCAATTTCTAGCAGCGCCCGCAATTGCGAAAGCTTGATGCTATCCCGATGGTTATCTCTCATGGGCATCTCACACCGATGGGGGCTAAAGGAGAATACTGACTTATGCAAGGTTTAGAGGTTGAAACTGGATGCGATCGCGTGGATGGGAGCGATCGCATTCTGAAGCCCCTATTACAAACCATATCGCTCTGTGTGGTTATATGACAGACCTAATCAGATCCGTATCATTACATAAACCTGTATCCCATATATACCAGGGATTTTCAGGTCATGAGTAGTATTCATCACAAGTATGCAAAAGATTGCTTGAAAGACTGATTTTAAATTCTTAAGGTGAAGGTATGGAAAACAGTTTTACGTATCAAGCCTTGTTGGGCTTAAAGGGGGGTCTATGTTGAAAGCTAGTGCTCCATTCCTCAGCTTTATTGAGCATCATCGAACAACTCACAACCCCGATCGCATCGCCCAAGATGGAAATTGGCGCTCTGCCCTGCAAGCATTTGCCTATCGGGCTTGGGGAGCTTTAGCAGGCAGCCAAGAACCTCACGTTGAGGCAATCCGCGATCGCAGTGGACAGGTCTCTTGGCAGGTCTACGATCCGGTGACAGACTATCATAATACCTTTGCTTCTGAGCAAGATGTACGGGTATGGCTAGAGAAACGTTATTATCACTAGCCCATGGCTTGCTGCTACCTTCCCCCGGTAACACCGACAGCGCTAGCTCCCTTCATTCACAGCCCCTCTTCCCGTCTGGGAATGAGGGGTTTGGTATAGAGGACATCGGGTGCGCAAAGCGATCGCTCGGGATCATTCTCGTGGGGCGCTGTTAGGCAAAGCCGTAACGCACTTCTCATGAGGCTTGGATGCGTTACGCTGTCGCTCATACATCCTACCAATTA
Organism: Leptolyngbya sp. DLM2.Bin15; assembly: GCA_007694125.1. GTDB lineage: Bacteria > Cyanobacteriota > Cyanobacteriia > RECH01 > RECH01 > RECH01. The sequence goes on from RECH01000170.1 coordinate 1,768, forward strand.
GGTTGCCGGGTTTCGACTCCGCTCAACCCTCGTCTTCATTGCCGGGTTTTGACCCCGCTCAACCCTCGTATTATGAGGATCTGAGACTAGAGCAACGTCGAAATGCTTGCCAATCGTTATGTCGTCCCACTGAACCACCGTCATACCTGCTCTCCCAGTTCCCCCGAGATTTTGCAGAACAAAACCCGTTTGAACCCAGTATCCGCTACCCTGAATTCAGGGGAGGTAGTTCGCTAACCCCTTGAATCACACCGCATAGAGTCTTTTCGAGATGTGCGGAACGCGATCGCTGAATAGGACATTCATGGCTGTAACACCTCAGAAACTCATTCAATATAAGCAGCAAGGTCGGCGGATTACGGTGCTGACGGCGGCAGACTATCTGTTCGCCCAAATTATGGATCAGGCAGGGGTGGATGTTGTGCTGGTGGGCGACTCCCTGGCCATGGTGACCTTGGGCTATGACACGACGCTGCCGGTCACCCTAGAGGAAATGCTGCACCACGCCAAGGCCGTGCGCCGGGGTGTGAAGCAGGCGTTGCTGATTGTGGATCTACCGTTTTTAAGTTACCAGGTGAGCCTGTCCCAGGCGATTGAATCGGCAGGGCGCATTTTGAAGGAAACCGGCGCAGGGGGCGTCAAGCTAGAGGGCGGCTATCCAGCGATCATCGATACGGTCGCGGCTTTGGTGCAAACGGGAATGCCGGTGTTGGGACATATCGGCCTGACGCCCCAAGCGGTACGTCGTCTAGGCTATCGGCAACAGGGGACGACTCCTGAGGCGGGGGAGCAGCTCCTCGCAGAAGCGATCGCCCTGGAGCAGGCTGGGGCATTTGCCATTGTGCTCGAACATATTCCCGATCATGTTGCCGCTACGATTAGCCAGAAGCTATCGATTCCCACCATTGGCATTGGCGCTGGGCCAGATTGTGATGGGCAAGTGTTGGTGACGGCCGACCTGCTGGGGCTCTCAGACTGGCGGCCGCCCTTTGCAAAAGCCTATGCAAATCTGCGAGAGACGGTGCAGGGAGCTGTAGAGGACTTCTGCCGCGATATTCGCGAGGGCCAGTTCCCACCTTCATCTCCTAAGGGTTAAGGGTTGGGAACTGAGGATTGAGGTCTAAGAGCGATCGCCCGCCTCCCCACCATCAGCATCTTGCCGCCTTCCCTGCAATTTGGTACAAGCAGGAAGCACGTCTTTCAAATGGATGATCATGGTTCAACCCTCGCTGCACGACTATCGCCAACGCTATCCCGCCCTCGCCACTAAAACCTATTTCAACTATGGCGGCCAAGGGCCGATGGCCCAGGAGGCGATCGCTGCCCTCCATGACACCCAGATGCAGATTCAAGAACGGGGGCCGTTCTCCAGCAGCACCAATGCTTGGCTACAGCAAGAAAGCCAACTGGCCCGGCAAGCGATCGCCGATGAACTGGGCACGCAAGCCGACGCTATTAGCCTCACGGAAAATGTGACCGTGGGCTGCAATATTGCCCTATGGAGCATCGACTGGCGCGAGGGCGATCATCTGCTGCTGACGGATTGTGAACATCCAGGCGTGATTGCCACCGCCCATGAGCTCCAGCGACGCTTTGGCATCAAGCTGTCCACCTGTCCCATCCTCGAAACCCTAAACCAAGGTGATCCCGTGGGGGCGATCGCTCAGCATCTGATGCCCACGACCCGCATGGTGGTGATTAGCCATATTTTGTGGAACACCGGCCAGGTTTTACCCATGCAGGAGATTGTGGCCGCCTGCCGTCAACATCCCAGCTACCAGCCAGTGCGGATCTTGGTGGATGCGGCCCAGTCTGTGGGCGTTCTGCCCCTGCAGCTTGATGACCTAGGAGCAGATTTCTACGCCTTCACCGGGCATAAATGGTGGTGTGGAGCGGCGGGCGCGGGCGGGCTCTATGTCAACCCTGCCTGTTACCCCACGGCAGCTCCAACCTTTGTGGGCTGGCGCAGCATCACCATGGATGGCACCGGGCAACCCACGGGCTTGAAGGAGAATGGTCAACGCTACGAAATTGCCACCTCCGACTATCCCTTGTACAGCGCCCTGCGGACGGCGATCGCTCTCCATCAACAGCAGGGAACAGCCCTGCAGCGCTACCAGCAGATTCAACAGCTCAGCGCCTACCTCTGGGAGCAGTTACAAACTCTGCCAACGGTTCAACCCCTGCGCACCACGCCCCCCGAAGCCGGTCTCGTTTCCTTTCGCCTAGACGGACAGCCCGACCGAGCCCATGGGCAACTGGTGGCCGAGCTCGAAGCCCAGCAGATCATGGTACGCACCATTTTGCATCCCAACTGCGTCAGAGCCTGCGTGCATTACTTCACCACAGAAGAGGACTGCGATCGCCTGATAGCCCAACTGCGATCGCTGCTCACCTAGAGGGCGATCGCCCTCTACTGATGGAACACCCGCCCCATCCCGGCGCAGAATTTGCAAGACGGGGTGAGGTGATCCCTGAATTATGATAAGATTCAAAAAATCTGAGATGTCTGAGTTAAAGAGGAAAGGCCATCCATGGACGCGGCACTAATTTTAGCCAAGCTGCCCGAAGCTTACTCTGTTTTTGATCCCCTTGTTGATGTGTTGCCTATTATTCCAGTCTTCTTCCTGCTCCTTGCCTTTGTTTGGCAAGCAGCGGTTGGTTTTAAATAAACCTTTGATACACCAACATGATTAGAATCCTTTAGGCACTCTCAGGGGTGCCTTTTTTCATGGCATGATCCGCCGACAACCTGAAGGTTATCGCTGCATACTCAAAATCCCCCGTTATCCGGAGGATCTAGAAGGAGGGCCATCCATCAACAAGCGGGATGTTAAACCCCATGAGCTAGACGTTGATGGAAGACCTAACGGGACACAGACCTAGAGTTGCACAGACTTAGAAGTTATACAGACCTAGAGAGACTTAGAGTTGATCGAGTTGTGTTTTCAGCGCTTCTAGCTCTGCATCCACCGCTTGATCTTGGGGAGCCGCAGCACCCGTTGTTCCCGCAGGTAGTTGCCCTTGGCTAGGTGCTGCGCCGGTGAGCTGGGCTTTCATAGCTGCCAATTCGTCGTCCACATCACTGCCCGATTCCAAAGCAGCAAACTGATTTTCTAGATCATTGCTACCCAGCTCATAGGCCGCCTGAGAACGGGCTTCCATTTGCATCACCTTGTCTTCCATGCGCTCAAACGCAGCCATTGCGCCGCTGGTGCCCATGGAATTCATCGTGCTTTGCAGCTTCTCATTGGCCTTGGCCGCACTGGCCCGAGCCTTGAGCATATCTTTCTTGGTTTTGGCTTCCGAAATCTTGCCTTCTAGGGCAATCAAATTGCGCTTGAGCTGATCAACATTGGTGAGCTGTTGATCCAACTGAGCCTTGAGCGACCCAGCGGCATCCGCTAACGACTTACGGCGACTGAGGGCTTCGCGAGCCAGATTTTCATCCCCTTTTTGGATAGCCAATTGAGCCCGTTGGTACCAGGTATTGGCTTCAGACTGAGACTTGTCGTACTGCTGTTGGGTGCGTTTTTGGCTAGCGATCGCTCCCGCAACGGCCTGGCGCATTTGCACCAAGTCTTCTTGCATATCAATGATTGCTTGATCCAAGATTTTTTCTGGATCTTCGGCTGAACTGACAGCCGCGTTTAGGTTAGCCCGAATGAGCCGGTTAACACGGTCAAATAACCCCATGACTCTATGCTTTCCTTAAGCGTGGTGTACGACGGTAAGCAGCAACGTGGGTACAGGCTTGCCACAGCTACCGTTCCAAATCTAGCTTAGCCCACATACCTTCGGTGACGCCTTGCCAATAGTCTTAACACATCTCTCTATCGACAGATCGGTTCATCGATGGATTGGGTAGATGCTGGGCATCAGCTTAGTCCACCGCAATCCCTTGCAAGGACTGAATCGTGGCGATCGCTACCTGAATGGTCTGATCGATCTCGGCGTCGGTGGTAAAGCGTCCTAGCCCAAAACGTAGGGACGCTTGGGCGAGGGCATCTGATCGCCCTAATGCTTTGAGGACGTGGGACGCGGATGGTTTGGCAGCCGTGCAGGCTGACCCAGAGGACACCGCCACGTGGGGCTGCAACCCCCGCAGCAATGCTCGTCCATCCATACCTTCAAGGCTGATATTCAGATTTCCGGGCAGGCGCTGGCTGGGATGCCCGTTTAGATATACCCCGTCCAAACTGCTGAGAGACGTCCAGAGGCGATCGCGTAGATAGCATAGGCGTTGAGTTTCCGAATCCAGCTCAGCCAGGCCGATTTCGACAGCTTTCGCAAAACCGACAATCTGGGGAGGGTAGAGAGTGCCCGATCGCCGCCCTTGTTCATGACCACCGCCGTGGATCTGAGGAGCAAGCTGCACGCGGGGATCACGCCGTCGCACGTAGAGCGCCCCAATCCCCTTGGGGCCGTAGACCTTATGGGCCGTCATCGACAGCAGGTCAATCTGCATGGTTTGCACATGCAGCGGCACCTTAGCGATCGCTTGGGCCGCATCCGTATGAAACAAGATGCCGCGATCGTGGCAGAGGCGACCAATGTCTGCGAGGGGCTGGATCACCCCAATTTCGTTATTGGCCGCCATCACCGACACCAGACGAGTATCTGGACGCAGGGCCGCCGCCAGTTGCCCTAGATCGATCAACCCATCCGGCTGCACCGGCAGATAGGTGATCTCAAAGCCCAAGGTTTCGAGATACTGACAGGGATCGAGCACCGCCCGATGCTCAGTTTGCACCGTCACCATATGCTTGCCCTGGGCAAAATAGGCTTCGGCGACCCCTTTGATGGCTAGATTATTCGCTTCCGTTGCGCCGCTTGTGAACACCAATTCCTCCGGTGTGGCCCCGATCGCCTCCGCTAAAATCCGCCGCGATCGCTCCACCGCCGCCTCGGCTTCCCAGCCATACTGATGGGTGGCGCTGGCGGGATTGCCGTAGTAGTCGGTGAAATAGGGCAGCATGGCCTGCAGCACCCGCTCATCCAAGGGCGTGGTGGCATGGGCATCGAGGTAAATAGGACGGTGGGGCATGGCGATCGCTAGAGCTGACTCTGGGCCTGTTGCATTAACCGCTCAGCATTGGCTGCCCATTCTGGATTGCCCTGGGCAGAAAACAAATCCCGCGCATATTCCAGCACCTGGCGGGCATCGGCATACTTGCCCTGCTGCATAAACGCCAGCCCGGCTCCATAGTAGGCATTGGGGTAGTTGGAATTGGACTCTGCTGCTTGCCGAAAGGCCCCAATCGCCGCCTCCAGTTGCCCCTGCTGCAGGTAGATGGTACCTAGGCTGTAGTGGGCTTCGGTGTAGTTAGGATTAATGGCGATCGCTCGCTGGAAGGCTTGAATCGCGTCCTCTAACCGCTGTTCCTGCAGGTAGCTCATGCCCAGATAGTAGGGTGGCTCTGGCACATTGGGGCTGAGTTCTAGGGTGCGTTCAAAGGCAGCGATCGCCTCGGGCCAACGCCCTTGCTGTTGCCGCACCAGGCCTAAGTTGTAGTAGGCCAAGCCCATCGTCGGATCCAAGGCAATGGCATATTCCAGATAGTCGGAGGCTTGGTCATAATTAAAGCCCTCCAGCAGCGCCGCGCCTAGATTGGCATAGGCTAGGGTAAACTGCGGATCGGCCACCGTGGCATTGTAAAACGCATCGGCCGCCGGCTGCAGTTGCCCCTGTTGGCGTAGGGCCAAGCCGAGATTGTAGTGAGCCGGGGCCATGGCTGGGTCGAGCTGCGTGGCCCGTCGGAAGGCAGCGATCGCTTCCTCAAGCTGCCCTTGCTGAATGGCCTGCAAACCAAGATTTAATTGACCTTCCGCCGTCTCTGGATTAAGCGTTTGAGCCATCTGCCCAGGTGGCGGATCCTGAGCATAGCTCTCCGGAACAGGGCCCAGCCCGCTCCCCAACGCCAGCGCTAGACCACCCACGGTGCAGCCCACCCAACGCCATGATCTATGTTGACTCATCTGCGATCGCCCCGCTCTGCTCATTTACATCTAACACATCTAGATAACCCTATTGATGTTTCACGCCCTACGTCTGTTCTACAGCATAGATGGTTGACCCGGAACACATTCAGTTGTGGTACGACGTCTAACCGGTAGCGGACAACATCATAAGGACGAGTCAAAAAAATCGTAAAGTTGTCCAGAAGAGTCCCCCGAAGTCCTCGTCAACTCAGTAGAGTAAAGATAGACCACATGCGGGGGGTGAAACAGAGGGTGCAATGGTGACCAAAGATTTTAAGCTATGGGTCTACCCTGCTATGGCTGGAGTGATTGGACTTGCCCTATTAGCTTGGGTCTTCAGACCATTTGACCTCTCGATTCAGATTGAGCCCGTTCAGCCCGATGCCATTCCCGGTCTAGATGATGCATCACCGACAGAGCGATCGCTGCCCCCCCTCGCCAGCGACATGAACGTCTTTCCGGCAACGGCAGATGATCAATTCCTGGTTCCTCCCGATAGCATACCGGCCAATGCAGACCTGCGCGGCCACCTGCGCGTCAGCAATCGCTCGATCTACCCCGTACGGGTGGCGCTCTTGTCTCGGCCAAGCGATGGAGACATGGGCACCATCCCTGACCTAGAAGCAAGTATCCCCGAGACCTCACCCACGACCGCTAGCTCCACCCCCTTCGTTGAGCCAGTACATTGGGACTTTGCGCCCGCCGAAGGCAGCGCCCGCGGCCTCATGTTATCCCTACCGGATCACGAGCTGTCCATTCAGCCAGGAGATATTGTGGTGGCCTTTGCCCAGGATGGCTCGCGGCACTATTGGGGGCCCTTTGTGGTTGGGCAAACTCCGATGCCTGCATGGCATACTCAAGATGAGGAGTGGCATCTAGTGTTAACTGAACCCTAACTCCCATCATGGGATACCCTCAGGGTTACAAGGTGAGCCAACAATTAGCCAACGATTAGCCGTAGGTGTTCTAGAAACCTGATGATTAGGGCACCCTAGGCCCAAGGATAGACGGTCTTCCCGGATCAAATTCATTACATGATTGGAATTGTGTTCGGATTCAGGTAGCCCAGCTACGTATAAGCTAGGATGCATTGTTTTGAAACGATGCACTACCGTTGAATATCTGCCTTGCACCTTACTCCCTGGCAACTGTTACTTAGCAACCGCTACGCCCTGGCAACGGTTGCTAGATATTACAAGTCCACCTGTCTGCATCCATGCTTCCTTGGGCGGCAAGCGGCCGTCATGGCTGCCCCAAAGCTAGCCTAGATGTAGCGGTCAAACGATAATTTTCGTCTGCCCCATTGAACATTGCAACTCCCTAGAGCTGCACCAATCATCAGAGTATCAACGTCCTTTGATGGTAGCTGGATGGCTTACAACGCTAGTTTCCCACTTGCATTCCTCAAGCGCGTGATGGATCATGCCCCACTCGTGGCATCACCCAACACCTCACTTGCGGATGCCTTGGCGCTCATGACTCCAGACTCTAATGCGCCACCCTCAGCAGCGTCAATACGTCCCCTAGTCGTTACCTTGTCAGACCGTTGGTTGGGTGTTCTCCTGCCCCTCGATCTTATTCAAGCGATCGCCACCTGGGACAACCTACGGGATGTCAAACTTGGGGATCTGACCCTACACGCCGTTGCCACCCTAAATATCCACCATTTTAGCCACATCCGCCATGTGCTAGAACCCATGCAGCATCAAGGGACCTCGGTGGTGTTGGTCGTTGATGATCAGCAAACCTTACTAGGGCTCATTTGGGGCGATCGCCTCAAGGATACGTTGCGCACCGCCGATTTACTCAAGCTGCAGTCGGTGGCTGACATCATGGACACCCAGGTGATGCAAGTGACCACCTACACGTCCCTGCAAGACATTGCCCGGCGCATGGCGTTGACCCAGGCCAGTTGCACGGTGGTGGTCGAGTCGCGGATCCATCAGCCATCATCCCAGGCACCGTTCAAACGCTACCCTGTGGGGATTATTACCCTCAACGACTTAGCCCAAGTGACCCTAGCCGGCTGTGCCAGTCGCACACCGGCAGCAGCCATCATGCAACCGATTGACCTGCTGATTGGGCTGCAAGACTCCCTCTGGCGAGCCCAGCGACACATGGTGCAAATGGAGGTTGAGCATCTCGTCGTTTTTTGCCCCAAACGTCACTTGATTGGCGTCGTGCATCGCGCCGATCTCATCCAACACGGCAACCCCACCGCTTGGCGATCGCGCATTCCATCGGTGCCCCCCACGGCCCGCCTGCGGTCTAGCAGCCACCCAGATCAGGCGATCGCTCACGCTGAAGAGTTGCTGTGCGAGTTCTTGCCTGATGGTCAACTAACGCGGGTCAATCCTGCCTACTGTGAATACTTTGGCATTGCCCCTGACCAAGCTTGTCAGCACAATGTTTTTGACTTTTTGCCGCGTTCCGATCGCTGCCAACTCACCCAGCACCTGAACCATCTCACCCCCACCACCCCCATGCAGATGGTGGAACATCAGGTGATGGCGGCCAATGGCGAATATCGGTGGCAACTGTGGAGCGATCGCGCCATTTTTGATGAAGCAGGTCACCTCTTACGGTTCCAGTCTGTGGGTCGCGATACCACCGAACGCCATCAGGCCGAGGAGTCACTGCGGCAACGGGAAGCGCAACTGCGGCAGATTACCGATTCTGTGCCGGTGATGATTGCCCAGGTTGATGCCCAGCAGCGCTATCAGTTTGTCAACCAGCGCTATGCAACCTGGTTTAATCGCTGCGTCGATCAAATCATTGGGCGATCGCTTCAGGAGGTGATGCCCCCTGACGTCTACGATACGATTTTGCCCTACATTAACGGCGTGCTGATGGGGCGCACCCTACAGTTTGAGATGCCCCTGGCTGATGCTGCTGGCCACCTCCATGATATGCAGGTCGACTACATTCCCCAACAGCAGTCTCAGGGGTCGGGGTTTTATGTGTTGATTCAAGACGTGAGCGATCGCAAGCGCGCTGAACTAGCCCTGCGCGACAGTGAAGAACGCTTCCGCACCGTGGCAGATTTCACCGAAGACTGGGAATATTGGGTGGGCCCAGACGGGCAATTTCTCTATATGTCCCCCTCCTGCCAACGGCTCACCGGCTATGGCGTGAGTGAGTTTGTTCAAGATCCCAGCCTCTTAGAGCAACTCGTGTATCCCGACGATCGCCCCCAGGTGAGCATGGCCCAAACCCAGGCCATGAATGCGCCCACCTCCCTCGACTTTCGGATTGTGACCCGCAGTGGGCATGTGCGTTGGCTATCGCAAATGTCTCAGCCGGTCTACAGCGATCAGGGGGAATGGCGAGGCATCCGGTCGAGCAATCGCGATATTACCGATCGCAAGCGGGTGGAGCAAGAATTGCGGGAGCAGGTGCATCGGGAGCAGGTGCTAGGGGCGATCGCTCAACATATCCGCCAGTCGCTGAAGCTGGATGAAATTCTTACCACCATCACCACCGATATTCGCAACCTGCTAGAGGTGGATCGGGTGATTATTCAACATCTGGAACCCGACGGCACGGGATTGGTGATTGAAGAATCCCTGGCCAATGACCAGATTTCTATGCTGGGCTGGATCGTGCGCGATCCCTGGACCTTGGAGAAAAAATATCTGTCGCTGTACCAACATGGCCGCGTGTTGGCGGTGGAGGATATTTACGAGCAGCCTCTAAAATCTCATCAGCAGGAATTTTTGGAATATTTCAACATCCGTGCTCAGCTTGTGGTGCCGCTGCTGCAGGGAGAAACGCTGTGGGGGCTGATGATTGTGCAGCAGTGCAAGGTCATTCGCCATTGGAAGCCGGGCGAGGTGCGCCTGCTGCAGCAACTGGCGACTCAATTTAGCATTGCCATCCAGCAGGCCGAACTGCACGAAGAACTGAAGCAAGCGAATCAGAAACTGCAGCGCATTGCCTTTTTGGATGGTCTCACCCAAGTGGCCAACCGCCGCCGGTTTGACCAATACCTCGACCAGGAATGGCGGCGGCTAATGCGCGATCGCCAGCCCCTTTCGTTGCTGATGTGCGATATTGATTTCTTCAAGTACTACAACGACACCCACGGCCACCAAGAGGGCGATCGCTGCCTGCGAATGGTGGCCAATTTGATCAGCCAATTGGTCAAACGCCCAGCGGATTTAGTGGCCCGTTATGGCGGTGAAGAATTTGCGGTGATCTTGCCGAATACGGAGCAAGAGGGAGCCATCCAGGTGGCCAAAACCATTGGAGCGGGCGTTCGAGCCATGGAAATCCGCCACGACGTATCCCAAATCTCCTCCCACATCACCATTAGTATCGGTGTAGCCACCTATATTCCTACCCGCAATAACTTTCCAGAAATTCTGATTCGCATGGCAGACTCCGCCCTCTATGAGGCGAAACGCCAAGGGCGCAATACCTATCGCATCTGTAGCGAGATGGAGGGCATGCGCTTGGGGCTGTTGCCTAGCGACATCAATGGCTCAGCCCCCAGTGATGCGGCAGATGAGGATCCGGCTGAGGATCGAGATAGGGCAGAAGTGCTCAAGTTTAGGCAGAATCATCCCGATAACTCGGCCAATGACTAAAGGGTTGACTGAAGGTAGCTAGGGATATTAGATCAATGGCAGCAGCCTGCTGGGCTTGGGCGCGATCGCTCTCGGTGTTGTAGCCCCAGTCGGCCAGGAATAGCCGCACATCATGCAGATCGGCTTGCCCCTGCACCGACTGTAAAGCCTTAATCCGATCTTCCACAAACCAGATGACGCTCTGGCTTCCGTAACGCGATCGCAACTGGCGCAGCGTTTGATACTTAGGTTGCTTAACTTCCTTACCTAGAATCACGGATGGATCGAGCTGGATCCCCTGCTGCTGCAACAGTTGCGTCACAAATCGTCCTTCTTTAGTGGTGACAATTGCCACCGTACATTGGGCGATCGCTGCCTGCAATCGGGCGATCACCCCAGGATAGAAGCGATGCTGGGCCAGCCAATGGTCTAGGTCTCGGGCAATCCACTCATCCCGAACGCCATCCACCATGGCAGCTAGGTGGGCACGGTCCAGTTGCTCAGCGGTGACCAGATCATGGGCGAGGGTCGGCCAATCCTTCAGAATATCGGCATCGGCGGTTCCCAACAGCAGCGATCGCAACAGCAGCGGCATCTCCCACCCCGTTTCCACCACCGGCCGCAGGCGATAGAAGCGCTCAGCTAGCCCTGCCGGCGGCTGATCTAACCCTGGCGACCAGATGCGGCCATAGGCTTGCCATGCCGTCTGGAAATATTCAATCAGTCCATCGCACAAGACACCATCAAAATCAAGTGCCAGAATAGTGGGCGACGTTGTCTTCATGCCAGTTGCCTCTGAGTGAGCGATCGGGCCCAAGCGATTGGGTCAGACCGATTATCAAAGTGGCACGGTCAATCCGTCAACCCAGCGATCGCCTGTCTATAGTGACTCCAGTTCCCCCATGATCCCATGGGATGCTGATCGAACCTCTTGCACCCCCCAAACCAACGATCTATGACAACCACAACGCCGATCCGTGTCACCCCCAATGCCGATCAGATCGCCCACACCAAGGCAGCGATCGACCGCTACATTACCTCCATCGATCAACACCCCGATCGCCGAGATGGAGCCTATCCCTATTACCTGTTTCATGAACCTGGTCAGCCGATTTTCGGTACCGTCATGCTGTTCCACGGCTTCAGCGCTCGCCCCCATCAAATGTGGCGACTGGCAGATTATCTGTTCCGCAGTGGGTTTAATGTCTATCAAGCCAGCTTAGCTGGACATAGTTTCTTACCTGCGGATCGCTATTGGCCCCAAATCAACCTCAAACCTGAATATGCCGAGCCCTTAAAGCGTAAAGTCAAGCAAGATCCTGTGCTTATGGGCATGCTCACCCATATGATTGGCGGTGATCCAACTCAGATCAAACATCCTAATCCCCTGCAGCAGGCCGCCATGGCAGCCCGATTGCTCAGGATTGAGCCGGAACTAGTCCAGATCAAGAAAGCCTTGGAAGATTATGATAACCCCGACTTCGAGCGCTATTTCACCTCGTCCCATGAAGCTTATCTAACCGAAGCGCGATCGCGTTTGACAGAACTCGACGCCATGCCGGGAGCAATTTACACCGTAGGTCTATCGGTGGGGGGTGCGGTTGCGCTGGGGCTGGCGGCGGATCAGCCCAACCGTATTCAGCGGGTAGTTGCCTACGCGCCCCTGCTGGAAATCCATGGCAAAGATAATGAACTCTACGTCAATATTGCGGGCCCCTTGGACTTACAGGAAGCCGGCTGGGATCCTAACCTACGCTTCCCGGTGGGTTGCTTTACGGCCAATAACCGCTTCGGAGACTTTGTGTTGCGTCCTGAAAGTATGCGCACTCTGCGCCGCATTCCTACTTGTTTAATCTTGACTGAGAATGAAGATGCGGCCGATTTGTCTACCAATCAGACCTTCACGCAAAAACTAGGTGGAGAAGCACAGGGTCATTATTCTTACCTATATGCTGCAGGCGATCTTGTTCCCCATCCCATGGTGGATCCCACCGAGTTTAGCCAAGACATGAGTAATCGCTATTGGCAAACCATGTACCAAGAAACCTATCGCTTTTTAGTGCAGGGTACGATCGATCCGGCTAACCTAGCGCGCCTCAACCAAGATGTGCAGCTTCCCCTGGTGCCAGATCTAACCTAGGGGCGTTGGGTAGCGATCGCCAGCCGCACGCCCTCCAAGGTACGCAATTCGTCCATCACCTGCACCACCAACCCATGGGGGGTGGCGGCATCGGCTTGGATGATTACCAAAGGAGCTGTATCGGTGAGCTGCGATCGCACCTGGGCCGCGAGTTGATCCACCGCCACGGGAGCTTGGTTGAGAAACACCTGTCCTTGAGCATCCAAGGTCACCACCCATTGCTCCTGAACCTGGGTTTCGCTGGTGGCCGCATCGGGCAAGGCCACCGGCAGCCCTTGGGAGCGGGTGAGAAACAGGGTAGACATGATGAAAAAGGCCAGCACCGCGAAAATGGCATCAATCATCGGCACGATGTTGATCTGAGGTGGTGCATCGGTTTCCTCAGGGAGCTGCATAGGGTGCCCCTCCAGAGCGATGGTAGCGACGATGGAGCAGCTCTAGATGCCCGCCATATTCCAAGATCAGGGCCCGCTGCCGTAGATACAGCCCGCGAAACAGGTTGGCAAAAAAGAGGGTGCTGATGGCGACCACCAGACCCGATGCGGTGGAAATTAGGGCACGACTGATCCCTGCCGTGACGTCGAGGGTTTCGGTGCCGCCAATGTCACCTACGCGCAGGGCGGCGAAGGCGTCCATTAAGCCCAAGATGGTGCCCAGCAAACCCAAGAGAGGCGCAACGCTGATCACCGTTTCAAAAATGGTATTGAAGCGCTTCAGGGTGGGCAGCTCTGCCTGGGCAGCGGTTTCCAACGCTAGGCGAAAGTCGTCGGGGTTGGCTTGCTCTAGCTGCAGGGCCGATAGAAACACTCGGGCGATGGGAAGCTGCTGGTTGCGCTTCAGCAATTGAAACGCCTGGGCCGGGTTGCGGGCATAGAGAGCGATCGCTTCCTGAGCAATACGGGTTTGGCGTCCCGTGATTCGCCCCCAGAAAATCAGCCGTTCCAAAATCAGCATCAAGGCTAATATCGATAGCGCAATCAGGGGAATCATCACGACTCCCCCGAGCGACAAGAATTCTTGAACTGGCATTGCCGAATCAGGCACTAACGAATACCTGGGAAATGGTCAATCTGAGCATACCCGCTCAGGACTAGATTTTTCCCCTCAACCTCTAATCGGTTGAGGCGTAGCTTGACGCCATCGAGGTCAAACCGATCTAGATCTACCATTTCATTGAGAACTTCAGCAAAGGCCATGGTCAAGGTTTCCGAGAGCGATCGCACCTCAGCGGGCACGGCCTCATCCCAAAACTCTGCCTCGCCAAACCGCAGCCGTCGCCGTTTTTCGATCATCAAGGTGGCTTTCATGGAAATGGGCACATCTTGACGGTTCGGCAAATCAGTCTTGGCAGCGATCGCCACCCGATTGCCCGGCAGCAGTGTGACCACCACATCGCGAAACGACACCGGTTCTCCACCCGAGAGCTGGGTGAGCACCTCTAGATCGACATTCTTGAGACGCTTTTCGACTAAATCGGCCGTGAAGGCATCGTTGATCGCCTTTTCCGACAGCACCACCTGAGCCACAGCCTGGGTGGGTTGGCGCAGACGAATTTGTCCTGCAAAAATGCCACCGACATCTAGAGCTACGGCATCGGTTTCGAAGGACATTTCCTCTACCGCAAACTGACGGCGAATCACCAGACCGCGTCCTGTCATCTTGAAGCTGTCAATGCTGCCCTGCAGTAGCTTACTGGATGGGTAGCAACGAACAGCGACATCAACCGCATCACTCTTAGAAAACAAGTGACGGATCGACTGACTCGCCGCCGCATTCAACATCTGCTCTCCAACATCAGTCTTGGAGCCATTTGCAAATCCAGTCAATCCACCAAACATGCAGTATCCTGCCTACAAGCCATCTGCTCTCTTTGTAACAAAATATGAAGGGTTCGACAACAAGCCAAGGGACGAACATGGGCAGTTTGAGCCAGTTCCCCGGAGTGGGCTGCCGTCTTCAAAAAGAAGGGCGATCGCTCAAAGTGTTGATATACAAGGTTTATAGGCTTTTGCGTTCAACCGCCCCACCCCATAGCATCGGAGTTTCTGATGATTGGGATTGAAAACCCTAATGGCGATCGCACCGCAAACCCAGTGGTTCAGCAGACTTGGGGGATGGCTGTTCAAAGCAGTGCAAATCACACTAATCTAGATAGAAGCGCAAATGGGTGCCGCCAATGTTAGACCGACACCCGGAGAAGGCCACGGTTTCACGGATTAGGTTTGATCCCCATGGGGTGACCCGATCTAGACTGAATGCGTTCTATCCTTGCGCCATGGCTTGTCTTCGGTTAGAACCCGACGTGAGACAGCTCATTCATAACCATTTGATTATAAATTTGGACGTTGCGCGTGCCCAAAGTAGGCATTATATATAACGATACGAAGCCGGTTGCCTGTCGAGTTGCCACGGAGCTAGACGAAAAGCTCCGCCAGTTAGGATATGACGTGCATCGGCTGTCGGGCGCAGGAGGCATCCTTGGCTACTCCAGCCCCGATTGTCCTGTTCAGCGAACTCCCATCGAGGATTTAGTTCCGCCCCATTTCGACGCCGAGATGGACTTTGCCATGGTGCTAGGGGGCGATGGCACGGTGCTGGCGGCCGCCCGACAGGTTGCGCCCACGGGCGTGCCTCTGCTCACCATCAACACCGGGCATATGGGCTTCTTGACCGAAGCCTATCTCAACCAGTTGCCCCAAGCGATCGACTGCGTCCTCAACGGTGACTACACCATTGAGCATCGCGTCATGTTAGTCGTGCAAATGTTTCACAACGACCAGTTGGCCTGGGAGGCGCTGTGTTTGAACGAAATGGTGCTGCACCGAGAACCCCTGACCAGCATGTGCCATTTTGAAATTGCCATTGGTCGCCATGCCCCCGTCGATATTGCCGCCGATGGTGTGATCGTGTCTACGCCTACGGGTTCCACGGCCTACGCGCTTTCAGCCGGCGGCCCTGTGATTGCGCCGGGGGTGCCGGTGCTGCAATTAATCCCCATCTGCCCCCATTCCCTAGCGTCCCGAGCCCTGGTGTTCTCTGACCATGAAGTTGTGGTCATTCACCCTGCCAACCCCGATCGCTTAGTGATGGTGGTGGATGGCAATGCCGGTTGCTATGTGCTCCCAGAAGACCGGGTGCAGGTGATGCGATCGCCCTATAGTGCCAAGTTCATCCGGCTGCGCCCGCCCGAGTTCTTCCAAGTGCTGCGGGAGAAACTGGGCTGGGGGCTGCCCCACATTGCCAAGCCTACCTCCGTGGAACTGCCCTAGTACCGCAAGATAGAAGAACGAAGATAGAAAAACGAAAAGGGATTCCAGGACACACAAGGTTTCCCACCTCAGCAAATAGGCGGCTTACTTACGCCTCAGAGTACTAGTTCGCCGATGGGTGACCCCGATCCCTGACAGCGATGAGGACAAGCATCATCATCCCTCAGGGGGTAGGGGCAGGGACTGAGTGATGGACAATGCGATCGCGTCATCCACACATCCCGCTATTGTGGTAGATAACCATCTATCTGCATCAATGGTTTAGCCGTCTCTATCATTTCACGCCATATTGTTTCACGTCTACAACTGTTCTGCACCATGGCAACTGAACATTTATCGAATCCACCGCTTGGAGATGTGATGGCTCCAAGCCGTCCAAAAATTACCCTGTTTACCATGTTCCGTCTGGGCCTCTTCCAGATGGGCCTGGGGCTGCTGTCCCTGCTCACCCTAGGGGTGTTGAACCAGGTGATGATTTCCGAGCTGCGCATTCCCGGCGTACTGGCAGCAGGGGCGATCGCCATGTATCAGTTCGTGGCTCCGGCCCGGATCTGGTTTGGCCAAATGTCTGATTCGCGGCCAATTCGCGGCCATCACCGCACCGGCTATGTGTGGATTGGCATGACACTGCAGGCCATTTGCCTCTTTCTGGCCGTGCAGGTGGTTTGGCAACTGGGCGCTAGCGTCGAAACGGCAGGATGGGCAGCGCCAACCTATGGCTGGGTGGGGCTGCTGGCGCTGATGTTTGGATGCTACGGACTTTGTATTAGCGCCAGTTCGACGCCCTTTACCGCCCTGTTGGTGGATATCTCCGATGAAGATAACCGCTCCAAGCTGGTGGGCATTGTCTGGGCCATGCTGATGGTGGGGATTGTCGTCGGGGCGATCGTTGGCGAGGTGATGCTGTCTGGCATGACGCCCGATACGCTGCAGGCCGGCATCAACCGCCTCTTCATCCTGTTTCCCCTAGCGGTGATTGGGCTGACGGTGATCGCCACCGCTGGCGTCGAAAAGAAATATTCTCGCTATGCCCTGCGCTCCACAGCGGCCGATCGCGAAGAGCAAATTACCCTAGGGCGATCGCTGCGGATTTTGACCGCCTCTCGCCAAACCGGTATTTTCTTCGGCTTTTTGCTGATGATGACCATTAGCCTATTCCTCCAGCAGCCGGTTTTGGAACCCTATGCCCGTGAGGTGTTTCAAATGACCATTGGCGAAAGCGCCGGGCTCAACAAATATTGGGGCTATGGCATCTTGGCGGGCATGGCCCTATCCGGGTTTTGGATCGTACCGCAGCTCGGCAAAAAACGTTCAGCTCAGCTTGGCTGCTTTTTAACTGCCATATGCTTTGGCTTAGTCCTCCTGTCGGGCATCACCCAAACCCAAGGACTCCTGAAGCTAGCGGTGCTGCTGTTTGGTCTATCCTCAGGCATTCTCACCAATAGCGCCGTCAGCCTGATGCTTGACCTAACAGCAGCCGAAACAGCCGGCACCTTTGTGGGCGCATGGGGGCTAGCCCAAGCCATGGCCCAGGCCAGCGCTACGCTGCTCGGCGGAGCCTTGCTGGATATTGGCCGCAGTGTTTTCACGCAAACCTATCCAGCCTTTGCCCTGGTGTTTGGTCTAGAAGCTGTAGGAATGCTCGTGGCCATGGGCTTACTCGCCCGAGTCAATGTCCAAGAGTTTCAAACCACGTCACAAAAAGCGATCGCTGCCGTTCTAGAACAAGAGCTGGAGTAGGGCGCTGTTAGGCGAAGCCGTAACGCACCTATCACGAGACTTAGATGCGTTACGCTGTCGCTCATGCATCCCACATCCTAAGCAACTAGACCAAGACTTGGAGTCTCGATCGGCCTCGCCATCACGTTATTCCGATACCCCAGACTGCTCTCCATAGGCATCTGGGAAGCGCTCATCTTGGTCGGGGTTCCAGGCTGGATTCAGGGGCGATCGCGGATCCTCCGGCGGAGACCATGGAGCCATACGATCATCCATCACCGGCACCGGTGTCATGGATTCAGCCGCCATCTCACGAATTTGCTGCTGCCACACTTGGATGTGGGACTGAGCCTCAGGATGGAGCGATCGATAGCTAGGAATTCGCCGCGCCTCGCGAATGGCGCTTTCCAAATCCTCAACATCACCTGAACTAGCAAGCTGCCGCGCCTGCTCTAGCCTAGGAGCATCCTCGATCGCCTGCACCTGATCCTGCCAGGTGGTAATCAACGACTGAGCTTGGTCATAGTGAGGCGTCCCCCAAATAATGCGCCGAGCATTGACGATCGCTTCCCGCAGATCGTCCACGTTGCTAGATTGGGCAAGAGCTTGGGCCTGTTGAAGAACTTGCAAATCTCGCTGATCCCGCTCCTGCTCCCACTGGGTGCGCCGTCCCTCCGTGGACGGTGCCATGTTCGCGCGACGGCGTTTGGCCGCATCCGCCAGCCACTGATCCTGTTCCCGCCCTTCCTGGGCCCGCCGAGCCAGATCAGGATAACGTTCCATAGCCCAATAGCGATTCTCTAACGTCAGCAGGGCTCGCCCTCGACTTAACGCCACATCCCAATTACCCAGCGCTATGGCATCATCCGCTCGACTATAAACAGCTTCGGCCTCCTGCCAAACCGCTTGCCAGGCATCCATGCGATCGCGGGCTTGGATATAGGCATCGGTGCGAGGCGGCACCTTACGGGCCAACGCCACAGCTTCATCCAGATGCCCAGCTTGAAACCGTTCCTCGGCTAGCTCTAGCAACTTCGCAGACCAAGTTTGGATGAGGCGATCGCCTTGGTCACGGGTGGGGCTATCGGAAGGAATGCGATCCACAAGCGCGATCGCCCGTTGAAGACTGTCGGATGTCCCCTCGTCAGCAAGCTGCTGGGCACAGTAAACCCGCAGTGTATCGGAATGCTCAGCGTCAAAATAGCGAGGGCAGCTCGTGCTCTCAGGCAGAGCCATCAACATATTGAAAGCGATCGTCAGCGCCCCAGCCGGCAAAAGAATTAGTAAACTAAGCCATACGCCCCAGCCAATGCGCTGTACCCAAATTACAATAGGAGACGTTTGGCTAGAGGAGGACGGTGGTGACTTCATCAGACCGTTAAACCCGTTCAGCAGCGTTTTTATTCTACCCGATCCGGTCTTGGAGGTCGGATGTTCAGTTCGGGCAGTTTTCCTAGAGAATAGAGGAGACAGGACGCAGTTCGTGATGATCAAACGTGCATGATGGATATTAAGAACGGATTTGTAGCGACCGTGGGCAATACACCGCTCATTCGGCTCAACAGCTTCAGTGACGAAACCGGCTGTGAAATTCTTGGAAAAGCGGAATTTCTCAATCCAGGGGGCTCTGTTAAAGACCGAGCTGCGCTCTACATCATCAACGATGCAGAAGCACGCGGCCACCTGAAACCCGGCGGCACCGTTGTTGAAGGAACCGCAGGCAACACCGGCATCGGCCTAGCCCACATTTGCAACGCCAAGGGCTACAAATGCCTGATTATTATTCCAGACACCCAGTCCCAAGAAAAAATGGACGTGCTGCGCACCCTCGGGGCAGAAGTGCGCCCAGTGCCAGCCGTGCCCTACCGCGATCCCAACAACTACGTGAAGCTCTCAGGGCGCGTGGCTGAGGAATTGGACAATGCCATTTGGGCCAACCAGTTTGATAATCTGGCGAACCGCCTCGCCCACTATGAAACCACGGGGCCAGAAATTTGGGCGCAAACCGACGGCAAAATCGATGCCTGGGTGGCAGCAACGGGGACGGGAGGCACCTATGCAGGGGTCGCCATGTACCTCAAAGATCAAAACCCAGCGGTGCAAACCGTGGTAGCTGATCCCATGGGCAGCGGTCTTTACAGCTATATCAAAACCGGGGAAATTGCTCCCACCGGCAGCTCCATCACCGAGGGCATTGGCAATAGCCGCATCACCGCCAATATGGAAGGGGCTCCCATTGACGACGCCATTCAAATTGACGACCAAGAATGTTTGCGGGTGGTGTATCAACTCCTACACCGCGATGGGTTATTTATGGGCGGTTCTGTCGGCATCAACGTCGCGGCGGCCGTTGCCCTAGCCAAGCAAATGGGCCCAGGTCATACCATTGTCACCGTGCTCTGTGATAGCGGCAGTCGTTATCAATCTCGCCTCTACAACCCCGACTGGCTGAAAAGCAAGGGGCTTTCAATCACGACTTGATTCGTCCACAGGATGATGGTGTCCAACAAGGGCGATCGCTTTTGTCCTGAATAGATGGGCAGCAAGGGCGATCGCTCTTCCTAGTTCGATAGGAATAGTGCTTCAGCCGAAGCGCATCGCGGACTTGATCCAAGCGTTTTCTGGGTCGAGGATCGATCATGAGCCAGGAACTTCTGCATAGTATATCTATACTGAATGTACATGCGTTGATCTTGTGCTGATCGTGAAGATTGTCTGAAGTTAGCTACGTAATATCCTGAAATGGGCGTATCATACCGGCATCAGTACACATAATCATCCTATTTGGGGTGTTATCAAGCATCCGGTCGTCATAATCATTCTTCTTAAGTGTATGGACTAATTAAAGTCTGCATAATACCCCAAGCAGGGAAACTATGCAGACAACTTTCAGCCTAATCCTCTCCCGAGGAGGTGATATTTGGTTGTGGTCTTGCTAATCATCCTTATGGGGGGGATGCAGATCAGAGAGGGGATGTTCAGTATAAACAATAGTTAGACCCCTAAGCTTTTTGCA
>RECH01000108.1 GCA_007694125.1 Leptolyngbya sp. DLM2.Bin15
AAGAGAGCCAGAGCTGTTGAAAGAGCGGGGATTGTTCGACACCATAGTCGGTTCATTTCGCCAGCGTTTGTCGTCGCTACCGGACAAACGCACGGGCAAGAACACCCGCTATGGGATGGAGGATGCAGCTTTGAGCGCCTTCAGTGTGTTCTTCACGCAAACCCCGTCGTTTCTGTCCTATCAGCGCATGATGGCGGGCAGTAAAGGGAAAAGTAACGCCCAAAGCCTGTTTGGTGTCCATCGCATTCCCAGTGATAACCAAATCCGGGACCTGCTAGATGCGGTAGCCCCTGAGCAGGTGTTTCCTGTGTTTGAGGAAATCCTGCAGGTGTTAGCAGAGCAAGGGCAATTAGAAGGCTTTCGCTCGGTTGCTGACACTCTGTTGATTGCCATCGATGGCACCGAATACTTCAGTTCGAGCCGGATCCACTGCTCGAACTGTTCAACCCGTACGCTGACGTCAGGCGAGACCCACTACTTCCATAGCGTCATCACCCCAGTCATCGTCGCCCCAGGACAGGCTCACGTGATTCCGTTGGTGCCAGCGTTTATCGTGCCGCAAGACGGGCATGACAAACAGGACTGTGAGACTGCTGCAGCGAAACGGTGGTTGATGCAGCATGGAGAACGCTTTAGCCCGTTGAAGGTGACGGTCTTGGGCGATGACCTCTATTGCCACCAGCCTTTGTGCCAGCAGCTTCTAGACCAACACCTCAACTTCATCCTGGTGTGTCGTCCGCAATCCCACACCACCCTCTATGAGCACCTCGAAGGCATTGACATCCCCACACTCACGACCAAGCGGTGGACGGGAAAAATTGAGGAGACCTACACCTACCGCTACCTCAACGGTGTGCCCTTGAGAGATAGCCATGATGCGTTACTGGTGAACTGGTGTGAACTCACCGTCACCCGCCCTGACGGGAAGGTGACCTACAAAAACTCGTTTGCCACGAATCACCCGTTGAGCGACGAAAACGTGGCAGAGGTTGTTCTAGCAGGGCGTACCCGTTGGAAGGTGGAGAATGAGAATAACAACACCCTCAAGACTAAGGGCTACAACCTGGAACACAATTTTGGACACGGAAAGCAGCATCTTTCCTCGTTCTTGGCGACCCTGAACATTCTGTCTCTACTATTTCATACGTTGCTAGAGTTGCTTGACTTGAAGTACAAGCTGCTGCGGTCGCACTTGCCCACCCGCAAGACCTTTTTTGATGATTTACGGGCGTTAACCCGGTACATGTATTTCGACAGTTGGGATCATCTGCTCACCTTCATGCTGGAAGGTCTAGAGCTAGACATCCCGCCTAATACTAGTTGAATCGTCATACTGAGAATTGCTGCTCAGCCATGAACCTTTAATCGGACTTGGTCTAATCATGATAATCTTGGTTGTTGTGCCATGAAACAATCAGTCAATCATTCAACGGCAAAAATTGTACGCGGATATCCGCACCTGAACAACGTTAAGAAATCGATTAAGCTACTGCATAAACGGTTTTCTCAGCAAAAGCTGTTGATGTATGCAGCTAGTCTTCCACCCGCAGATATCTTCATTAATCCATCGGCAGATATTGTGATTGAGGTGCAGCGACTAGCTGGGCGAATTGCTCATTATCTGGGATTGCCGGCAGGTAGAATCTTGGTGAACTTTAGTCCTAGCTTGCCTTGCCCTGCCCAAGTGGAACTGTCTGCTGCGGATGATTATCTGGTGTGCTTGCATGAGCGTTATCGTTTTGATCGCCAAGATATTCCTGCCCTCCTATCCCATGAAATTATTCATATCTTTCTGCATCGTCTAAACATAGAATTTCCAAATGTCCTAGACAATGAAATCCTGACCGATACAGCCACAACATACCTAGGGCTAGGATGGCCCTGCTTGAATGCATTCCGGATTTCAGTGCAGGACTCCCTTGACTTTGGCTATCTTGGCCCTAGAACCCTACGCCGTTTTTCGGCATCGAAGGTAGGATACTTAACGCCGGAAGAGTTTGCCTATGTGTTGGCCAAGCGATCGCTGCTCTTTAATGAACGCATTGATCGCCTGCTGACGTTACAGGCGCGGGAACTCTATCGCCAAGGCTTGCGTATGGCGCGCCGGGAAGGAAGACGGCCACCCTTCCGCCGCAGTCTAATCTGGTGGCGCTGGCTCTATCTTGGGCGGCGTTGGTGGATAAAGCGATCGCGTCAGACGGGGAAGCGATCGCAGTTTGCCGACTACCGATTTGAATGGGCGGATGGAGACATGAAAGTCACCTTCGACTGTCCAGTGTGTTGCCAAAAGCTTAGGCTGCCCACCGAACGCCGTCAGATTCATCTAGATTGTCCAAGCTGTCAACGCTCTTTCTCATGTAGAACGTAAGATTTCAGGCTGAATAGTTGGAGTTTGGTATCTCTGCTGTCTATTTCAACGATCGGCTTTGAGTACTATCAAGAAGTTCGATCCTAAGGAACTTGTATGAGTGGAAATGCTGCCCGTGTTCAAGCCGTCCATCAGATTATTAATCGAGAGCTGATGCCGCCCAAGCCCCCGGAGCGTCTCGAAGAAATCTGGGCAGAGAATGTCTTCAACCTCAGCAAAATGCAGGCGAGTCTCCCTAAGCCTGTCTTTAAGTCGATTAAAAACACCATTTTGACGGGAGAGCGGCTCGATCCTTCCATTGCTGATACCGTTGCAACGGCAATGCGAGACTGGGCCATGTCTAAGGGGGCGCTCTACTACGCCCACGTGTTCTACCCCATGACCAACCTCACGGCGGAGAAGCATGACGGCTTCATCTCGGTGCAGGGGGATGGCAATGTCATCTCAGAATTTTCGGGCAAGGTGTTGGTGCAAGGGGAGCCGGATGGCTCGTCATTCCCCAATGGCGGCATTCGCGATACCTTTGAAGCTCGCGGCTATACCGGCTGGGATGTGACCAGCCCCGCCTACATCATGGAGACGGACAATGGATCAACGCTGTGTATTCCCACGGTGTTTGTATCCTGGACGGGTGAAGCATTAGATAAAAAAGTTCCGCTCCTGCGCTCCATCACGGCGATGGATAAAGCCGCAAATAAAGTATTGAAAATCCTGGGAAATACAAACGTTGCGCCAGTGAATTCTAGCTGTGGTGCAGAGCAAGAGTATTTCTTGGTGGATACCAACTTTGCCAGCCAGCGCCCAGACTTGCTGTTAGCTGGACGTACCCTATTTGGCAAAGCGCCAGCCAAGGGACAAGAATTTGATGACCACTACTTTGGAGCCATTCCCGAACGGGTGCAGGTCTTCATGCAGGATGTGGAGTCAACGCTCTATAAACTGGGGATTCCAGCCAAGACGCGACATAATGAAGTGGCTCCTGGGCAGTTTGAAATCGCTCCGTTCTTTGAAGCAGCCAACGTTGCCAGCGACCACCAGCAGCTCCTGATGACCGTCCTGCGCCATACTGCCAAGAAGCATGGATTTACCTGTTTACTCCATGAAAAACCCTTTGCGGGCATCAACGGATCTGGGAAGCATGTCAACTGGTCGGTAGGCAATGCCACCCAGGGGAATTTACTGGATCCTGGCGATTCGCCCCATGATAACGCTCAGTTTTTGGTCTTTTGTGGCGCGGTGATTCGCGGAGTTCATAAGTACGGCTCTCTGATGCGGGCTGTGATTGCCACGGCGAGTAATGATCACCGCCTGGGTGCCAATGAAGCGCCTCCGGCGATCATGTCCGTGTACCTGGGCACGCAGCTTGAAGAAGTCTTCGAGCAAATTAAAACCGGAACGGTGACCGAGTCGCGACAGAAGGGCGTCATGGACTTGGGCGTGGATGTCTTGCCTTATCTGACTAAGGATGCGGGCGATCGCAACCGGACGTCTCCCTTTGCCTTCACGGGCAACCGCTTCGAGTTTCGCGCCGTGGGTTCGAGTCAGTCGGTATCGGGGCCGTTGATTGTCCTGAATACCATGCTGGCTGACTCTCTGGATTGGATCGGTAATCGCTTAGAGAGTGAACTATCCAAGGGCGTAGAATGCAGTACGGCGATCATCACGGTGCTCAAGGAGGTCATGGAAGAGCACGGTGTGGTGGTCTTTGGTGGTAACGGCTATTCTGAAGAATGGCACAAGATGGCGGTTGAGGAGCGTGGCTTATCGAACCTACGCACCACGGCTGATGCCTTGCCAGTGCTGAAAGAGGAATATATTGAAGATCTGTTTGAAAAGACAGGCGTCTTGACGCCCGTTGAGCTAGAAAGCCGCTTTGAGGTTTATGCAGAGCAGTATATTCTGTCCATTGAAGTGGAAGCCAAGCTGGTGATCAGCATGGCCAAAACGTTGATTTATCCAGCCGCGATGAACTACCTGTCATCGCTGTCATCGACCATGACCAACTTAACTAGCCTGGGGATTGAGCTAGACAAGAGCAGCGTTCAGACCATTGCAGACTTAAGCAACTCGATGGTCGCTGCCTTAGGACAGTTAAGTGATGCTCTAGGTAAGCATGATTTTGCTAGCACAGAAGAGAAGATGCAGTACTGTGCCAAGACCCTCCGTCCGTTGATGGATGAGGTTCGTGGCTATGCGGATGCCCTAGAAGGCGAAGTTGCTGATAGCTTCTGGCCCTTGCCCACCTATCAGGAGATGCTGTTCGTTAAGTAGTACTCTACTCCATCAATACCTTAGTTTCCATTGCTGTCTGAGGTTGGGTTCGCCTAGCCTCAGACTTTTTTATGTGATGGTGCTGAATGGGGATATGAAATCAAGGTAGCCTTCCTAGGTTGGATCAAGCAACGGGTGGTTCAACAATGCGCTAGGCTCAATTGTAATAGGCCACTCTTCAGTCGTCTCCGGCGGTTGAAATGCGCTGTTTTGCCAACGGCAGATGGAAGCAGCTTGCCAACGGTTGGTCTTTCGGTCAGGGGGATGCGATGCGGGGAATCGAAGGCAGGATCTCCCAACCATTCAACCGGCTTTTTGGGATGAGGATTGCTCATCACCCAGGTCTCTCTACCTAAACCCCGTGTATTGAGTTCTGCATGGGTTGATACTGGGCTGATCGTGAAGATTGTTTGAAGATAGCTGCATCACACCCTGACATGAACCTACTATACCGACACTAGTCTGCATAACTACCCTAACCGGAGTGTTATCAAGCA
>RECH01000040.1 GCA_007694125.1 Leptolyngbya sp. DLM2.Bin15
CCTCCTATCCTTTGGTTCGCCCAATGCCATAGGCGACTAGGATGGCCCCCAGGGTTAGCATGCCCCCTAGACTGAGAAACAGGATCCCCATCCATCGGGCCGTCACCGCTTCTTCCGCTAGGGTGGCTAGGTAGGTGTCTTTGGTCGCAAAGGCGATCTGAGCGGCACTGACCACGGGCCGATCTCCGGTGGCACTGAGGGTACCCACCACCAAGATGGGATCGGTGGCTTTAAAGCCTTTGTAGCGGCGCTGTTGGGACTGCTCTCCCAGGCTCTTTCCTTCTGAAGCCGTCGAACGCAGGGTATAGCCCGCCGCGATTTCTACGTCCCGCCCCGGAATCTGCACCCACAGGGTCGGGGTGTAGTTCCGTCTGTGCTCCCATTGCCATTCGCCATCGTTGCTGACACGGTGATATTCGCTGTAGGTCACCAGGGGTGGCTGGTCGCTCAGGGGAGTGTGATCGCTCACCCAGCCCTCTAGCAGCACCTGCGTCCCCTGTTCGTTGAGGGTGGCGGCGGTAGCCACGGGTAGGCGGGCCACCTCCTGGGCATGGCGATCCACGGCCTGGGGGACAAACGCTCGCAGGAGGCTCCCCGCAATCAAGAAGGGCACCCCTACCGCCGCCAAAATTCCTGGCACCAGCCAGCGCTCCCATTTGCCCATCGTTACCTTTCGGGTCGTTGTGTGTGGCCTTACCCTAGCCTGTAGGGTAGGCACGGCCCACCATCATCCTGCCCACCATTATCCCCCACCCACCTCAAACCCCGCCCCCACAAACCTTAAACCATTCTGTATGGGCTCGCCTCCGCTGCACCGCCCCATCTCTGGTGGGCATTGCCCACCCTACTCACTTGACGACGTTGCTCTCAATATGAGAACATTATTAATAGGATTGGAGTTTACTTGGTGAGGCTAATTAAAAAGCTCAATGTAGTCCAGGATGCACAATCTCTCTCTCCATCAATTCAGAAGAGTGTACTGGCATGGTGCAAGGTTGTTAAACACGCTGATTGGAATAACCTTGATGATATTCGGAAAACCTATGATCGATCCGTTGATCAGGTTGGTAAATTTCTGGTGTTTAACATCAAGAGCTATCGCTTGATTGTAGTCTGCAACTTCAAAGCCAAGATTATTTATTACAGGTATCTACTCAGTCATGAAGAATACGATAAAGGTCGGTGGAAGCTATGACACTCACCCTTGATCGACAATTCTATGGTGTGCTGCTGGCCACCTATCAGCCTCAGGTAATTCAGTCTGAGACAGACTATCACGAAACATTGACAGCTTTGGAGACGCTTTTGGATAAAGGGGAAACGCTAACCCTTGAAGAATCCACGATTGCCAATTTGTTAGCGGCTCTCATTGAAGACTATGAAGAACAGAACCTTGAGCCCTTCGATCTGGAGACGGTGGCACCCTATGATATTTTACGTCATCTCATGAATGCTAAAGATCTAAAGCAAGCTGATTTAGTACCATTAATTGGCTCTAGGGGATTGGTCTCTGAAATTGTGAATGGCAAGCGAGCTATCAGCAAAACCCAAGCCAAACTCTTAGGTTCATTTTTCCATGTGTCACCCGCATTATTTATTTAAATTCTGTTCACATAATCGAAAGAACTCCCGCAATAGCCCCAACAAAATGGGTAACTCACCAATGCCATAAAGTAGAGACTCGGACACCACCCCATTCCGTTCAAGTCGATAAAACTTCCACCCCTCCCCATTGGTAACAATGCCATAGATGATAAAGTCATAGCCAAATGGTTGATTGCTCCATTGGCAAGCCTTCATTTCTACCAAACACTGAGCCGTACCCTGTTCAAAATCGTCTTTTTTGGCCTCAATGACACAGGCAAAGGGAGCTTCTAAATAGGCCCGCCGCTCGGCAATGAGATAGTCGGCATTACCACAGACCGTTTCCCCTTCTAGGTAAGCCCCTTTCCAAATTTTGAGCCGATCAAACCCTTCTAGACCCTCTTCACAAATGGCATCAATCAGCAAAGTCTTAGACACCTCCAGACTTTCGAGATCAAACCGTTGCAGACGATCTAGCCGTTGACGAAAAAAATCACTCAGGGGCACAGGGTCAGCCTTTAAGTCCCAGCGGGTTAGCTGGGTTATGCCCAAATGCTTAAACGCTTCCCGGTAGGTGAAGCTAGACAATGGCTTCTTGCGCTGTTGGGCAGCTTGGGTCATGGGGTGTATTGGGGATGCGATGTCATCCATTATCGTTGATCACCCTTGTTTTGGTGTTCACCTTATACAACGGTACAATCTATCGCTTAAAACTTTGCTTCAGAAACTCCAATTCTGCTGACTCATAAACCCTTCCAGATTGGTGCAAGGAACTTTAAAGTGCTCACAAACATTGGGGATTTTGGCCGCATTAGGCTTGAGTCGTTCTTCTGTGATGACCACTCCATCTTTAATTTTAGCCGCCGCTACAATAAATGGATCAGCCACTGGGGTGCCTCGCAGGGTTGCTTGGGTGCCAATTAGGGGCTGAAAACGGGGAATAGCCAAAATTTGCTGCACAACCATCAGTTCTTCTGGAGATGGAGTCGCGAATATTGCTTTGTTTTGCTTAAACCAGGCTTGTAAAAAGTCAGTTCTGTCTCGATGGTCTAGCTCTCGTTTCACTTCCCGAACAGAAAGGATTACACCATTGCTCACCAACTCGTTCCATTTTTGCCAAAAACTTGGAAAATTTGCAGGATAAAAGTTCTTCAAAACGCTGAGCGAATTGGTATCAAACACATAGATCACGCAGCCGAACCTCTCCCTGAAAATTGTGCTTCTAGGTCGGCAACATTTTTAGCTTTTATGCCAAGATGTTCAGCAACTTGATCAATATCAATTTTTCCTTGATAGTACTTGCTAAACACTAACTGTAGATAATTGTCGCCTAGATAGGTGGCTTGGGTCGCATAGTAACTTCCGCCTGCTGATGATCTTGAAGATGCACCATTTTTCGATGCCCATTGACTTATCCTAGCGGTGTACTCTGCCTGACTAATATCCCCGGACTTTAGGGACAGACGTAAAATCACCTCTCGGCTAACTCGGTAACGGTTAGCTAACGCTTGAATAGCGTTGTCATCTAGAATTTGAAATTGCTCAACCTGGTTCAGAAAATCCTTTGATGGCACTAGAATTTCAGCGGCCAAGGCATTACAGATCTGCTCAATTCTTTTCTCTTGGCTAGGTAGCTCATCAATGTAAGCGTCGTCCACCTTGGAAATAGAGTTAACCCCGACCAGCAAGTGGGACAGTTCATGAAAAAGGGTGAAAATCTGTCTGGTTTTGGTGGTGCTGTTATTGATCACAATAATTGGAAACTCAGCATCTATCAAGCAAAATCCTGAAATAGTCTTTTGCTTAAACGACTGCTTAAATACAAATACTCCAGCAGTCTCGACAGCATTGCGCCACGCCTTCAAGGCTTCATCCGTAGAACCCCAATCCGACTGAGTATCCATAGGAATTTCTAGGTACTCTCGCACCCTCTGGGCCACCGAAGGAATTTGAGCCGCATCAGTTAGCTTGATGTCCTTAAAAATTTTATGCTCAGAGGGGTTTATGCCCTCGGTTAACTCCTTCAGTGAGAGCTGAAATGCCTGCCCCAACCGCAGCAAATACCGGGTGTTGGGCAGCAGTTGATCCATCTCAGCATTGGGCAGGGTGCGAAATTCCTGCTTAACATCTGCTTCCTGGGGTGGCTCTGGCAGGAAAAATAGGGCTAAAGGCCGCTTGTAGAGGTCGTAGGCCAACTTTTCAAGTTGGGCATAGGTGGGGGCCGCATCCCCAGTTTCCCACGCCCTAACCTCAGCCGGATCTCGCTTGAGTTGGTTGGCGATGTCCTCCACAGAATAGCCTGCCCTGTCTCTAGCCCACCTGAGCACCTTGGGCTGTATTCCTACCACTTGTCCCGCCATTGCTCTCTCCCGATCCCCATGCCATCAGCCTATCCCAGACTCCACCGAATCGTAAACAATCGCAGAAGTTCACTCGTTTGCTCCAGTTTGCCTTCGATTTGGGCAATCAACCGATCCCGCTGTTCATCCACCTCATCCTGGGCATCAAACAATGATCGGCGCTTCTGGTTCCGCAATTTCTCCAGTTCCTTCACCTGTTTTTGTCCCGCCAGCTTCTCCTCCAGGGTCAACGCCGCCGTGGCCGCCCGCTTCGCGTCTTTGATCTGACGATCCAGCTCCTTAATCTCCCGTTCCAGCACCACCTTCAGGTCATCGGCCCAGGCATCGAGCTTCGCCGCCTCGGTTTCAAAAAACGTTGCATTTCGCTGGGCAATGGTTTGGTGCAGGGCCGCTTCTTGCTGGTCGGTCAGGGTTTCTAGGGCATCGGTCACTGCCGCCGATAGCGCCACGGTGGGCTGAATGACCTGTCCCGGCAACGATAGCAACCGCTGGGCCTGCTCCCTGTCTAAGGATTTCCCCGATGCCGTGATCGCCGCAAACAGCAAGTGCTCTTCCACCTGGTCTAGCGCCTCTACCCGCAGCAACGATAGTGACAAGACCCCTCGCTGACCCAGCAACGGCTCCAAAATCGATACCTTGCCATCGTGAGCGCCATAGTCAAACTCAAGGGTAGCGGTTGGGAGGGATCGCTGCTTGGCCTGCCGGATGACAACTTCAGCCAAGGGATGCCCTAGTCGATAGGTCAACGCATCACCGGATCGGCGGGGCAACTCATATCGCCCCAACGGAATCGTGCCAGGGTCGGCCTCCTTTGGGAGATGGTACAGGTCAAAAGCCGCATGGTTAAAGAAATCTGCCTTGCCGTCTAGCTCGTGGCGGGTGAGCTGCATCAGCCGTTGTTCAAACTGGTTCAGAATCGCCTGGGAGTCCTGTTCCCGAATCTTGAGCTTTTCGCGTACTTCGTCGTCAAAATTTTCCAGCAACTTGCGGCGGGTATCGCTCATCGCCGCCTTGATCTCATCACTCAACTCTTTTTGAAGTTGGTCAAAGGCCGCAGAAATGTCTTCTGGTAGGCGGCAGCGCTGGTAAATGTCGGCAATGCGCTTTTCAAAATCCACCCCCGACTCAATCGCCCCTAGCACCTCATCGCTGGTGCCAAACACCCCCTCAAACAGCTTAAACT
>RECH01000056.1 GCA_007694125.1 Leptolyngbya sp. DLM2.Bin15
GGGAACCGAGGCTCGTGCCTACGGCTTCCACAAAGTAGTCATAGAGGTGATGTAGTTTGAGCGTCGTGAGGGTTTTGGAATTGGCGCTGGTATGCTCTAGAAATGGTTGTAGGGCATAGGGTTCGGCGCTGGTGAGGAATGTGAATAATGAGCGATCGCTCTGGGCGTAGCGGGCGCAGAGCATGGGCAGGACGATGGCGGTGAGCGGATGGAGGGGCAGGGTACTGGCCAGAATCGAGACATCCTGGGTAGGGGTGTCAAGACCTGGAACTAGCCCCTGGAGAGTGGTTGTCCAATCGGGGATGTGCTGGGCAATCCAGGCGGTATAGGGATGGTGTGGGACTGGCTGGATGGCTTGGCCCACCAAGCGAGTCATCTGAGCTGGCGAATCATTGAAGGAAATGTCTTCAAATCTGCCTTGGATTTTGGCCCATTCAAGGCGCTCTGTGGCGGCCAGGCGATGGCTATAGTCAGCAAAGGATTGGTGCAGCACACTCAAGAGGTGGATACGTCCGTCGGGCTGCTGCGCTAGTTCTGCGATCTGCTGCAGTAGATACAAGTCTTCTGCACCCTGGGTTTGGGCGGCAAATTCGAGCACCTTCCCCAGTTCATCGATGATCACCACCACATCCGTTCGGGCAGCGATCGCCACCTCTTGAAGCATCGAGAGGATCTGAGTATTGCTGACCGTGGGATCATCGCCCTTAGCCTGGGCCCAGGTTTGGAGGGTGCGGACAAGTTTGGAGGGCCGACCGGTGGGCCAAGTGGCGATCGCTCCTTGGTAGAGAGCTCGGATGAGGGTTTGGCGCAGGGGCTCACGCTGGGCCGTGACCAAGGCCCGAAAGAGGCCCGAGGCAGGAATATACTGGCGGAGGGTTGTATATTCCCAGCTACGGGGGCCGAAGGTATCGCCGACGATCGCCATGGCTTGCTGGTGAACCAAGCTATCGGATGGAGCGCAGAGGGCAGCGAGAAAATGGGCAAAGGCTGACTTGCCGGTGCCATAGACGCCGCTGAGTGTCCAGGCGCTAGGAGTATGGTCTTCAACCAAGGCTGTGAGGATGCGCTTCAGGGCATCGGTAGAGCGTTCAGTAAAGACGTAGCCAGAGACCACCTCAGGGTAATCGGCATCGCGCTCTAGATTGATCGACCGGCTATAGCGACGGTTGACATGAAAATAGTCGGAGAGGGTTGGGGTGGAATGGGCCATGATCCGTCCGGGGTCTGGTGGGCGATGGAGATTAGTCGCGCGAGGGCTGATAGTGTTGATCTAGGAGGCTTTGGGCCAGGTGGTCAGGACGGTTAGGATACTGAAACTGCATCAGGCCAGCGCCGGTGGATAGTTTAAGTTGGGGTTGATGGAGGGCGATCGCTTCGATGGCAGTGGCGATCGCTCCTTCGGTGAGTTTAAAGACCATGCCGGGGCTACCAGGATCGAAGGCTAAGCGAGAGAGGGCAATGCTTCCAGCTTGGAGGCTAGACTGACTTACGAAGTCTAAACAGGTGGCGACGATGATCGCCGCAGGGAGGCCATCCTTGGGGCCCATCTGGAATTCATACCGTTTTGATTGACCAGCTTCGTAGAGCAAATGCAGACCTGTAAACGGACAATCGATGGCATCTTCGGTGAGGTTGGTGCGGCGATCGGGAGCAGTATACATACGCAGCAGACAGGTTACATCTTTGCGGAGGGATGAATCAGCAATGCGTATCCCAAGGGTGTCGCGATAGTCGCACAGGGCTAGGAATAATTCATCAGACGAAAATTCAAGGCGGGGAAATTGGTTAAAGGCAATATCCCAAGCGGTGGCCAAGCAAGGTGGTTTGAGTAATGACCAGTGCAACAGCCAGAGGGAGGCCGGGTCTTCTAGAAATGGATCATAGCCTTGATCGCCTAATAAATGCTGACCAAAGGACGTGGCGGTGAGGGTGCGATCGCTCTCTTCCAACACATGAAAGGCTGTACACCAATATCGAATGGAACGCACCATATTTTTCCCAACGCCTAGGCGAATGGGGGCATCGTCACGCAGGAAAATTTGGGGATCGATCTGGGCCTTGTCATATCCTTTCTTCAACCAACCAAAGCGGGGATGAAAGGTTTCGTGGCGGGCAAAAATGGCAGTAGGTTTAGTATCAGGCGGCATCACGGGCTGAAATGGGCGAAGGGGTGGGCAGGGGCGATCGGATACGCCATGGTCAAGGGTGATGCGTTGATAATCACAACATAGAATGGGCGTCTATCTGTCAAGGTTGAAATTACGGGACAGTCATGTGGAGATGTTGGCATGACTATCGTCAGTCCTAAGCTTGACAGTATCTATTAGATCCTGTAGTTCGACATCTGCGATCGCTGAGGTCAGGGTGAAATCCACGTACGTTACTATGCCACAGTTTCGAGAGCAAATGCTGAAGACGTGAACCTTTATTACATTTTCTACAGCTTGTGACCTAAATTACGAGTATTTGAACCTTGGGGGCTCGGGAGCGATCGCCCCCTTATCCCCAATGGCGTACCACTCTAGATGATTGGTCACATACCCGGTGATGTGGGCATTCTTTAATCGGTCATGTGAACAACAAAATTTTGAGATGGTGTTAGGGCGGAGATGACTGTGGGAATTCTTACTCTAGAGATGTTCCTAGGTAGGATGCAGCCTTGTGTCTAAGGGTCATGTGATGTTTGAGCGGGGAGCCATGCGATCGATTTCGGAGCTGATCGAGTTTTTGGATCAAACAATGTCCATGATGGAGGTGTATCAGCCGGTTGTCATTCTGCATCTGCTGACTCGGGATGGGATAGCAAATCGGAAGGAGCTGGCACGCACCCTCAGCGGCTATGATCGCTCAGATATCAGCGAGTGGGAAAGGATTTTGATGAAGAATCCTAAACAAGTTCTGGTCGATAGTCACGGAATTCTGAGTTATCACAAGGAAAGCCAAAATTTTTCTTTAAATGTTGACCTCAGCGATCGCCTCGGAGTTGACCAAGCAATTAAGCTCTGCGTCGAGAAAATTACGGCCTGGATTGGTCGAGCCATCGAACGCAATTCCCTAGACGAAGCAGAAATTCTCCGACTCTACCAAGTTTTGGACACCGCTCGGCATGGTGGATATGATCAAGAACCGGACGTTGACAGTGAAACAGATGAGTTTGCCATGGCAGTGTCCGTACAGCTTTTGCATCAAGACTATCCTGATCAGCCCATTACTCAGCAACCCCACGATACCCTAGGGTTTGATATTCTAGTTGGCACTATTCAGGCACCCATAGCCTACGTGAACGTTAAGGCAACACCGGCCCTAATGCCGACGATTGCCTTGAGTGAGGGAGAGCGACAATTTTCCATCGAACAATCTGATAAATTTATAGTAATGGTTATTTATGCCATCAACCTTGCTGCTCATGCCTACCGTGTTGCTCGCCATTCTGGAGCGATTCAGCCTCAAACGAATGTTTTAGTGCCAACGCGGTGGAAGCTCATACTGTCTGAATCTAGCTAAGTGCTTCAGATTTGGGTAGAGTAATACAGATGTTTTAATTCTCTGCATTTATTCAGAGAGTTTGTACGATTAGGATAGGCATGGCTCAATCAGCAGTTCGACACATTCTTGGATTATCCGGCGGTAAGGACAGTACAGCCCTCGCTATTTTGCTTCATCAAGACATTCCAGAGATGGAGTACTTTTTCTGTGATACCCATAAGGAACTGCCGGAAACCTACGAATACCTTGACCGAATTAAGGCTCGTTTAGGTATCAAAATACACTATCTTAGCGCTCAGCGAGACTTTGACCACTGGCTGACACTTCACAGCGGTTATCTTCCCTCCCCTAAGCGCAGATGGTGTACTGAGCAGATGAAAATTCGCCCCCTAGAGAAATTTGTTGGGGATGATGATGCTATTAGCTATATTGGAATCCGGGCGGACGAGGATCGAGGTGGCTATATTTCTACTAAGTCGAATATTCAGCCGGTATTTCCGTTTAAGGAGCGAGGTCTAGTCAAGCAGGATATTCTAGATCTTCTAGAAGATAGCGGTATTGGCCTGCCAGACTACTATCGTTGGCGGAGTCGATCAGGATGCTTCTTTTGTTTCTTCCAGAGAAAATATGAGTGGGTGAAGTTGGCGGAAGAGCATCCCGATTTGTTTGCTGAAGCGGTGCGCTATGAGCAGGAACACAAGGACGGGCGGCAGTATACCTGGGCTGACGGTGAAACCTTGTTAGAACTGCTTGAGCGTAAAGAAGACATCATAGCTCACCATGAAAAATCAGTCGCTCAGCAAAAAGCAGCTCCCAATGGTCAATCGCTATCGCTCGTAGATATTTTAGATGACTTGTTTGATGAGGAAGTGGATGGATTACCTTGTTTAGCTTGTCATCTATAGGTCATCAGTCATATAAGGGTCTTGTTCATGCCACAACTACAGCTCAGCTTTCACGGCACATTTGCCCTCAAGAAAGAAGATATTGTCAAAATCCTTCAAGCTGCAACTGAAGCTCAGGGGCTGGAAGATACTCGTGAAGGATTGATGGTGCGGACAGGATTAGGTAATGAAAAGGTTCTTCGGATAAAACAATGGGCAATTCGATCTGGCCTAGTGCAAGGACATACCCTTAGTCCTGAAGGGCAGCTCATTCTAGAGCGAGATCCCTATTTGATCAGTCCCCTCACGGATTGGTTCATGCACGCCCATCTCAGCCTAGCTGGGCACGGTTTTGCTGCTCCCCCTGACCAACCTGCCGACTGGGGTGGTTGGCCTTGGTTTGTCTACCACTATGCTCCGATCCATTCTCAATTTACCCTTGACGAACTGGTGCAATACAGTAGCACTGTCTTTGCTGACGATACGCCCAAAGTCCTGACCAAAAACTTTAAGCTGCTTCTCCGCACCTATACCGAATCGACGGCCCTGTCTGCCATTCGATGGCTTACCCTGAATGGCACAACCTACGCTACCGGCGATGTTCAACTGCCTTCTCCCTACCTCATCGGCTATATTCTCGCCAAACTCTGGGAGCGCGACTATCCCAACGATACCTCCATCCTCACCAAAACCTTGCTCGACCAACCCTTTGGCCTAGCTGCCCTACTGGGCCTTTCCAATACCCAACTGCAAACC
>RECH01000254.1 GCA_007694125.1 Leptolyngbya sp. DLM2.Bin15
ATCCTCGCCATTGGTTACCTGAGTTCATCCTTGCTCCATGCCCTCTGGAATGCCATTGGAGTTCTTAGCTTTTTCCTATTAGCGGTGATTGGTGTTCTGTCCTATGCCTTTTTGGGCGCAGCGATCCTCAAGGCCAGAGAGTTATCTCCCACGCGATCGCAGAATTTCGCCACCCGAGTTAGTCGCATACCTTAGAAGCGATCGTGCAGCCGTAGATGACTCGTAGGGTGCTGTTAGGCGAAGCCGTAACGCACCGTCTTGTTAGTTCTTCATGCGTTACGCTGACGCTTTAGCGAAGCCATGCCGCAGGCTATACGCATTCTACGTATCCTGACTCCCTTCTCCCTGGGGAGAAGGGTTGGGGATGAGGGCAAATCATCTATCGATTCAGCAATACCTACCTGCCATTAGGATGGGCGGATGATGGCTTTGGGCCAGGTAAAGTAAATGGTGCAGCCTTCTTGACTCTGGGATTTGAGCCAAATGCTGCAGCCTTCAGCTTCAATGATTTTTTTGACAATGGCTAGACCGATGCCGGTACTTTCATTCACATCTCGTGATTTTAGGGTTTGAAAAATGGTGAAGATCTTACTGTGATATTTGGGGTCAATGCCAGGGCCATCATCCGCGATCGCAAACTCGTAGGTAGTTTCTAGCTCTTTGACGTGAATAAAAATATGACCGCTGTCTCGATGGTGGTGTTTGACGGCATTGTTGATCAAGTTGGCTAAAACTTGGCGTAGGAGCAACCGTTTGGCTGTAAAGGCAGGGATGGGTGGCGGTAGATGGAGGGTAAATGAGGGAGGAGGATCTAGAAGATCGACGACCTCTAGTAATAGATCGTTGAGGTCTACCGTTTCTTCCGGAATGTCAATGCGTCCTACGCGAGAATATTCTAACAATCCATTAATTAAGGCTTCCATGCGCTGAACCCGACCGCGCAGGAGCTGCATTTGGCGCTTGTTTTCTGGTGGTAGCTTATCTCCTAGATCTTCTTCGATCCATTCTGATAAGTTAGCGATCGCCCTCAGGGGAGCTTTCAAGTCATGGGATGAGACATAGGCAAACTGATCCAGTTCTTCATTGCGATGTTTGAGTAAGGCTGTTGTGCGAGATAGCAACGCATTGATATAGGTCAGTTCCTCTGCCCGTTCGCGTAGCGCAATTTCCGATCGTTTGCGTTCACTAATATCTTCAATGACGGCTAAGAGATACTGCACCTGATCGGGGCGATCGCTCTCGGTTAACGATGATTGGAGCCAGGATGTAAAGTTAACCGTTGTGGGATAGGAACTGCGCACTGCCGAGGCCGTAATTTCGACCCAAACCCGTGATCCATCTTGGCGCACATACTCCTTTTCTAGCTCGCAGGTTTCTGCCTCGCCCTGAAATAATTGATCAATAATTTGGCGATCGCGCTCTAGGTACTCCGGCGGCGTCACATCTTGATACCTCAGCGCCATCAGCTCTTCTCGGCTATAGCCCAAAATATTGCATAGGGTTTGGTTGACCCGCAGCCACTGTCCCTGGGGCGATACATGGGCAATACCCACCGCCGCCTGTTCAAAGGTAGCGCGGAATCGTTCTTCACTATCTTTGAGGGCCAATTCTGCCTGTTTGCGATCGCTGATGTTGGTAATGGTGCCGATGTAGCCGATGATTTCGCCTGCGTCATTGCTTTGGGGGACAGCCTGACCGAGCACCCAGGTGACGGTTTGGTCGTCGCGCAGAAAGCGATACTCTAGCTGAAAGGGATGTCGCCCTTGCACAGAGCGCCGCCATTCTGCTACAACCCGATCGCGATCGCTGGGGTGCAAAGCTTCTGCCCACTGATCTTCCGATGCTTCCGGTGCTTGAATACCCGTGATCGCACACCAGCTCTGGTTGACATACAGCCGATTTCCTTGATGATCGGTGCGGAAAATGCCCACCGGCAAGAGTTGCGCCAAGGTTTCATAGCGGCGATCGCTCTCCCGCAACGACTGCTCCATCAACCGATGTTCGGTAATATCTTCAAACCCCAACCCCACACAGTGATTGGGCAGGGGAAAGACCTGCACGCGGTAGATGCCGACGGTGGTAGTGGTGGTGTAGTAGGATTCAGCGCGATGGGAACTGGTGCGTCCGGTGCAGGCGATCGCTGCATAGTGGTTGAGCAAGGTCGGCTCTTGCTGCACGAGGTCTGGGAAGCAATCGACCAAGCGATCGCCCACCCGTTGATTGAGCGGTACCCCCGTCACGTGAACGGCTGCTGGATTAAACGCCACTAGGTTTAACGATGTTGGATCATTGGGTTCAGGCAAGTGCCAAATGGTGAGACCAAGCTGAATGTTGCGCACAACTTCTGAACAAAGATCCATGGTTCCCAAGTCGTGGGGAGATGGCGTATCGCGATAATTTGGCTGCATGATATCTGAACGTGACGAGAAACTAAACGATGGGTGGGGAGACTACAGCAACCGCCATGCTTTCATGAACCACACCGATGATCCCTAGCAGATGATCCCTAGCAAGTGATCCCTCTCAAAATGGCGGTGATGGCATCAGGTGCATCCCACGGTTGCAAATCTGTCCCATGCAAATCTGTCCCACTCTTTAGGAAGCGTGAGGGATTTAGGATGGGGACTGCAAAACTGGGATGTACTCCACAGTTGGGGCACACCATGAAGGCGTTGTATGGCTTGGTTTTATGCGCACCTTTTTCTATTATCGGCTGACGATCTCTATTTCGTAGTACTCCTTTGGTTAGATCTTTGCTGGGGCTCTTGGCAGTAGATTCGGTCGATGGTCAGGGTTTGTGCCCGAGTCTCCAACCCTGGTCTCTACCGTGCTTGTTGCCATGTTGCGGGGCGATCGCTTACCAGTTGTGCTGTTGCGGTTTGATGCGCTTGATCGAGGTCTTTAGGACGAGCAGCGATCGCCCTTGCTGCCGTAACTTGGCTTATCGATCTGTAGTCTGTCCAAAGATAGATGCTGTTTCCTAGGATTTCTCGTCATAGTGAAACTGGGTAAATGGTGTTTGACTTTACCCACACGTCCACACGTCAGAGGTAATTGACCCATGTACCCTACTCGCGTTGCCCTAGTTGAAGATCATGCATTGACTCGGATGGGGCTCAAAGCCACCCTGGAGCAATATGACTCCATCGCTGTGGTGGGAGATGCCAAAGATGGTAGAACTGGCCTGCAAATGCTGAAGCGAACTCAGCCGGATGTGGCGCTGATCGATATTGGTCTACCGGATTTCGATGGCATTGAGCTGACCCGTCAGTTGCAGCTTGCCCAGGCTGAGGCAGGTCTTCCCCTCGCCAAGATTGTGATCCTAACGATGCATGATGAAGAAGATGCGGTGTTGGCAGCCTTTGGTGCGGGTGCCGACTCTTACTGCATGAAGGATGTGCAAGTCGAGCAGTTGGTCGAAGCGATTCAGACGACTTCTTCTGGTCAGGCTTGGATCGATCCAGCGATCGCTAACATTATCTTGCGGAATATGCGCCGATCGTATGCATCCATCGGCCACGCCGCTCCAGGGATATCAATTGTGGCGGCGGATCCAGAGTATAAAACGATCATCGACACCTTTCCATTAACCAATCGTGAGCTAGAGATTTTGGAGCTGATTGTGGCGGGTGGTAGCAATGCCAAAATTGCCAGCACCTTAGACGTAACGGTGGGGACGATTAAAACCCATGTGCGCCATATTCTCAGTAAACTCTGTGCCGACGATCGCACCCAGGCGGCGGTGCGGGCACTGCGGTCGGGGTTAGTCTGTTAGACTTATCCCTAAAACCTTGCGATGTCATCTGTGTCTACGATGATTGATGTTGAGCCATCATGTTGAACCATGACCATGTTTCTGAAATCTATTCCATCTCTTCGGCAATGCGCCGCTAGCCTTGCCCTGCTTACGCTCATGGGCTGTAGCACCCCTAATTTCTCTGCTGAGCCGGATGATCCGCCAGCGACGGAGCAAGGTGATCCGCAAGCTGAGGTGATAGAGACGGACGAAGAGACGGACGAAGCGGTGGCGATCGCTGATCCGGTCTCGGTGCAGCCGGTGACCGTGATGGAGAATTTGGAACATCCTTGGGGTATGGCTTGGCTGCCAGATGGCACCCTGCTGGTGACTGAGCGTCCTGGGCGTTTGCGGATCGTTCGAGATGGAGACCTCGATCCCAACCCGGTGCCCGGTCTGCCAGATCTCCTATCCGTGGGACAAGGGGGATTATTAGATATTGCCGTGCATCCCCAGTTTGATGAAAATCGCTGGGTTTACTTTACCTATTCCGATGGCACCCGCGATGCTAACCAAACCTTGGTGGGGCGCGCAGAATTTGATGGCACGACCCTGCAGAATTGGACAGTGGTCTTTGAGGTGGGGCGCACCAAGCCAGATACCCAGCACTTCGGTGCGCGGATGGCCTGGCTGCCCGATACGACGCTGCTGGTGTCCATTGGCGATGGCGGCAACCCGCCGGTGCGCTTGGATGGTGAGTTAATTCGTGATCAGGCCCAGGATTTGAGCAGCCGTCTGGGTAAGATTGTGCGCATTCGTGATGATGGCTCGATTCCAGCAGATAATCCCTTTGTGGGTGACAGCAATGCTGATGATGCGGTGTGGAGCTATGGCCATCGCAATATTCAGGGGCTGGATGTCGATCCGGTCACGGAGCAGGTTTGGGCGACAGAGCATGGAGCCCGAGGGGGCGATGAGCTGAACTGGGTGCGGGCGGGCGAGAACTATGGCTGGCCGGTGGTGACCCACAGTATGGAATATGCTGGCGGCGAAATTTCAACGGAGCGATCGCGGCCCGGCATGGTGGATCCTAGCCTAGTTTGGACGCCAGCCAAGGCTCCGTCTGGCCTGCTCATCTATCGGGGCGATCGCATTCCCCAATGGCAGGGACATTTATTTGCTGGAGGGCTGCAATCCCAAGAGGTTTTGCGTATTCAAGTTGACAGCGCTGGCAATGTGGTAGACCAAGAAGCGATCGCCATTGGTCAACGGGTGCGGGATGTGCGGCAGGGCCCGGATGGTCTGATCTATGTGCTCACTGATGAGTCGAACGGCCGCCTGCTTCGCCTTGAACCGGATGCTGGCTAGGCTAGCAGCCCTGGCATCTGTCTGCAACTACGGCTAACTACAACTACGGCTAACTACGGCTCGATTCCCTTGAACAGCCTTGCTTAACCATTGACAGATATCTATAGATACATATCTCTGCGGTGGCAGTGCCCAAGGATCTGTAGCTTCCTTGCTAAGGCGAAGCGGGGGATCGACGGCAGGATGTCTCAGTTATGGACAGACATTCAAGCAGACTTGATATAGCCACTAGATATAGTCAATCTTGCCCCGAAATCTACGATGGCAGCATGATATACAGAATAAAAAAATGGCTGTGTGGTTGTTTTTGATCGGGATCTTCAAGGGTGTTAGGAACGCCACGCCATTCTTGGATCTCGTCTGACCTAGATAGAGATCCACCCTGTAGGTTTTGCTGAGAGAAACTCAGGGGCTCATGGGGGAAGGGGCTCATGGGGAATTTTGGGGGAGCGATCGCTGGAGGATTGGGGACAAAACGGCAAGCTGCATGAGTCATATCTGTCAAAAATCTCTACCAAAAGGCTGCAAACGTATAGATCATTTGCCAGAGTCGGAATATGCTAGGTATAGATGTCTGTTTTGCTAGGGCGTCTAGAGCAGTCATTTGTTAAATCACGATACAGTTGGAAACGATTGTGTAGGCAGATCACTGGTTTGGTTATGAAAGGAAGACCGTTGCTGAGCGTGGAGGTAGAATGCTTGCCTGGGGGTAAGTTATGGGCAACCTATCGCTATCCATGGGCCCAGATTCTATAGCTGGCGGGGGTTTTGTTTGTGCATCTTGGTTGAACCTAGCTGTCTCACCACTTGAGATGGCCTGCGGTTGATCCACGAATTATCTGTAGACTTAGGTATTGTCTACGCTATGAATTCAGGGTATTGATGTTCATGTATGGTTTGATATCCGCATGGCCGTGTTTTAATTAAATTCACCCCAAAGATTTAAGAGGTCATCTTCATGAAACGTTCCGCAACATCGATGGATCCCTCAGATGTGGTGCAGGTCAATTTGTTGCAGGCCCGAGAAAATTTAGCCGCTCAAGAAGCCCGGCTTTTAGCAGATCTTGCACAGATTCGGAAAGGGATCGAAAGTATTGACACAACGATTCAAGTGGTTCGTCAAACCTTAGGTATGTCAAACCATACAGGATCTATGGCAACGGTTGAGCCGATGTCGTCCCATTCTCTCAATGGTGCAGTGTCTCCTACGGCCTTGTCTCCTACGGTCGAGAGTGTGGCCCCCAGCCCAGCCCCTAAGGCAAAACGGCAAAAACCTGGGCCCAAGCCTAAGATTCAGACGTCTGTTCCTGAGCCAGCGATCGCTCAGGAACAGACGTCTACGACCAAAACACCGAAATCATCTACCAAAACAGCTAAGACTGCTACAACCAAGACATCTACCCCTAAGTCAGCCAGAGGGACGCGAGGGCGGAAGCGATCGGAACCGAAAGCGACGTCCAGCAAAACGACCTCAAAACGGAAAACTGCCAACACCGATATGGGCTGGCAGCACTATATGTTGGCTGACTACCGCACTCAGCCCCTAACAGAAGTGGTGCATTCTATCTTTGAAGCATCTCCCGACGCGGTGATGGGGTCTAGTGATTTGATTAGCCATATTTTTTCTCCAGAAATTCCCAAAGAGGCTCGCACCACGGCCCGCGATCGCCTGTTGAATATCCTATCGATTGGGGTGAATGACAACAAGTTGGAGCGGGTGAAATCGGGTAAGTATCGGCTGGTGCAGCCCTCCTAATGCCCTCGCCATAGACGCAGGGTGCGGTCTTGACTGGCGCTAATCAGCCGTCCATCGGGGTGAAAGGCGATCGCTTCGATGGCGGCGGTGTGGTCGGTGAGGGTGTCTAGGAGTTGCCCGGTGATCACCGACCATAGTTTGATGGTGCTATCTTGGCTGCCGGTGGCTAAGATCTGGGCATCGGCACTCAGCGCTAGGGTACGAATGGGCAGCAGATGTCCGGCCAGGGCATGGTAGAGTCCGCCGGTATTGAGATGTCGCAGACGAATACTCATGTCCCAACTGCCGGTGACCACCGTTTGCTGCTCGGGCTCTTCTGGGTCGGGGGAGGGGATCAGGGCGATGGCGCTCACGGATCCACCATGCTTGGCCAACTGGCGCAGGCAGATCCGCTGGTTTAAGTGCCAAACCCGTAGGTTGCCGTCCGCGTCGCCGCTCACCATCACCGGGGCCATGGGACTGACGGCTAGGGACTCCACCGGCGCGGTATGCCCCTCAAAGATATGCAGCAGTTTTCCGTGACCATCCCACAGCCGCAGATGGCGATCGCGGCCGGCACTGATCAAATGACCCTCCTGGGTAAATGCCAGGGCGGTGACCAGTTCACCTTGCTCTAGCAACACCCGGGGCGTC
The DNA here is from genome assembly GCA_007694125.1 of Leptolyngbya sp. DLM2.Bin15. Classification (GTDB taxonomy): domain Bacteria; phylum Cyanobacteriota; class Cyanobacteriia; order RECH01; family RECH01; genus RECH01. Next base: position 7,494 of record RECH01000254.1, read on the forward strand.
GGATGGTCTAACTCCCATAGCTTGAGGGTGCGATCATAGCCACTGCTGGCCACCATGGCCATTGCGGGTGAGTAGGCAAGCGCGGCAACGCTGTAGGTATGGCCCACCCAGGTACGTTCCAGTTCCATGCCCTGCCAAAGGGCGATCGCTCCCTGTTGATCGCCGGTGAGCATCTGCCCGCTGGGCAGCAGCACCAGGCGGGTGATCGGGTGCTCAACAGGTATGGTCGTATCACAGACCCAGGATAGCTCGGGGGGCTGGGTGTCGGGCAGTGCTATGGGGGGCTGGCTAGCGGGCATGATCAGGGTGGAGGATGCCTCTGGGCAGTGGCGTAAGACATCCTTGAGGGCGATCTCAGCGCTGGCGTAGCGTTCGGTTAAATTACGGCACACGAGGCGATCGAGGATCTCTGCTAAGTCGTCCGTGATCGGCCCGGACACGCTGCGCCACAGCCAACTGCCGTCCCGGAAATTGAATAGTTCAAAGGGCGACAGGCCCGTGAGTAAATGCAGGCAGGTGGTGCCTAAGCTATAGAGATCGCTGGCAAAGGTGACCTGGCCCACCAGTTGCTCGGGGGCAATATATTCGGCGCTGCCAATCATGGTGCCGGGTTTAGCTAGGGTAGACTGGGTGGCAATCTTGGCGGATCCAACGTCCACCAGGGTAAGATAGCCCAGGTCAAACCGACCATCGCGGCGGATCAGGTTGGTGGGTTTCACATCGCGGTGGATCAGCCGTTGACTGTGCAGATACTTGAGCAGCAGCAGTCCTTCTTGGAGCACCGCCCAGATTTTATCTTCGCTAAAGGCTCCGCTGGTCTGGAGTTCTTGCCCAAGATTGGGGCCAGGAATGTAGTCCTGCACGAGGTAATGGTGCTGGTCGCGTTCAAAATAGGCCAAGACATTGGGCAACTGCGCATGTTTGAACAGCGGTTCGATGCGGGCAATCTGGTAGCGAAAGGCTTCCCCATCGCCCTGCTGCTCAAATTCTTTGATGACACAGCGGTTGTGAGTAAGACGGCGTTGATCGGTGCCCAAGAAGGTGCGGCTCGATCCACCGCCGCCGATGGGCTGCACGGCTACGTAGCGATCGCCCAACCGCACTCGCGCTCCGCAATGCACACAGAAATGCTCGCCCTTGGGGGTGCTAGGGGATGGACAGGTTGGGTTCAAACAATAGCTCATGGCGTACCCCGATCTAATCCCAGTGGTTCGTAGGTCCAAAGTTGCAGCGTTTCGTCTGCTCCGGCGCTCACCAGGCCGCCGCTATCCGGGCAGATGGCGATCGCATTCACCACCCAAGCGGTTTTCAGCGATCCGCCATGGCGAAACCGCGATCGCTCCCAGCGTCCGATCTGCAGTTGGCTATCATCGCCGCCGCTAGCCAGGAATTGGCCATCGGGACTGAGGGCCAGGGCATTGATGGCCCCTTGATGGGCGCGAATGGTCTGCTGGCAAACTTGCTCTAGGGTATCCCATACCATCAGGCTGCGATCGCTGCTGGTGATCAGCCATTGGCGATCGGCACTGAGGGCGATGGCGCGGGCTGGGGCATCCTGTTTCAGCGTATTCCACAACGGCACCTGCCCCGTTTGCCGCAGGTTACCCAAATCCCAAATGCGCACGAGGCGATCGCCCCCACTCACTAGCCAAGCGCCATCGAGACTGATCTGGAGAGCCGTCACCGGCACAGACTGGGGACGCAGGGTTTGCAGGCGTTCTCGCCGGGTAATGTCCCAAAGCTGAATGGCACCATCGGCGCTGCCCACGGCCAGGAGTCGATCATCGCCACTGAGGGCGATCGCCGTCACCCCCCAGCTATGGGCCGGCACCATGCCAATGGCGGTACAGCGCGGCACATCCCAGAGCCATACGGTGCCATCATCACTGCCGCTCAGTAACGTTTGGGCATCGCTGGTGAAGGCCAGGGCATTGACCGGAGCAGAGTGACCGTCCTTCCCCCAGGGCGATCGCCCCTCGAAGCTATGGATCAACTTGCCGGTATACAGGCCCCAGAGCTTGATGGACTGATCCCGGCTGGCGCTGGCTAAGAGAGTACCATCGGGACTGATGGCGATCGCCAAAACACTGCCAGTATGACCGCTAAACACCCGCGTGCAGCGCCAGCCGCTGGCCCGGGGGCGTGTCGGTGCAGCCGGGCGAGGTGGCCGCGATCGCCGAATATCCTCCAATACCTCACTGGCAGTAGCATAGCGACGGCTCAGGGATCGTTCCAACAATCGGTTCAGCACCCGCAGCAGGCGATCGCTCACCGGCTGGGGCAGATACTGCGGCCACACCCAACCATCATCACTGACGCTGTACAGATCAAAGGGATGTTGATCCGTCAGCAGATGAACACAGGTGACCCCCAGACTGTAGAGATCACTGGCAAATACTGCCTTACCTAAGGCCTGCTCCGGCGCTGCATAGCCCGCACTGCCGATCACCGTGCCGGTGCGGGCCAGGGCCGTACCCGTGGCATATTTCGATGCGCCAAAATCGACTAAGACCAGGTGGCGATCGCCGGTGCGGATAATATTGGCGGGCTTAAGATCCCGGTGGATCACCCGAGCGCTGTGGATAAAATCCAGCACCGGCAGCAGTGATTTGAGCACATACCACACCTGGGATTCCCGCAGCGGCCCCTGCTCCTTCAGCACCTGCTCCAAATCCTGCCCGTCAATAAACTCCTGTACCAGGTAGTAATATCCCGCCTGCTCCACCTGGGCTAGAAATTTGGGAATCTGCGGATGATCGCCCAACTCCGCCAACCGAGCCGCTTCCTCCTGGAATAGCATGGCCGCCTGCTCCGCATAGTCACGCCCCTGCAACTGCGGCAAAAACTGCTTCACCACACAGCGATCGCGCCCCGGCAAAGTCTCATCCACCGCCAAAAACGTCGCCCCAAAGCCTCCCTGCCGCAGCGGTCGCAGCAACCGAAAGCGATCGCCCAACATCAGCGCCGCACCGCAGGCGTCACAATGCAGCCCATGGCGATCGTTTTGGGGACTGGGGCAAACCGGGTTGGGACAATAGCTCATGCCGTGGTGACACCTAGACTATGTTCATCTTAGTGGGCTCTGTGGAATTGCAGTCCATGGATCGACAGAGTCTGCGCAGAACAATCTCGTTACCCATTTTGTAATCTGATGTAAACAGAGCTGGTTATTCAGCCAGGCTTTATAAGTTCATGCTGCTGTTTTATCGTTTGTGAGGGGTATTCTATGAATGGAAGGTAGTGTTAAACACCAGACTCTTCCACATATTGTGCTTCATCTGCAGATTATGACATTGCATCTTGAGCCTCAAATAAATATAGTTGCTCGACATGAGTTGTTAGCAAAACAGGCTAAACTCAGTCGTGATGCAGCAAAGCGAAAAGCTACGACAGCGGAAGCAGCGTGCCGGAAACCAAGCGAATATATCTTTGGCAAACACATACCGGCATTGTGCATATCAGGGTTCTTGACCTTTGCAGGGGTGGGAGCTTCTATTGACGCTAAAGAACCCAGTCCCGCATTGATAGGAGGTGGGACAAGTGTTGTGTTGTGTTTCATATCAGCGTCCATGGACGATACTCGCCAGAAGCGGGAAAAGCAACAAGTTCTTGTCAGCGCAATCCAGGCTCTTCAGTCGGGAGAACAAGATTTGTATATTGCTGTTTGTTCTCTTCAACAGGAGGAAGAGATTCTTTACTGTCTAAAAGAGTTGAATATTTCACGTGAAGAACTCTTTTCGCTAAGGGATTGGATGGCAGATCCTAAAAGTGATTTGCGTAGTTCAATGATTGAAGTGATCTATCAGATTAAAAGTATCTATCCTCATGGCAAAGATAAGCGTCTAAAGTCTAGAGTTTCTGAAGTCTTGGCCATAGAGCAGCACTATCGAGAGCTAAAAAGTAGACTCCTTGATCAGTTTTTTCAAGAAGCTGCAAAAAAGATTCAGGATCAAGTGACACGAAGATTTCAATCCGTTTCTCATGCGAAGAAACAAGAGATTGAAAAACAGTTAGAGCTATCAATTCAAAATGCAAAAAAAATGGGTTTAGCTGTGTCTTTGCCTGCTGCAGTGGGTGTTGGAGCTGCTGGTTTTGGGGTGGCAAAGAAGTTTGGGGCTGATGATACTGCTAATGCTATTGTTGGCATTGGTGTGGGTTTGGTGGCTTTGTGGCAACTAGGAGGTTTAGTTGGAGAAATTTCTTCTGGACTGGTGAAGTCCTACGAGCAAAACAAGAGGGTGAGGGATGAACAGTCATTTAAGAGTGCCGTGGCAGCGGTTCAGGACATTCAAGCAGCTATGGAGCAGGCTAGTCTAGAAAGTAATCCAGATAGCTGTATTCAAAATGCTAGAGGTTCTCTAGAAAAGCTTAAAGTTATTACCAAGAGTGCTGTATACAAAGAGGATACTTTGTTGAGAAGCTATACTGCTCTGTTGAATGACATGCTTAAGGACTTTATTAAAACAAGTAGAAGGTGATAACAGCTTCAGTCTACTAAACTTTATGAAGTAATCGTAATCCTTCTTCAGTCACGCTGGAACCTAAAGTGTGTAGAACTTTGAGGTTAGATTGATTCATAGAGAGGATCTCAGGATTTATTTCAGCAAATATGACTAAAGAGGGATTACGTTATGCAGCATCCCCTAAGCAGGACAACAACGGCTATGGGATACAAATCCCATGCTTAGGTGGAGTTGCTATCTAGACAGCTACGACAGAAGGAGCTGCAAAAACTTCAGGTCAAGCCAGCGATCGAACTTGTAGCCGACCTGGGGAAAATGGGCCACTTCTTGGAAGCCAAAACAGCGATGTAGCCGCAGACTGGCTTCATTATTGGCATCAATGCCCGCCACCATGGCATGGATATTCATCGCCCGCGCCGCTTCAATCAAAGGCTTCATTAACTGTTTACCCACACCCCGGCCGCGATCGCTGGCGGCGACATAGATCGATAGCTCCACGGTGTATTGATAGGCGGCCCAGGCGCGAAAAGGGCCAAAGGAACTAAAACCCACAACCCGTCCTTGGCGTTCTGCCACAAAAATGGGAAATCCTTGATCTACCTTGGCCGCATACCAAGCCTGGCGCATGGCCAGGGTATGGGGCTCATAGTCGTAGGAAGCGGTGGTGTGCAAGATGGCGTCGTTATAGATCTCCAAAATGTCGGGGAGATCGGCGTCAGTGGCGGAGCGGAGGGTCACCTGATCCATGCAAGTCTCTGTTCTTAAATCCAGATGCCACCCTACACAAAAACGCGATCGCGAATAGTGTTTTGGCTTACGACAAGAGGGGAAGTTGTTGGTCGGGCGGTTGGTAGCCCAGATGTTGCCAAGCGGCGCGGGTGGCAATGCGGCCGCGGGGGGTGCGGTTTAGGTAGCCAATTTGCAAGAGGTAGGGTTCATAGACTTCTTCGATGGTTTGAGCATCTTCGCCGGTGGCGGCGGCTAGGGTATCGAGACCGACGGGGCCGCCGCCAAAGTTTTCGATCATCATCGATAGCAAGCGTCGATCTGTCCAGTCTAGACCGCAGGGATCGACGTTAAACAGCTCCAAGGCTTCCGCCGCGATCGCTTCGGTGACCTCCGAGCCCGATGCCTTCACCTCTAGATAATCCCGCACCCGTCGCAGCAGGCGGTTGGCAATTCGCGGCGTACCCCGAGCCCGGCGGGCAATTTCCGCAGCTCCCTCAGGGGTGACGGCGGTGGTGAGAATGGCGGCGGTGCGCTGGACAATCTCGGTCAGTTCTTCAACGGTATAAAACCGAAGCCGCTGGACTAGGCCGAAGCGATCGCGCAAGGGCGATGACAGGGCTCCCACTCGTGTAGTTGCGCCCACTAAGGTGAAGCGCTGTAGGGGAATACTGCGGGTGCGAGCGCTCTGTCCTTTGCCCACGGTGATATCTAGGCGAAAGTCTTCCATGGCTGGATAGAGAATTTCTTCTGTGACCCTAGGCAGGCGATGGATTTCATCGATGAACAAAATGTCGCCGGGTTTCAGGTTAATCAACAGGCCCACAATGTCACGGGGACGCTCTAGGGCTGGGGCGGTGGTGATTTTGCAGTCTACCTGCATCTCGCTGGATAAAATTAAGGCCATGGTGGTCTTCCCCAATCCAGGTGGCCCGTAGAGCAGGAGATGATCCAAGGGTTCTTGGCGCAACTGGGCAGCTTTGATGGCAATATCTAATACGTCTTTTAACGACGATTGCCCAATGTAGTCGCCAATGCGCTGGGGTCGCAAGGATTCTTCTGCCTTGCCCGTTTCTTGCACCTGAGCATCGGGCTGCAGCAGGGCCGCTTCAGGCGGACGAGACACCCGAGGGGCGATCGCGTTTGGATCGGGGCTGTCTGATCCAGGCTGGTTGGGATCGGGTTGCTTGGAGGAAATAATGGCCATAGGAACGCTCCCACAAGGGCGATCGCACATCACGTTCCTTTGTACTATACCATCGGGCCCTATGCGGCATGTTCAAAGTCTTGACAACCCATGGACGAAACACCCAAGGTTGGATGTCAACGCTGCGATAGTTTCCTGCACCGTGAGCTGGGTGAGCAATGCTTTGCTGCAGATATTACCTATCTTTTAAGTATGGCGTTTATTGTGGGATAAGAAGCTGCGCGGAAAATTCTAGCAACTGGCGTTACAAGTTTCGTAGCCCTTGAGCTAAATTTGATATGAACGATCAGACAGAGAGCGATCGCCCCTCAGATAGTTCATGATTGTGCCATAACCTTACGACGACGTACATTGTGGTGAATGGAAAGGGGAGAGAGCGATCGCTGGTATGTAGTGGCTGTCCCGTGTGAGTTGAACTAAATAGCAGAGACTAGTCTGAGCGCTTGATTCACCATCTAGGCTCAGAATAGTCAATGTTTCATGACAATGATGACTGCATAACCTACTTGGAACAGATCCGATGGGGAGATAGGCCACAGTGCCCATATTGTCATTCAACTCGTGCCCATGCGTACAAAAAACAACGTCGATATCACTGTAACGAGTGCTTTACTTCATACAGTGTTACAGTTGACACTATCTTCCATGGATCTCATGTAGAATTGACCAAATGGTTTCGAGCTATATTTCTGTTAAGAACGTCTAGGGTAAAGATTAGCGCTCGGCGTTTATCTAGCCTGCTTGGCGTGAACAAAAGTACTGCTAGTAGAATGATGAGTCGTATTCAAAAGGCTATAGAGGATGAGCCAGAGTTAATTAGAAAAATTGTTCAATTTCAATCATTTTAACAGTCAAATGAATTGAAATCTAAACTTGCACTTACCTTGTATGTAGTAAATCTTATTGAGGCATGGGTGTGTGACTATGGTGGCAAACAAAATAAAAGTTTTAGTCTATAAGGTCTTTACTCCTTTCTATAAAGTTATAACTATTTACAACCAACCTCCGCTTAGGTGTAGCAACTTTGAGTATTTCTCGGCAGACATAAGTGAGAGGTTGACTCAGGTTTCTCTTCTGACGTCTATTGTCCTCGCACTGGGTATTCTGGCTTTGAGGGAGTCTCAGAGTGAATTCAATTTAGTTACTGCGATCTCTGGATGCTTTGCAATTATTATGGCTGAAGGAAATTATGGGCTATGGTACAATAAAATTCTCAAGGATAACCTGAGACACGTCTGGGATAGTATACGGGAGCAAGGAAAAGAAGAGGCTATACGCAATAGTCACAAGCGTTACAGGGTAAGTTATGTCTTTAAAATACTGTCAGCAAATCATGAGATTACTGAGAAAGCGAAATACTTTATTTTTGATGAGACAAATCAATCAGGGTTTGCAATAGAGCTTGGGACTAATGCTGGGAGCCTGCTGGGGGTAAGCAAGAGTGATCTAAATGAAGTGTGTCAACGCATGAAGAAGAAGGCTAGAATAAGATATTCAATTCACCTTATTCCTGAAAAATTTTGGAAAGGTCTTGCTGGACAATCAGTGAGGAGTGCTCTAGGGATCTCAGATCAAGTTCGATTGGATGAGGGCATGCCTGAACATGACTTAGCAAGTGATATTTACATTTGTCTAAGTGCTTGGTTGGTATGCAGTATAGATAATGATGCTGGTAGGCTTATGCCTGTTGACTATATAGGTCTTAAATATAAAAATGATGATGAATCTTGTGTTGTTCGACACTACATGGAGTCCATTGGTCACGCGAGAAAGGTGCTACTTGATTATGAAAAGCGCAAGGAAATTTGGCAAAAGGATAAGTTTTGGAAAGATGAACACAGGATAGACGAAGATATCATACCTGATCTAGTTAAGGAAATTGATGAGAAGCTAGTCAAGCTTGAGGAGCTTCTTTTGGACAAGCTCAAAGATGTTGCTTAAAGTGGCTCACTATACATTTTCTGGGCTAGCAAAAACATCAACTCTTTTACTTAATGATATGACACACCTTAAAGTAGTGCATTCAAAAACCTGACAAGCACGTTTCAAAAAGACTTGCAAACATTTTCTAATGCAATACATTTTTTGGCTGTGTTGTACACTACTGTGTTTCAGTGTTTTCCAATAGCCTTAGCCCTCTTATTTAAAATCATCTATTGGGGGAAAGTTCTCTCCCTCGAGTGATTGCCGAGCATGATCAATCATATCTCGGTATCTCTTAATGTCTTCGTCTTCAAATGACTGCCATTTGCTATCGTTTATGTTGTTTCCTATATTCTCTATGGCGGTATCTAGCGAGCCTTTCAGCTCTGTGTCCTTGATCTTCATGTATGTTTCGACTATAGATTTCAGAATTTTCAGAAGTTCTTGGGCAAGTTCTTTCGCAGCAAATTGACCAGCCATAGTAATTTTATCCTGAGTAAGGCTATAGCTAAAGAATATCTGGACTGAGATGCTTTAGCTACACCGTAAACCCGGACAAAACTAGTACTCTTGAACTTCTTGATGAAGATCGTACACTTGTACTATTAAGTTGTCAATCTCTTTTTCCGGCTATTTGTGAATTTACCCAGATATGTGGTCTGTGGTTTGCAGTGTTGTCTTGCTGAACTTCAGAATCATGTTTTCATCAACGGTGCGTAGGGTAGTGGAATGGAGCTTACGACTCATGACGGTTTTGTAAGCCCTAACCTCCAAGAGTTATCGGGACGCTTGCAGACTCGCTATCCTGTCGTCTGAATCACCTGTTTTAACTGGCGCTGTTGATTTTTGGAGTCAATCCACGGCCGCTTCTCCTAATCACTGGAGTAATCTGCTAAAAAAGTACTCTATCTGTACCACAACCTCAGATGCCTGAGCCTCTGCCAGGGGTAGGTTCTTCTGCCAAGATCTCGCATGGAAGCACGATCGCTCTCTTCTTCCCGAGTCGCTTAGCGTTGATGGTTCAGGATGGCTGGTGCGCTTGGAAATTTGCTTGTAATATTTATGGAAACGATTCACGTTCGCCACAAAATTTGCGAGAAAATCCATGAAGCAACTCCGTAGATGGGCATTGGGGCTGATCATTGCCCTGGCTGCTTTAGTAGGCGTTGTGGGGCTGCAAGCGCCAACCCCAGCCCAAGACGCTCCTGTCCAGGCACCTCCTGAGGTGACCTTAGAGATAGCTGGACTCACCGTGGAAGAAGTCGCCGAGGGTGTCTATACCTTGGTGGCGAGTACCGACTTTCCGCCCGCAGACTTTGTCACGACCGCCATTTGCAACGTCACGATTGTGGTTGGTTCCGATGGCGTGCTGATTCTCGATACCTTTCAGAACGCAGCTTTGGCCAACCTAGCGTTTGCGACCGTGGCAACCCTCACAGACCAGCCGATTCGCTACGTCGTTGATACCCATTATCACTTTGATCATTCCGGTGGCAATGCAGCAGCGGAGGTACTGGGACTGCCGATTTTAGGACGGGGCCCCATCCGCGAGTTTATGCTAACCCGCAACCAGGAACTTGATCCGACCGTGACGCCGCCGAGTGTGGTGGTAAATGGCACCTGGGATGTATGGTTGGGCGATCGCCAAGTGCAGTTGGTGGAATTTGAAGGACATTCCGGTGGCACCGACTTGGTGGCCTATATTCCTGACGTGGATGTGCTGGTGACGGGGGATATGTTATTTGCTGAGCGGCTGCCCTACCTGGCAGATGGCAATATTCGGGTGTGGCAAGATAATCTAGCGATGCTGGCAGAAACCTACAGCACCGCAACGGTGATCCCTGGGCATGGGCCAGTGGGCGATCGCACCAATCTAGATAACTTGAAGGGCTACCTAAGCACTCTCGAAACGTTAGCCCTGCAATGGCAAGAACAGGGATTATCCCTAGAACAAGCTCTTGAACAAGCCTCTCTGCCTGAACCCTACGCTAGCTATGGCTTCCAGGGTATGTTCTCTGGCAATGTGGAAGTAGCCTATCAGCAGATTACTTTGGGGCATGATGATGCGGCGTCCATCCGCACCTATTTCCAAGCGCAAGCGCCGGAGTTGCAAGCTCTGTAGATATCTCTTATCTATTGGCGATGCGTCGGGGCACGTCTAGAACGGCAGGCAACTGGGGAATCTCAGGAGTCTGCCGTTGTTGCTTTTTGTGGCGCTGTACCTATGAAGCATGGGGTTCGTGGCTGAGGACGTTGAGTTATTCGAACATCATCTTTGATGCTGAGGAGAATCTTAGGTTGTGGGGCAACAAAGGGTTGCTCCATGCCCACCACCCTAGCTCGATGGATTCTAGGACTAATTGTTGATGATTGAACTAGTTCATGTTTGTGAAGTTTGAGTGAATGATGATCCGGTCACCTTGGAAATCTAAGAGGCAGTCCTATAATTTAGCTATGTTCATCTGATGGGTTTGGGGCTAGTCATCCTAGATAAGTCCATGGCTGCAGCAGTATCTGGAGATCTCAGTCTTGGGTCAGCCATAACGATTCTTTGCGATCGCTTAGGGGCTACTTTGGTTCCGCAAAGGGGCGATCGCGACAGTTGCAAACTCGTCGGTTATTCTGGACAAGAGCGTCACGGATCGTACGCAGGTTGTTCTATTTCCGTGATCTCTCGGGTTGCCTAACGTGTTGAGTCATCCGCAAAAACTGTCACAGTATAGGGGAGAGATGGGTATGATCAAGGGTTTTCGAATCAAGGGCCAGCGATCGCTCTCCCAGGGGTTGGCGTTCATCGTGCTGATGGTCATCACGGTGGGTATGGTGATTGGCTGCTCGTCGCCGCCCCGTGCCACCTCGGCGGCTTCCCCGTCTGCTCCGGTGCGATCGGCGGCCCCCAGTCCTGAGCTGTCTGTGGGTACAAATCTGACGGGCATTGCTGATTGGTCAACCCAGTTGCCGTTTTTGGATGCCATGAAGTCATCCCGGCGCTGGATTACCCAATGTGTAGACACCGATCCGGGCTGTACGGGGCAGTGGGGCACCGATGAAGGTGACTTGCTGGATCTAGATGACCATGGCTGGCCGAAGTCCTTACCGGCTCCCGCTGATCAGCCCATTTTTACCCGAGTCGCTACCTTGATGTTCCGGGAAATTAATGGACGCTATCCCGGCGGGCAGTATGTGGTGCTCTATGAGGGAGAGGGTACCTTAGGCTATGGTTTTGATGCTCGCAAGGATGAGGCGGCTTCTCGTCCGGGGCGGGATGTGATCAACGTAACGCCGTCCCATGATGGAATTTTGTTGGTGATCAGTGCAACGGATCCCAACCGTACGGGCGATTATCTGCGTAATATCCACGTGGTGCCCATTGAGGCGGAAGAGACGTTTGCAACCGAGATTTTTAACCCCCTGTTGCTTGAGCGGCTGCAGCCGTTTCAGTCTTTGCGGTTGATGGACTGGATGCGTACCAATAATTCCACGGTCAGTGAGTGGAGCGATCGCCCCCAAGTGGATGACTACACCTACAGCATTAAGGGCGTGCCGCTGGAGATCATGATCGAGCTGGCGGAGCGGCTGGGGGAAGATGTGTGGTTCTGTATGCCGCACATGGCAACGGATGACTATATGCGTCGCTTTGCGGAGTTGGTGAAGGAACAACTGGATCCGAGTCTAAAGATCTATGTAGAACTGTCGAATGAAGTCTGGAACTGGATGTTTGACCAGGCCCACTATGCCCTAGACCAAGGTAAGGAACGTTGGCAGCAAGAGGGCGATGTGTTCATGCAGTGGTATGGCATGCGGACGGCCCAGATGGCGGATATCTGGTCTGAGGTTTTTGCCGACCAGCGCGATCGCTTGGTGTTGGTGCTGGGTACCCAAACCAGTTGGCGCGGCTTGGAGCGGGCGGCTCTAGACTGTCCCCTGTGGGTGGCGGAGGGCCATACGCCTTGCTATCAGCATGTGGATGCTTACACGATCACCGGCTATTTCACCGGCGGTATGGTGTTTCGGAATAATATTGCGACGGTGGAAGGCTGGCTGGATGAAGGGCAAGAGATTGCCATCGAGAAGGCGATCGCTCAGCTTTCCCAGGGCGGCATGTTGGAAGATGGCGACCATGATGGCAGTATTCCCGGCATTCGCGAGCTATTCGACTACCATGCGGCGATCGCCCAGGAGCGGGATTTATCTCTCTTGGTCTATGAAGGTGGGCAGCATTTGGCCTTGCCTGATCATGAACGGCTGACGGAGTTTTTTATTGAACTGAATCGCCGCCCTGAAATGTATGACCTCTATACGCAGTTGCTCAACGAGTGGCGGGATGCCGGTGGGGCTGTGTTTATGAACTTTGCTGACTTTGGGGTTCCCAGTCGCTGGGGCAGTTGGGGCGTGTTGGAAAATGTGGCGGATGAGGAGTCACCGCGCTACAACGCCCTGGTCGATTTCATTCGCGATCATTCGTAATCCCATCGCGGGCGATCGCGCTCTGTACGGGTTTACCGATCGATCTGCTGTAAGCTAAATCAGCATAATGTCCAGCGGAGATAAACCGGTACACCGATGAGTACGGCAACACAGGGAGCGATCGCGGCGGGCCATGCCTGCACGGCGGCGGCGGGATTGGAAATGTTGCGCCTTGGGGGCAATGCCTTTGATGCGGCGGCGGCGGCGGTGCTGGCGGCCTGTGTGGCAGAGCCGGGGCTGACGTCGTTGGCGGGGGGTGGATTTTTGCTAGCCCATACGCCGCAGCGTAATGTGTTATTCGACTTTTTTACGCAAACGCCGCGCCGTAAGCGGCCGATTGATCAGGTCGATTTCTACCCGGTGACGGTCAATTTTGGCGAGGCGGTGCAAGACTTTCACATTGGCCTAGGGGCGATCGCTGTTCCGGGAACCATTGGCGGCCTTTACCATGTGCAGCAACAGTTAGGACGGCTACCCTTTGCGGTGGTGACGGAGCCGGCGATTCACTACGCCAAGACGGGGGTGGAGGTGAATGCATTCCAGGCCTACTGTTTTCAAATTTTGGAGCCGATCCTGCTGCGCGATCCGGCGATGCGCCAGGTTTATGCGCCTACGGGTACCTTGGCACAAAAGGGCGATCGCCTCACCATGCCCGACTTTGCCCGCACGTTAGAGCATTTGGCCCAGGTGGGGGTGGCGGATTTCTACCGGGGAGAGCTGGCCCATCAGTTGATTGCCGATTGCCAAGAGCGGGGCGGGTCTTTGACCTTGGAGGATCTCGATCAGTATCGGGTGATCGAACGGCAACCGCTGGCGATGCAGTATCGTGGCAAAACGTTTATCACCAATCCACCGCCCAGCTCGGGTGGAGCGTTGATTGGCTTTTCCTTGGCCTTGCTGAATCAAGTGGATTTGTCCCAGATGACGGCGGGCAGTCCTGAGCATGTGCGGTTGCTGGCGGCGGTGATGCGGTTGACCAACCAAGCGCGTAAGGATGGCTACGATCGCCGTCTTTATGACCCGGATGTAGCCCAGCAGTTTCTGGCTCCGGCGCACCTAGCAACCTACGCTGAGCACCTGCCGGTGAATAAATGGGGCAGCACTACCCACATTAGCGTCGTCGATCGGGAGGGCAATGCTGCCAGTGTCACCAGTTCCAATGGTGAGGGCTGTGGCTATGCGATTCCGGGGACGGGGGTGATGGTCAACAATATGTTGGGTGAAGCCGACCTGCATCCCCACGGTTTCCATAGCTGGACGGAAGATGTGCGCATTTCGTCCATGATGGCTCCCACGATGATCCTAGAGGGCGATCGCCCCTCGATGGTTCTAGGGTCAGGGGGATCGAATCGCATTCGCACGGCCATTTTGCAGGTGATCTCCAATCACCTAGACTTTGCCATGGATCTGGAGACGGCGGTGCATCATCCCCGCATCCATTGGGAAGATGGCATGATGAATATAGAACCGGGTTTTCCGTCCCTCGATTGCGATCGCCAACAGTTTCCCTTTGACCAAGGCGTTCTGCAGTGGGAACAGCAAAATATGTTCTTCGGCGGTGTTCATGCGGTGATCCGCCATCCGGATGGGACGCTGGACGGGGTGGGCGATCGCCGCCGGGGTGGTTCAGTATGCCTGGGCTAGATGCGCGCCAATGCTTGTTCTGCCTAGGATTTTGGGGGACAAGCATAAAAAAAGGGAGAGCAACATGGCTCTCCCTACCATCAGGGTGCATCTACATAACACAGTATGGCACTCCAGGGGTGAGGGGTCAAACCCCCTACCGTAGTTTTTCGCAAAAGAATCGTGAAGTTTTGCCGATCGCTTGATGCTTCCTTTACATATGCTAGGAGATCGAAAATCCCGTAAGCTTTGGCTGGCTAAGGTTTTAGCCTTTAGATTGTCCATAAGAGGGTGGTCTTGTCGATCTCTGACTTCAAAGAATGTTCATGGTGCATTGCCCGTGGACATCTCCCCTGAGATAGTAGGTGGCCTTAATTCAAGGAAGCTCAGTTGC
>RECH01000232.1 GCA_007694125.1 Leptolyngbya sp. DLM2.Bin15
ACTTCGTGGGGCGTGAGGTTCTGGGCTTCGTCGATGATGAAGTATTGCTGGGGAATGCTGCGTCCGCGAATGTAGGCGAGGGCTTCAATTTGCAAAAGGCCGCGATCGCTGAGTTCTTCATAGCCATGCCGCCAATGGCCGGGTTTATCCACGGAGCTGGGGTTGCCAAAAATTAGGTCAAAATTATCGTAGAGGGGACGCATCCAGGGGGTAAGTTTTTCGTTGACATCGCCGGGTAGATAGCCCAAGTCTTTGCCCATGGGGACGATGGGACGGGAAATCAAGAGCCGACTGTAGAGACGTTCATCGGCCACTTTGTGTAGACCGGCAGCGATCGCTAAGAGGGTTTTGCCGGTGCCGGCTTTGCCCACCAGGGTCACCAAGGGAACTGAATCTCGCAGCAGTAGCTCGAAGGCAAATTTTTGTTCGCGGTTGCGGGCATGGATGCGCGAAATGCCCGCGTAGGGAAATTTGGGCAGGGGGGTAATCTGACCGGTCAACCCATCCACCAAACCTAGGGCCGTGTGGGAAGGATTGGTTTCATCGACTAAGGTAATCGCTTGGTTGGGCAAGAGCTTGGCATCAAGGGCGATCGCTCCCTCGCGATAGAGTTGGTCGATCACCTCCGCAGATACCATCACCTCTGCCATGCCGGTGTAGAGGTCGTCAACGTCTACCTTATCGGTTTCGTAGTCTTCTGATTTTAGATCCAGGGCATCGGCCTTAATCCGTAGATTGGTATCTTTACTCACCAGAATCACCGGACAATCGCACTGGCGCTTCATCTCTAGGGCCACGGCTAGGATGGCATTATCCGCCTGATCGCCTTCCAATTCTGGCGGTAGGGCCTCTAAGGTTTCTCGATGGCATAGAGCCACACGCAAATGACCGCCATTCTCTAGGGGAATGCCGTCAATCAAATGGCCTTGCTGGCGTAGGGCATCGAGGTTGCGAGACACTTGGCGGGCATTGCGCCCGGTCATTTCTGGCTGTTTCTTGAAGCGATCTAGTTCTTCAATGATAGTGATCGGTAAGACCACGTCATTATCCTCAAACCTCAGCATCGCACTTGGATCATGGAGCAATACGTTGGTGTCGAGAACAAAGACTTTTTTCATTGAGGACATTCCATAAAGATGCAGTGGGCGATCGCACAGGGTCGAGACATCGAGACGTTTAGCGCTATCTCTTAGACGGCTGCCATAGCAAAAATCCACAGCCAGAACAGCACCGCGATGACTAGACTAACCAACAATCCCAGGAAATGGGGACGATTCGGGAGTGAAATAGGACGCATGGTGCTTCCCCCCTTAGTGCTATACCTTAATTATTGAATAAAGCTTAGAGCCACGGGGGATTCGGCAACGAACTGTCACATCTTGGCTACCTGAGCGTTAACTAGTCACAGTCTTTTGGATGATGGGTCTGCTCTTGCCATTGCTGGTGGGAGTGTCTTAAAAGGGCGATCGCTTCCTCGAAACTATCGACACAGTGGGGGATTTGCAGATCGGTGGGGGCAATAAACGGGGTGGTGCCCTGCACCATATGCTTGTCCACCCAGCGGATTAAATCTGTCCACATCTCGCCGATAAAGATCAGCGGCGTGCCGTCTAGCTTGTCTACCTGCAGCAGTTGCCAAATCATCAGAGCTTCCAGGCTGGTGCCAATGCCGCCGGGCACGACGACAAAGGCATCGGAAATCAGCGCAAAATGGTGCAGGCGCGAGAAAAAGGTTTGATGGTTATACACCTGTTCGACAAAGGGATTGGTGGATTGTTCAAAGGACAGATCAACCCGAATCCCAATAGACTGGGTGAGGTCATCGGGATCCGCCAACACACTGCCCTCATTGGCCGCCTGCATCAACCCTGGCCCACCGCCGGTGACAATATCACAGCCCCAGCGGGTGAGCTCCCCCGCCAAACACTGAACGCCTTGGTAGATCGGATCGTGGGATGCCGTGCGGGCTGAACCGAAAATGGCCACCCGGTAGCGATCGCGCTTCTGGGGGCGAATGCGCGTCAGGTTGTTCACCACCTGCCACAAACTCATGACCGCCTCGTCTATGATGTCGAGGGCTGCCTCATCGGCACAATGCACCCCATCTACGGAGGGATGAATCAGGTGAGGACGACAGCTAGGGTCAGAGTTGGGAGGATAGTTCACGCCAAATTGTGTCAAAGACTACGTTTCTATCCTACTTTCTGAGCGCTGGCTTCGGGAAAATTGCCCCTAGAGCAGGATCCGTGGGGGTGAGTCTGTTGGTGGAAATCGTGGGGCACAGGGCTGGGCTAGCGATCGACACCATTGAGGCTGAGCTTGTCGAAGCCCATAGACTCCAGCACTAGACGCCCTAGAACTAGATCATCGCCCATTGAACTCAACGATTTCAACCAACGTCATTAGGGTGAGAAGGGCGTGAACTGTCCCCCTAAATTCACCACGATCGCTTCGGTATTGGCCTCAATCATGGTGATATAGGTGTCGCCACGGCTTCCCGGTGCGCCGAGGGAGTCGGAATAGAGTTCTTGTTCGGCTAAGGGCACGCCGGCCTCTTGGGCGACGGTGGTAATCAGTTGGGGATTGAGGGTGGTTTCGGCAAAGATGGCTGGGACATTGAGGGCACGAATGGTATCGACCAGACGCTGCACGGTTTGGGCACTGGGCTGTTCTTCGGTGCTGATGCCGATCAGAGTACCGGGTACCTCCAGCCCATAGGCGCGGGCGTAGTACTGAAAGGCATCATGGGTGGTGACCAGTTGCCGTTGATTTGCGGGAATGGTGGCCACCTGCTCGGTCACCCAGGCATCCAGCGATCGCAGTTGGGTGATGTAATTCGTGGCGTTTTGCTGAATGCGATCGCGTTCCTCGGGCAGCAGGGCGATCAGCTGATCGCGCATGGTTTCCACCATGGTCACCGCATGGCTGACATCACCCCACACATGGGGATCGGGCACTCGCTGCCCCTCATCCTCCATATCCAACGGCGACACCGATTCTGCCACGGGCACCACGGTGGCATCAATTCCCGTCGCTTCGATGATGCGAATCAGCCCTGGCTCTAGGTCATAGCCGTTGTAGAAAATCAGATCCGCCGACTCGATAGCCACCGTATCCGCCGGTACCGGTTCATAGACATGGGGATCGACCCCCGGCTCCATTAAGGGCACCAAGTCGATGGCATCACCGCCCAGCTCCTGCGTCCAGTCGGCAAGAAACGTCGTTGTTGTGACCACCCTGGGGCGATCGCTCTCCCCTTCTCCCACCGGCTCTGCACCACAGCCCCAAAGACCCAAGCCCACTAGAGCGATCGCCCCCCAAGCCGCCCGTGACCCTTGAGCTGTCACTCTCCCACATTTGTCATGATTTTTCATATTGCTTTCATTTTTTCACGATACAATGTTTTCATAATCGTTTCATATTTGATTTGTCAAGTCAGGTGGAGTCCGTCCATGTTCCAAGCCAATCCTAACCATTCCTCGTCTGTTCTATCTGGCGATCGCTCCATTGAGGTGCAGCACCTAACGGTGATGTATCAAGACGTGCAGGCGCTACGGAACCTGACGGTGACGATTGCAGCGGGGCAACTGGTGGGCATTTTTGGCCCCAATGGCGCGGGCAAAAGTACGCTGGTGAAAGCCATGCTGGGACTAATTCCTGCAGCCACCGGCACCGTCACCTACGGCGATCGCCCCTTGGCGGAGCAGCGGCAGCGGGTGGCCTATGTGCCCCAGCGATCGCAGATTGACTGGACGTTTCCCGCGACGGTATGGGATGTGGTGATGATGGGGCGGGTACGCAAAACCGGATTTCTGCGTCCCTTTTCTGGGGTTAGCCGTCGTCTGGCGGTGAATGCGCTGGAACGGGTGGGCATGGCAGAGTATGGCGATCGCCGCATTGGTGACCTGTCTGGCGGGCAGCAGCAGCGGGTGTTCCTGGCCCGTTCCCTAGCCCAGGATGCAGATATTTTTTGTTTTGATGAACCGTTTGTGGGTGTGGATCAAACCACGGAGCAGATTTTATTCAGTATTTTCCGAGAACTTGCCAGTCAAGGTAAGACGGTGATGGTTGTCAACCACGACCTCGGGGAATCGATTACCCACTTCGACCATCTGATTTTGCTGAATCGAGAACTGATTGCCGCAGGCGATCGCCGCTCTGTTTTGCAGCCTCAGCACATGACCCGTGCCTACGGCGGCCACGTACGCTTTTTTGAACCCCAGGCTGCCTAGCGATGCTGGAGTTGCTTTGGGAACCGTTGCAGTATAGCTTCATGCAGCGATCGCTGATCGTGGCGGTATTGGTGGGCATGATCTGTGCGGTGGTGGGTAGTTATCTCATGGTGCGGCGGCTGGCCATGCTGGGTGATGCCATTAGCCATGCTTTGCTGCCAGGGTTGGCGATCGCCTTTGCCCTAGGCGTGAATCTATATATTGGCGCATTCATCGCCGGTGTCCTGAGCACCGTGGTCATTGCCTGGATTCAGACGCGATCGCCCATCAAGGAAGATGCGGCCATGGGGATTGTCCTCTCGTCCTTTTTTGCCCTAGGCATTACCCTGATTACCATCATCCAGCGAGATAACAAAATTGATCTGAATCATTTTCTATTTGGCAATATTCTCGGCGTTAGTTCCGGGGAAGTGCGGGATACGGCCATCATTACCATCGTGGTTCTCGCCACGGTCGTTTTACTTTACAAAGAATTATTATTCTACAGCTTCGACCCTCTAGGAGCCCAAGCCGCTGGTTTACCCGTCAATCTCCTCAACTTTGGGCAGATGATCCTGATTGCTCTGACCGTGGTCGCCAGTATGAAATCTGTGGGGGTGGTGCTGGTGTTGGCGATGCTGATTACACCGGGGGCGATCGCTTATCTCTTAGTCCCGCGACTGCATCAAGTCATGCTGCTCGGTGCTTTATTAGGGATGGTGTCGAGTGTGGCAGGCTTATACCTTAGCTATTACTACAATATTCCTTCAGGGCCAGCGATCGTGCTGGTGATTTCTGGGTTATTTTTTCTGACGCTGCTGTTCAGTCCTCGCTATGGCGTCCTGAAGCGATCGCTCTCGATGCCGTTACCCCTATGGCGGGATCTACAAGCATGGCTACGGCGTTAGAGAACATGTTAGCTATGATCTGAAACCTATACCTGTAGCGGCAATGGGGACAATCGAAGTTGCCCCGTTCGATCGCTTTATAATTGAGTGATGTCCTGCCTTGGTTCACTCATATGCCTAAAATCGATCCTGCTGTCCTCAAACAGGTGACCGTTAGCCTGCCCTTTGGCATTGGCTCTGCCTCCTGGGAAGCCGATCCTACGGAGCGTCATGCTGCATGGGAACTTTACATTGAGCTGGTGACGCGGATTGCCGTTCAGTCTATGGATTCAGATCTTGGCACGCTCCGGGAGGCGATGAACTCGCTCTATAGCTTGTTTGGCTCTACCCGCGACATTTTGCGCAAGGCAGGGCCCAAGGTGGGTGCTTCTCGTGATTCGGTGGGAGGAATCGCGATCGCTGTCCTCAACAATGGTCTGCGGCCCTTTTTGTCCAAGTGGCACCCGCTATTGCAAGATTGGGAAGTGAAGCGAGCGGAGGGTATCAGCGTGCAGGTGCATGAGAAGGCGTGGGACATGGAGTCAACATTGCGGGGTGACCTAGAAAAGCTGCGGAGTAATTTGGAGCAGTATGCCCATGCGTTAGCGAATATTGCTGGGGTGGAGGATTGAAGACAACGGCTTACTTTGAACAAAAGCTACTCGACCGGCCAGAAATCCGGCGAGAATGGTGTCAACGAGTCTTGGGAAACGCGCTCAAGACCCAGGCTCAAAGCAATGGTCGCATTAGCCATTGGGCTGTGATTCCAGACTATGGCGATCGCGTCCTGAGAGTGATTACCCTAGAGGATGGAGAAACCATTCATAATGCCTACTTTGACCGAAATTTTCGCTCTCGACTTCAACAAGGCTTAGAACCATGAAAATTCAGTATTTTCCCGATACCGATACGCTTTCCATTCGCCTGAACAATAGTCCCAGCACAGAGTCCATGGAAATTGCGCCAGATGTAGTTGTTGACTTTGATGCTGATGGGGCAGTCGTGGGTCTAGATATCGATCTGGCTTCTTCAAAAGTAGATCTCAAACACCTAGATTTACAAGGATTACTGAGACCTGAATTGCTGTCATCTTAAATATTAAGGTTAGATACATTGAGCGAATAAAGCAAACAGGAAAGAGCAACAAATGACAGAGCGGGAATTTGATGTTTTTCTGTGTCATAATAGTGAAGATAAGCCTGCTGTTATCAATATAGCAGAGCACTTGAAGCAGCGAGATATAAAGCCTTGGATAGATATTTGGGAGATTTGTCCTGGCAGGTCTTGGTTAGATGTCCTACAAGACCAAATTAAAATAATTAGGGCTGCTGCCGTTTTTGTCGGCGAAAGTGGGCTTGGGCCATGGCAAAAAAAGGAGGTGAATGCTTTACTGCGCGAGGCTAATTCACGCGAATGTTGGATTATACCTGTTTTGCTTGCCAATGCTCCTCAAAAGCCTACCTTACCTGCTTTCTTAGAGGAGCCTCACTGGGTAGACTTCCGTATGTCGGAACCTAACCCTCTAGATCAACTGGTGTGGGGGATTACTGGGCAGAAAACCGAAATATTAAATACTTTTCCATATTCATCAGTATTATCACAAACGGTTGTTATTCAGGATGACCTTGTTAGCGAAAGAGGTCTTGACTACACCCGCCTACGCGATCTACTTAAATCAGGCAACTGGCAGGCTGCCAATGAGGAAACTTGTAATGTCATACTTCGTGCTATTGGCAAAGATCCAGAAACGTGGTGGGATACCAGTGATGCATCATTAGATTTATTAAATCTGCCCTGTACTGACTTGCTGACTATTGACCGCTTGTGGCTGAACCACAGTCAAGGTCAGTTCGGTTTCAGTGTGCAAAAGAAAATCTATCTCGAATGTGGGGGGAAACTTGGTGATGAGAATCCAAGCAACGGAATTTGGCGGAAGTTTGGAAAAGCAGTTGACTGGTCGGTAGAAGGTGGTTGGATTCTTCATGAGAATGTTCTTTTTGAGGTTCATGTGCCACCTGGACATCTCCCGATGATCACTGATTACAATCTTCCGCCAATGATAGATTCTATCTATCTTCGCCGTATATTTTCCCGATTACAAGATTGCGGTCTATAGAATCATGACCATCAGTAGATTTAACCAGCTAATCTTCAGACTAACTCAAAGGAAATAAATTGAGATGAGATACCTAGATGGGTGCTTGGGTCATATCTTGAACGTGAGTTGTCAATCGCGTCAGGGTATCCGCCACAGTTCCCTCGGTCAGCAATGTTGCAGCCAGATCCAGCCCTGCACTCAAATCGCCACAGGCTCCTGCTTGCCACAGATAAAATCCGCCATTCCACACCACCGATCGCATCATCTCACTGGGTTCTCCCGCCAAGACACGTTGGTAGCTGGCGATCAGGTCACTAAAGGGCGGGAGGGGAACGTCGGTGCCGTCTAGGTCATAGTCGCGGGGGTGGAGCAGCAGGCGTTCGATGGGTTCTTCTGCACTACGGTGAACGCCAACAATGCCCGTGCGATCGCGGGGGAGATCACAGCTTCCTTCCAGCCCTTTCACGGTCAAAAATCGCGGGGTGCCTCGCAGGGCAAAGGTCTGTTGGGCCATGCCTTCGGTGGGGGGATGGACATAGCCGACGGCAATCTGGGCGGGGCCGGCGTAGGGTGCCCAGAACAGTTCGGCGGTGGCGAAGGGGGGGCGTTTACCAATTTGGTCGCGGTAGGGCACGATCTGCTGGGCCAGGGGGAAATGGTTGGGGAGATAGACGAAGCCGATGCCGATGGTTTCTAGGCTTTGCTGGCTTTGCTCTAGACTCAGGCGCTGCCAATTGACGCCCAGCCCTTGCCACAGTTCGACCAAGGGAACGCCATGCTTCGTAGGCATGCGATCGCCCCCATGCATAACGACAGGACAATCGGCTGCGGCCAAAATCAATGCCGTTAGGGGACTGATGGGAGCGGTGCGCGATCGCCCGTCGTAGGGATTGCTGAGGATGGTCACGGGGCGATCGCTGTCGATCGGCTGCAGTTTTGGGCCGAGGTCATCATAGGCATCCAGGATGCCGGCTAGCTCGTCCCCGGTGGGGCGCTTGATGCGATGGGCGATCATGAATGCGCCAATTTGGGCAGGGGTGGCCTCCTGCTGTAGGATCATCCGCGTGGCGGCGGCCGACTCTGCCCGGGTTAGGTCTTTGTGGGTATGGGTTCCACTTCCCACCTTTTGCAATAGTTCCCGAAAGACATGGCTCATAGTAGGGGCCTCGCTAGCATAGACAGCAGGTGGCTGAGGGCCAAGATTTAGCAGTTTAGCGGATTTTGAGGAGCGATTGTATGCCAAGTTGGCTGCCTAGGAGTTGATGGGCTAGGTCGCGGAAGTGGGCGATCGGGGGAATCTGGAGGCGATCGCTGGTCGTTACGAGCACCACCTCGCGATGCAAGGTAGGGGTATCGGTGTCACGAATAGCAAGGGTTTCATCCTGATGAACATCGGATAGGGCGGAGGCGGGCAGCAGCGCCACCAGTTCGCCTTGGCGAACAATGCCACGAAAGGCATCGAGGGTATTCAGCTCCATGGCGACTTTGAGGGGCATATCCTGGCGCTGAAATTGTTCTTGTACAAGGCGCTGCATTCCATAGCCATCTTTAAACACCACATGGGGATACTGGGCGAGGTCGGCCCAGGGGACCTGTTGGTAGCGGGTGAGGGGATGCTGGGCCGACATCAGGACGCATACGGGCTCGGTGTAGAGTGGATCGACGATAAGCTCGGCGCTGCTGGTGAGGAAGCGGTTATTCATCACGATCGCTAGATCCACCAAGCCGTCTTTGAGAACCTTCAGGGCGCGATCGCTCCCCAAGGAGGTCACCCGCAACTGCACGCCGGGATAGTCGCGGCAAAAGGTTTGCAAGACCGGCGGTAGGTAGCGGGCGCAGACGGAATGGATGGCGGCAATACATAGCTCGGGCTGTTTGCCCTGCAACAGTTCGCCAATATCATCCACCGCTGTTTGCCATTCTCGACAAATGCGCTGGGCTCGGGGTAAGAAGCGTTCGCCAATGGTGGTCAAGGTGGCGGTGCTGCCGCGATGGAAGAGGGGCGCACCTAGTTCAGCTTCTAAGCTTTGGATCTGGCGGCTGACTGTAGACTGAGTGATATTGCAGCGCCTTGCCGCCTGCTGAAAGCTTGCCGTATCTGCGACTGCCAAAAACGCCTGCAACTGCTCCAATCGCATACTAATCCGTGAGATCTGCTCTTAGAGGCTGACCATACCCAATTTTGACGGTTCAATTCGGTACCGTTTGATACCACTGGTCGTTGTGACGGCGGTGTTTGCCCATCTTGGATCGGTTGTTGGATCACGGTGTTGAATCACGGTGTCGTTGTCCATAGCTTTGGGTGAGTAGCTTTGGGTGAGTAGCTTTGGATGGGCGACAGGTGGTGAGTCTCCGTGGGGGTATGCACTCTGATCTCACCTGCTGGTACCCTAGCCTGTTGTCTACCTTGGGGACTTGGAGCCCCAGTTGTCTTGTCAGGTATCTTGTCACAGGTATCTTGTCAGGTGTCTTGACTATGCAGGGCAGCGTCATCGACGGCGGCGATCGCGGTGCTGACCGGTGCTGGGGTGCCTACCCAGACAATCTCCGGCGACCAAGAATGATGGGCGACGGGCGATCGTTTGCACCCCTCCAGCATTTTCGCTCTTCAATGATCCTCAGCCGAGGAAGCGATCGCTGATGGCGTCTGGCTATACCTGAGCCCGTCTAGCCTACAGGTTGTTAACACGGTTCATTCGTCCTAGCGAAGTAAGAATCGCAGCACCATCGTTGATAGCGAGCCAACGAAGTTTAGGAAGTTTGGCTGTCCTGTATCATACTCCCGCTCCGAGGCTTGCTCATAAAGGGCGACCATTGTGCTGAGCTGCATCGCAGATTCCTGACCTGCCACATTGTTTTGTGAGGCATACATGCTCTCCGCTGTAGTAGCATCTGCCAGAGCCCCGTTCATATCTGCTAGGCGATAGCGAGAAATTCCACGGGCAAGAATTGCATTCGTGTAGCTTGGATCAATCTGCAAAGCACGGTTGTAGTAATCAATTGCTCCGCTGAAGTTACCTCGTTGTGTTTCAGTAATACCCCATGAATAAAGCATGTCGGCCGTTAGGATACTGTCAGGTAAGTCAACTGCCCCAACTAAGAATGCGCCTGTTAAAACGGCACCCGTCATATTGGAATCTGTGAGGTAGGCTTCTCGCAGATCTGCGCCGGTGAGATCCGCACCCCGCAGATCGGCACTGGTGAGGTCGGCATAGCTCAGCACAGCTCCCCGTAAATTCGCCCCCTGCAGGTTGGCACCTCGCAAATTAGCACGGTTGAGGTTAGCATTGCGCAGATCGGCACCCGCCAGGTTAACACCGCTCAAGTTACTGTTAACCAAACCAGCGTTGAACAAATCACATCCCGTACATTCACGGGTGTTCATTAATTGCTGTAGATGGACCAAGTTCTCGGCGCGGGCCGGAGTACTCAGACCAACGACCGTAGCCGCAACAGTGAGTGGAATCAGCAAAGAGTAACGGTTCATGGGTGCGATCGCTCCTGGGTAACGCGGTGTGTGAGACTATGCCCCTTGAGTGTACTCAAAGAAGCTGGCATTGGGCCAAGGACGCTAGAACTCCTGCCTAGGTGCCATTACATGTTGTAACAACCTCAGAAAGCATCGTCAATACAACCCTGTTGAGGTCGGGGGTGTAGGCTGCTGGGGTGGTTTGCTCCATCAATACGGCTAGTTCTAGCCATCCAGGGAGCGATCGGAGGTCATTCTGGTCAGGCTGCATCGTCTCATTCAGCAATGCCGTAGTTCGTTCATCTAGAGAATGGCACTAACGAGGTTGGGTCAACCGCTAGAATACACAAGGATAGGGCGATCGCCTTCATTCGCCGGGTTTCTAGCACCACGATCGCACCTCTGAAGCTTGCAACGATGCTAAGAAGCGATCGCTCTTTTAACATAGTAAGGCAGCCGCCACGATTCTCCAGGAGCCTGTAAGGCTAGCTTATGGGACAACATCATTTGAACTGCTCAAAATGTCTGAAGGGGAACTCCCATCCCGGCCTCTCTCAACACCCAAGCCTGGCAACAGGGCGAAGATGGCTCAGGCTAATCATGCTAGTTGGAAGTGCGATCGCAGCGACAGGACTCGTTGCCTGCACGTTCCCCTTCCTAAGCCGAGATTATTTCAGGGACCTGCCACCCGATGAGGAATTTCACTCAATTCCCCTAATCTCAGATCAGGGGGTTGACTATAGCGCCTTAAAAATGTTCCTAGAACATCACCAGTGGCAAGAGGCGGATCAAGAGACGCTCCAGCGTCTGCTAGACGTTGCAGGGCAATCAGAACGCGGTTGGCTGAGCGCAGAAGACGTGCAAACCCTACCCTGTTCAGACCTCCAAACGATGGATCAGCTCTGGGCTGGGGCTAGTCGGCAGCGGTTTGGCTTTACTGTCCAAGCCCGTCTTTGGGAGGCTTTAGGGGGCCAGGGGGGAAGCTATGATGCTGCCCTGATCGAACGTTTGGGGGATCGAGTGGGGTGGCGGATCGATCATCAGTGGCACTCCTATGAATCCCTTACGTTTGACCTGGGGAACGCACCCCCCGGGCACCTCCCGGCCACCACGGGGAATGGCGTGAGTGGTGGGGTGTGGGGTGGAGTTCCCTCCATTGCAGGTCGGTTGGAAACCTGCGGTAAGATTCCCCAGGGTAGCCTCCCCTTACAGGATCCGGATGTATGGGAAAATCTCGACGTCCAATTATGGCAGCTAGAGAATACGTTAGCTAATCAGGACTGGCAGGAAGCTGATTTTCTGACAGCAGGCGTCATCAATCTCAGACATAAGGACGTTATCGTACGGTATCGAAAGGGCGATCTTTCTGCAAATCAGAATCAACGAGTAAGCCGCGAAAATAGCCTTTTCTGTGAAGACTTGCGGGCTGTGGATCGCGTTTGGACAACCTATTCCAATGGAACGTTCGGCTTTAGCGTTCAACAAGCCCTGATGCCATCTGACTTTAACCTAGCTCAGGCAGAGGATGACCGGAATGCGTTCCACACCGCTAGTCACCACTTTAGCGAGAGTGTTGGTTGGCTAGAGGTTGAGGTGTATAGGGGAGCGGCTCCTTGGCGTCCTGGACTGCTCCTCGAACCGCTAGCTGACAGCCATGACATTGATTTATCTGATGAGACCGTTTTGCGGGTTCTAGAGTATTTTGAGCGTGGTGCGACGTACGATCCGCCGGATGATCCTCCTGCTGGATTCTACCCCTACGCCATCGGTATCAGTTATTTTCCTGAATCTGTACCCGGCATACCTGTGCCTATTCCAGCTTCGCCGGTTTTTGATCGCCATTGGCCAGCAGGATTTGCCACAATTTGTCCTTTGTAAGCTTCCGGCTCATCTTGCACAGTTGAGATCCTGCAATTTTACATGGGTATCTACGTTGGTAAAAATAGTTACAAGCTCAATCTACCTCGTTCAATGCTCCTGCACTCGTGTCACAAAGAGTCGATCCTGATCATCCTCCTCAATCATCAACGATGAATGATCAATGCGATACGGGCGTGGGCCTAGATCATAGAAACCCAGATGATCGCACAGAGTCTATGGTTCGATGCGGAAAGAAAAACAAGGCCCCCAGGGAAGATCGAAAAACAGTTAAGGTAGCTCAAAGAAATGTAGTTGACCAGATCTGCCACCAACGGCTAGTAGACGATCATCAGGACTAAAGGCCAACGATGCGGCAACGTTCATAGGTATGGGAATCTTACGGATCCTGCGCTGACTGGGAAGATCCCAGAGGGTGACCTGATTAAATCCAGAGATAAACGCGAGGAGTGTACCATCTGCACTCAAAGCTATCGGAGCGCCCTGCCAAAGTAGCCTACTCCCAAGAGAATTGGGGATCGATGTAATCAGTTCACCTGTTGCAACCGATCTTAGTTGAATTGAGTGATCAATCGCGATCGCCAGTAGATCATCTCTAAGCGCGAGTCCTACGCGGGAGTCGGTGGGTAGATCAGCATCAGAAATCGATCGCTTTTCTTGGGTCTCTAGATCCCAAACTTTGATGGGATGATCGCCATAGTGCGGGTGGATCACCAGCCTGCGCTGATTAGCCACGATTGTCATGTTATCTCTAACCCCAACCTCCTGGGTCATGATTGGGGCGGCGGTTGTAGCGTCCCAAAACTGTAGCGTCGTGCTGCCATAGGCCTGGGTCAGCAGTGCCCCGGATGGGATCAGACCCATCCAAGAAAACCAGCGTTGCTCTGGATCTACAACCTGAGACAAGAGTCGTCCAGACGTCTTATCCCAGATCCGGATGACGGGTTGGATGCCCACTGTCAGCAATGTGTTCCCTCCCAGCCAACTCTGGCGGGTCACCCCGCTGCCTTGCATCTGCCCCTTGACTTCTCCGGTATCAATCTGCCACAGGCTAAGTAAACCATTGCGATCGCTGCCGACAAGGGTTTGACCATCAGCACTGAAGCTTAAAAGCGAACCAGGCAACTCTGCCTCAATAGTCGTCAGCAGACGACCCGATGCCGTCTCTCGGATTTGGATCTCATCGTTACCTCTCAGGGCAATACGCTGACCATCGGGACTAAACGCTAAGTAGGCATGTTCTAAGGGGAAATATACAGAAACATTGGGAATCGCCAGGTTGATCCCAGTTGTGAGATTGTAAAGCTGAAGAGTCTCTTTTCCGCTAGCAGCGACCCACCGGCCATCGGGGGACATCGACACCCTACTCAAACCTGTTGAGCTAAACTCGGATGGCAACTCCACCGGGTCTGTCAGGGTATTGGTGGCTAGATCCCACTGTTGCTGAGTGTTCCAACTGGATAAAATCCATAGGGTTTCTCCGGCAAAACCCATCTGGCTGAGGGTTAAATCTGTTCTCTCTCGAATCCAGGGGCTGGGTTGACTGGTATCGTCTACCAAGGGAATCTGCCGTTCATGGCGCTGGCTGCCGGTGGTAACCTCCCATACAGATACAGCCACACCGTTCTCAGCCCCTGGGGGCAAAGTCGCCACGGCGAGCCAAGCTCCATCCTGGCTCAAAGCCAGCCTTTCATCTCCCTCTAGAGGAATTTGGGACAGGGTCGAGCCTGTTTCTAGTTCCCATAAAAGCACAGACCACTCGTCCCGCTCTGGGTCATATTGCTGGGCTGCTCCCACCTGGCCATTGCCGCTGATTAGGTGCTGTTTAACCACATGATTTTGCAGTTCTTCTGGAAAGGCTAGGGGACTGGGTTCGCTGGCACTCAAATCCCACCGTGCCACCATGGATTCCTGTCCCTCAAATGCCACCCGTTGGGTCGTCGCATCAAAGGATACCCTCAGTCCCTCTTCACCCCCGATCGGATTGGCAAATACCGCTAAGGGTTCACCCGTTGCCATATCCCACTGCCTGACGATGGCTATTTCGTCACCCTCCCGAGTTGTCACATCTGTAAAACTCAAATTCCCGTCAAGGGTGAACATCGATTGTCCGTCGGAGCTAAACTGGAAATCTCTGATCGATTCAGGCTGGGCCGGCAAGGTCGTCACCCGCCTGACTGGACGAAAAACTTGGGTTAGGGGATCTGTGCCAAAGCGATGCTGAGTATAGAGGGTTACACCAGTGCCGATGGCAATGACTCCGGTGGCCAAACCCAAAACCAGTTTGTGTAAAGCTTTCATACGTCAATACCTGTCCTCTAGTCAGAATGAGTCGCCACAGTCGCCCCCATCAAATCCACCCCCAACCTCTCCGCAGTCGTAATCGTAGGATCCGCCAACCTCTCCCCCAGAGCGATGGAAATCGTAACCACTATAGTCGGCCCCTTCATTCAACTCCCAGACATGGGTCTCCAGCAGCTTGGTCACTGTAAACGGGGTATCACCAGAAAAAAGAATATGGCTAATTTCGCTACGCATGGCTTCGTAGTTACAAGCTTTCCCGATCGCTTGATAGTAAGCCATAAAATCAGCATGGTCACAGTACATCGCTAGTCCGTAGCCGTCATAGGGGGTACTGTATCCCCACTCTTGCATCATGCCCTTGACCTGATCTGGCGAATAGGTATCTTTTTGTCCATAGCGAGCCTTCAGCAGTCTGCCTAGGCGACTCCCGTAGTTGACGATGGCACGGCGTTTCCTCCGAACTTTCTGGGAGTGATTCATCAAAGCTACAGGAATGATAACAACGGCTGCACATACAGCTACAATGCCAACTGCCACGATACTATCTTCGATCTGTTGCCATAAACTGCCCATCAACTCTACCTCTTCATAGATTTCTCAATAACACCTATCTAGGCGTTGCGCAATCAAGAATGATTTAAGTGAGTACTGGAATCTGGCGATGCTTGAGATAGATGATCTTCATCCTCAATCACGCAAGGGTACACCTGATACCCATCGGTGATGTAGAGAAAGCAAGCCCTACCCATGACAATGTGCCATAAAGGCTTAAATGTTTCTAGAGAATGATCCCCGCACGCTAGACATTGCATGGCAGATTCCTCCTACTTCATCTTCTAATTATGCAACATCGTCAAGATAACCCTGTTGAGGTCGGTGTTGTAGGCTTCTGGGGTGGCTTGATCCATCAATACAGCTAGTGCTAGCCATCCAGGGAGCGATCGGACGTCATCTTGGTCAGGCGGCAAGAATCAAGATGTTTGATGCTCGCAGTTCCATGCCTGGTTGACTGACAAATCTTCTTGCCTAGACCAGGTTGAGCAGCGTAAAACCCAGTACCAGCTTAGATTCCGTTGGGTTACGCTGACGCTAACCCAACCTACGTGAGAATCAAGATCGCAGGAGTTTTGTCCGTCAATCAGGTTCTATGCTCAAACACAGCGCCTCTATGGAGAATTGACTGTTCTACAAGGCATCATTTTTTACTGGCTAGAGGGCTGAATCGATGCTGAGCGCCACGATCAATTTTCCCCTGATACATCTCAATGATCTCTGTATACAAAACGATATCAGCTTCTCTTTTTAGACGTTCATCACGGCTAAGCAAGCTAAGCTCCTACGTAAGGATGCTGGTATACGCTATGCAGGCGCTAGAGCTAGTTCAGTAAAGCCACGGAGAGGAAAGCCGTCCGCAAGGTGCTAAACCTGGTTAAGGCAGAGGGCTACATTGTATTTTCAGGAACCATGCTTGCCGTTTTGATGCATGGTGTTGCCTGTGGGTTTTATAAAGTATGGAGTCGTCATGGTGAAGATGAAGCGTTGGTTGTCGATGGCTGTTGTCTCAGGAGTGGCCATGACGGCTGGTTCTGCAGCAATGATGCTGACTGGGGAAGCTGCCTGTGCACAAACCTATCAAGAATGTGTTGCCGGTCTCGTTGCCTTGGGGGTCTCACCGGATGTGGCCGCAACCCAATGCAGCCAGCAAGGGGGAAATTCTGCCACCTGTCTTGATCGATTAATGTATGTCAATGTTCAGGCTAATTCTGGCCCCACAGAGATTGGGGAATGGCGTTTTGATGTTGTGCAAGGCCCGGAAGATGGTAGCGCGATGCGGTCTTCAGGTTGCCGGACGGTTGGTTTTGCCGGCATGGGAGGATGGCGCTGCCCCAACCAAACCATGCGTTTTCAAGTGATGACAGCGCGGGAAGCCCAAGCCGTATGTTCTGGCACAGAGCTACCCGCGACCACAACGGTGATCTTGAATCGATCGGGCAACGTCAGCACGTCGGGACAGGTTCTCAACTATTCGTTTACGGCTCAGTCAGGACAACGTATCCGTATCTTGGTGACGCCATCATCCGGTAGTTCCCTGGATCCAGTTGCCAGCTTACGCGATCCGTTGGGCGTGATTGTTGCGGATAATGATGATCGGGCTCCAGGGGATGTGAGTTCGGAAATTACTTTTACGATCGCTAGATCTGGGCAGCATCAAGTTTTAGTCGAAGGCTATGGTGCCGTGAGTCGGGGAAACTTTAACCTACTGATTGAACGATTCTAGGTTGCTTTAACTCCGAGGTAAACGACGCTGGGATCGTCTTAGCTTAGGCGATAACCATCCCAGCGATCGCTTCCAGGGACAAGGACTCTTGTTGACCCTAAGCATAGTTATCTTTTTAGATGATCATGTAGATGATCATGGGGCAGTGGTTCCTTGCTGTAGGAGGATGCTCCATGGTTTTGCCATGGGACAAGTCCTAGCGGGTGAACTATAGTTAACTTTTGTAACACTCAAGGGAGGCGGTTGTACCTCTAGCTACAGACAGTGCGCTGATCTTCAGCACAGGATGGCCAACGGAAACATTTGAGTGGAAATCAGTCAAGATTGGTTTGAGCCGTGCAAACTGGAAGTACCTCGGCTGATTCATCCCCGTTTGTTCCGCCTACGCTATAGGAGACCGCATTGGCTATGGATGACACCACACGCTGCATGATTCCTGTTGTAAAGTCGCCTCGTGACTTACAGGTTTTTCAAATTAGTCCTGAAGACCGCAACCGCTTGGCCATCGTCTTCGATCCGGAAACGGCTAACACCTCGCTCACCTACTGTGTGGAAATCTTTGAAGAAGGCGGCCGCACTCCGGCCCATCGCCACTGCATGGCCATCGAAATGTTTTTCATCCTCAAGGGCACGGGGCGAGCGGTGTGTGACGGCAAGACCATCATCCTCAAGCCTGGCGATAGTATCTTGGTACCGGCTGACGGCATTCATGCTCTAGAAAATGCTGGGCCAGGTCGCCTTTATGCCCTATGCATCATGGTTCCCAATGAAGACTTTGTGGAGCTGATTCGCAATGGCATTCCTGCGGAGTTGGATGAAGAGGATTTACGAGTCCTGAACCGTACCGATATGCTAGTAGCCTGTTAAGGAATCAACAAGCGCATGTGGCCGGTTCAACCGAAACAAACCCTGTCGATGCACACCCGCGACGGGGTGCGTCTTGATGCGGATGTCTACTATCCCGCTGTGGAGGGTGACTATCCTGTTTTACTGATGCGGCAGCCCTACGGACGGGCGATCGCTTCCACGGTGGTCTATGCTCATCCGGCTTGGTACGCTGCCCATGGCTACATTGTGGTCATCCAAGATGTGCGGGGGCGAGGCAGTTCGGAGGGAGAGTTTCGCCTTTTTGCCCAGGAAATCGACGATGGAGCCGATACGGTTGCCTGGGCTGCGAGCTTACCCGGCAGTACAGGACAGGTGGGCATGTATGGCTTTTCCTATCAAGGCATGACCCAGCTCTATGCGGCCATGGCTCAACCGCCAGCCTTGGTGACGCTCTGCCCCAGCATGATTGGCTATGATCTTTACGCCGACTGGGCCTATGAGGGCGGTGCCTTTTGCCTTCAGGGTAATCTGGGTTGGGCGATCCAACTGGCGGCAGAAACAGCGCGGCGGGCGGGACAGGTAGAGGCCTATCGATCGCTCTATCAAGCTGGTCATGCTCTGCCCCTGAGCGATCCGGTGAACGGCCAGTCTGACCTGTTGCGCCAATGGGCTCCCGACTCTCACTACCACGATTGGCTACACCATGGGATGCCAGATGACTATTGGCGATCGCTTTCCCCCCAGGGCTTTCCCGCCGTGATGGACTTGCCCATGCTGCATATTGGCGGCTGGCACGATAGCTATTTGCGGGGCACCCTGCGGTTTTATCACCTCATGGCGGCGGGTAGTATCCATACTCAGCAGCTCTGGGTGGGCCCCTGGGGGCATTTGCCCTGGGGACAGCAGGTTGGATCGGTGAACTACGGTCCTGAGGCTGCTAGCCCCATCGACCGGGTGCAACTGCGCTGGTTTAACCAGTTTCTTAAGGGCGAGTCCACCGGTTTACTAGATGAGCCACCGGTGCAGTGGTTTGAAATGGGCAGCAACCAATGGCGATCGCTCTCTCAGGTTCCTAGCACGGCCGTTCCCTATACCTTGGTGAGCAATGGTCTAGCCACGATTGATCCTCAGGATGGTCAGCTTGTGCAGGATGTGGTGGTTCAGGATGCTGTGGGTGGAACTGCGACCCCAGACCAGCTTGTTCATGATCCATGGCGGCCAGTGCCGACGGTGGGCGGCCATGCAGCGTTTCCTGCGGGCGCGGGCGATCGCACGGCCGTGGACTGCCGTACGGATGTGGCCACCTACACCACTGCGCCTCTTCCCGATAACCTACACCTCGCTGGAGCCCTGCGCGCCGTGATTCACTGCACCGCCGATGCGCCTGGTTTTGACCTCTGCGCCGTGGTGTCCTCTGTGGATCCCACCGGTCGGGTGATGTCGATTAGCCAAGGCTATCAGCGCATGGACGACATCCCGCCGGGGCAGCGCCATGCCGTTGAGGTGACTCTCCAGCCCACCTGCATCTGCATCCCGGCTGGTCATGCCCTGCGTCTCAGCCTCAGTGCAGCTTGCTTTCCGGCCTATGCGGTGAACCCTGGCACGGGCGATCGCACCCACGATGCCCAACTGATCCAAGCTCAGATCATCACCCTGGCCATCCACAGCGCCGCCACCCACGTTTCCCAACTGTGGCTGCCCGTGGTCGAACCGCCCCAGGAAACTCCCTAGGTCAGCGATCGTCAATGTCCAAGGTTCAGCCCCAAGAGTTATGGATAGGCGTTCCAAGATTTGGGAGAATCCAAGAAGCGATCGCCCCCATTGACCCTTGAATGACATGCTGGGGGCAGTCCTAATTGATGTCCCCTACGCAAGGAAGCCCCGTGGTACCCCTAAAAGACGATAATCCTGTTCGCATTACTCCCTATCTTACCTATGCCATTATTGCGATTAACATTCTCGTATTTCTGTACGAGATCACCCTCTCGCCCCAAGACCTTGACACCTTCTTTAGAACCTGGGCCGTTGTGCCTGCCGAATTAACCCGCAGCTTTCACTACTCCAGCGGTTTTGCTGGGGAAAAAGCTGCGGAATGGTTAACGTTAATTACGTCCCAATTTATGCATGCCGGCCTGGCCCACGTGGGTGGCAATATGCTGTATTTATGGATTTTTGGCAATAATCTAGAAGAACAGCTTGGACGCGTGCGGTTCTTGATCTTTTACCTAGCCTGTGGCGTCTTGGCCTCGCTGACCCAATGGTACTTTGCACCCCTGTCGGAGATTCCATCCCTAGGGGCAAGTGGAGCGATCGCTGGGGTTATGGGTGCCTACATTATTCGATACCCTAAGGTGAGAATTCTGACCTTGATTCCCCTGGGGATTTTCATCACCACGATACGTATTCCTGCCTTTATCTTTTTAGGAATCTGGTTTGTCCAGCAAGCCTTTTATGGTGTAGCCAGCCTAGAAGTGACCACGAATGTCGGTATGGAAAGCGGCGGCATTGCCTACTGGGCCCATGCAGGTGGCTTTGTCTTCGGTGCCGTGCTTGGCCCATTGCTGGGATTATTTAATCCCCGGCCTCGCCTCTAAACTGCTCTATTCATTGTGTTTTGTTCATTGAGACTCCACTGTGATTCATGCGTGACCTTTATCCTCCAATCCAGCCCTATCGTACCTATACCTTACCCGTCTCTGATCTGCACACCATCTATGTTGAAGAATGCGGCAATCCTGAGGGAAAACCCGTCGTCTTCCTCCACGGTGGGCCAGGCGGCGGCATTCATCCTAGCTATCGCCAATACTTCGATCCTCAACGTTGGCGCGTCGTTCTTTTCGAACAGCGGGGATGCGGACGCAGCACGCCCCATGCCGAACTGCGAGACAATACCACCTGGGATTTAGTCCACGACATCGAAACCTTGCGTCACCATCTTGGGATTGAGCAATGGACGGTCTTCGGTGGCAGTTGGGGCAGCACCCTGGCTTTGACCTACAGCCAAGCTCACCCCGATCGCTGCGCTGGTTTGATTCTGCGGGGGATCTTTATGCTGCGCCAAAAGGAAATTCGCTGGTTTTACCAAGAAGGGGCTAGCTTTCTGTTTCCAGAGGCCTGGCAAGCCTATCTTGCACCAATTCCCGAGAGCGATCGCCACGATTTATTAACCGCCTACTACCAACGGCTGACCAGCGATGATGAAGCGGTGCGGTTAGAAGCAGCTCGTGCTTGGTCAATTTGGGAAGCCAGCACCAGTAAGCTGATTCAGGATAAGAATCTCATGGCCCAGTTTGGTGATCCTCACTTTGCTGCTGCCTTTGCCCGCATTGAATGTCACTATTTTGTCAACGGTGGCTTTTTTGAATCGGATGATGATCTTCTGCAGCATATTGATCGGATCCGAGCGATTCCGGCTGTAATTGTCCAAGGACGCTACGACGTTGTCTGTCCGATGATGTCTGCCTGGGAGCTCCACCAGGCCTGGCCCGAAGCTGAGTTCATCGTCATTCCCGATGCTGGCCACTCCATGACCGAACCAGGTATTCGCACAGCCCTCCTTGATGCTAGCGATCGCTTTGCTGATCTCTAGAGGTTCTGGAGGCGATCGTGTTAGGGTTCAACGGGATCAAGGGCGATCGCCCCCCGAGCCATCAAACTGGTTTCTAGATGCAGCGAAAGTTTGGGTAAACGGGTAAAGCGCATTTGGGTAAAACAAGTACCCCGTGAGTCTGCCCAATTGAGCGGTGTATTGAGCACTTGGGCATGGCTGAGATCGGCATGGGACATGTCCACCTGACGCAGCACTGCGCCAGAAAGGTCGGCATGGCTGAGATTGGCATGGCTGAGGTTAGCGTTGGTTAAATCCACAGATCGTAAATTAGCCTGCTGCAAATCTAAACCACTCAGATCAGCTTCACTCAGATCAACCGATACCTCTGGATGGCGATCGCGCCATTGATTCCAAGACGCTACGCCTTGATGCAATTGCTCTAACTGGACTAGATTTACCATGGGCGATCGCTCCCTAGTGATCTAGCTCAAGTCTATCATCCGCTCACGGCTGAGCAC
>RECH01000317.1 GCA_007694125.1 Leptolyngbya sp. DLM2.Bin15
CCTCGGATACAGGCGCTTCAAAGGTTAGATCCTCAGGATTTAGCCCCGCTGTCAGCGACTCTTCAATGCCCCAATCTTCAGGCTCTAAGCCGCCTACCAACGAGTCTTCAAAGACCAGATCGTCACCATCTGCACGTTCAGACAACGGTTCATCAAAGATGAGATCGGCGCTCTCGGCATCCTCAGGCAAGGCATCTTCAAACCCCAAATCGTCATGATCTGCACTCTCAGATTGAAACTCATCAAGCTCAGCCCATGGATTGTCTGCTGACTGATCGACGTCATCGGCAAACAGCAGCGATTCATCTAGCAGCGACTCATCTAGATCGGCTGTATCTGTGGCGTCATCTGGCCAGACCGACTCGGCGATCGCTTCCCCGTCAACCTCAGCGTCATCTTCATCTATACCGTCAAAAGCATCTAAGTCAAACTCATCAATGGATTGAGGTTCAGCAGGAGCCTCATTGGCAAACAAGAGGTCATCCAGATCGACATCATCCAAGTCTTCGTCGCCTTCCGATACATCAGCCTGGGCTGCATCAGGAGCGATCGCCAAATCTCCCCAGCCGTGATCCTCTTCTTCCACTAAAAAGTTGGGCTCTGACAGATCTCCATTGGGAAAGAGCACCGCGCGCAGTTCGTCATCCGACGGCATTTCAAAATCTGGCTGCTGTTGATCAACGGCATCATCATCCCAGTTGTCGAGCAACTCTTCCATCGCGGCATTGCGCTCTGCCGCATCATCGTCCATATCTAGATCTAGGCTATCGTCCGTTTCTGGTTCATCGGTTTCGGCGGCAGGCTCTACAGGCTCTACGTCTTCGGCGGCAGGCTCTGCGTCGCTGTCAGAGAACGCTTCAGCGGTATCGGGCTGAGGGCTGACCTCAGAGGCGGGTGTTGGTAGCTGAAAAGGATTTTGTTCGCCTTGGAGATCACCCAACGCACCTGTGATGGCGTCGGGGTTGCCAGAGGTAAACTCTACATCGGTGAAGGAAAAGTCATCGTCATAGACTGCTGCGTTCGCTGCGTCCGCTGTGTCCGTGACGTCAAGACGGCTGAGAATGTCCCACTCGCTGTCTTGACTCCCAGCAGCATCCGGTTCATCCGTGATCAAGTCTAGGGAGGTCGCATCATCCAGCACCTGGTCAGCATCATCCGGTGCTCGTGTCGCATCAGGTGGGGGAGTGGGGGGAAAGCGATCGGGATCCGTGGCGATGGGATCCGTGGCAATGGGAGAAGTAGGCTCCTCGATCGCCAGACTTTCTTCGGCTGGGGCTTCGCCGATCGCTTCTAGATCAGACGTTGCCTCACTAGTTGCCTCACTAGTTGCCTCAATATCAGAGGTTGCCTCAAACTGTTCGGATCTAGACTCGTCTGGCTCGGATAACGATGAGGTCAGGTCGTGGTTCGTAGACTCAGGTGCTATGGGGGCTGCGACGGGTAGAGGGTCTGAAACGTTTTCTGAGATGTCCTCTGAGATGCCATCTGAGATCCCCTCTGAGATGTCTTCAGCAGGCTCGTTGTCCAACAGCACCTTGCTCATCCAGTTGACATGGGGTTGGTGCTGCTGTCGTCCATACACCATAACGGCAGAGACCGCTTCCACCCGAAGCTGAACGAGACTATGGCGCACGAACGTGGTCATCTTGTCTTGGTCGATGGATCGATCCGACTCAAACAAAATATGTAGATAACCATCTTGGGAGGCCACGCGGGTACGAATGCCACGGGAGCGCGTGGTGTGGTTCATCAGGCGCTCGATTGCTTTGGGGTCGCCGGTTTGTGCTTGGGCCAGAACGTCTTGAGACATGGTTGATGCCTGAATCATAAACTCAATAAGGGTCTTTCCGATGGCATGACTTACGCTACAAAGCGGTCTGGAAGTCGTTCAAGCATAAACAAGAGCTCTAAATGGGGCAGATTTAGAGTCGGTGCGTAAGCCTCAGGAGGACGGGATGTAGAGGTTTTGCGAATGCCGTGATGCTATTGAATTGTGTAGCTGCGAGATGGTGGCTCAGCGATCGCGTTGGCCATGAACCGTAGGTTTAGACT
The DNA here is from genome assembly GCA_007694125.1 of Leptolyngbya sp. DLM2.Bin15. Lineage (GTDB taxonomy): Bacteria > Cyanobacteriota > Cyanobacteriia > RECH01 > RECH01 > RECH01. The sequence goes on from RECH01000317.1 coordinate 2,053, forward strand.
AGCCTAGGGGCAGATGATCATCAGCGAGGCGCGTTCCCTTTGCCCTAGTGTATGTCGGTAACGGGAAATCTGACATCCTAACGGGGTCGGACTTGATCATTCAGCCCCTAGCTAGTTCCGATCGACTGAGATGTATTCCTCGCCCCGAAATGCCCTACCGTATATATGGGGCACCTTCAAGGGAACGGTCTCCACCCGGTATAATCCTGAAGCAGCCTACGCTAAGAAATTGTAATGCTAGACCCACAACTTATGATCGGCAAAATTAGCGTGTTAGAACGTAAGCGCGAATCGCTTCTCAAGTTGCTAGAGCAGCCTGATTTGGGTACGCTGCGCATCGATGTGAATCAGGCCCTAGAAGAGCTTGACGACCTGATTGATGAGCTTAAGCGAACCTTTGCGGTCTAATCTAAAAGCGGCTGAACCCCCCAAATGTTTGGTGCGATCGCTCTGCCCCCGGTGGCAGACGGTTTTGTTGTTTAAGATTCACTTTAAAATTCGTTAAACGTTAGTCAAGCAATGGCCGAATACACTGTTCAGATTCAACATCAAGGCACAACCTATACGCTGCAAGTGCCAGACAATCAAACCATTTTGTCGAAGGCCTTGGATGAGGGTTTGGAACTGCCCTCCTCCTGTAATGCTGGAGTTTGTACCACCTGTGCGGCATTGGTGGTTGAAGGTGAGGTTGACCAAAGCGACGGCATGGGCGTCAGTCCCGATCTGCAGGCCCAGGGCTATGCGCTGCTCTGCTGCTCCTATCCTCGCTCTGATCTGAAGATTGAGACCGAGAAGGAAGATACGGTCTATCACCTGCAGTTTGGTCAGTTTCAAAACAAAGCGTAATTGGGCTAGGGCCTATCCCTAGGTAGACCAGCGCTGCTAATCCACAGAAGGCGATCGCTCGACGGCTATGGTGACTCAGTTTGTGACCCTAGAACTTCCCCTCGCCCTCGTGCAAGCCGAGCGGGTGACTGCCATTGAACAGGCCCTTGCCGTTTATGGCGATCCGCTGCGCTGGGCTATTACCCAGGTGGATATGGAGCGTCAGGTGGCGATCGTGGAAGCGGTGGTGATGGAAGCGATCGCCCCTGGGAGGCAAGACGGATGACCCCCATCTCTATGCCCTACACAGCCATGCTGATCGTGCCCACCGGCGTCGGTGCGGCGATCGGTGGCTATGCCGGTGATGCTCTGCCCGTGGCACGAGCGATCGCTCAAGTGGTGGATTGCTTAATTACCCATCCCAATGTGCTCAACGGAGCCCAGCTCTATTGGCCCATCGCCAACGCCCTGTATGTGGAAGGCTATGGGCTTGATCAGGTGGCCCTCGGCCGTTGGGGCCTGCGGCCGGTGCAGCAAAACCGCATTGGCCTGGTGTTGGATGCGGGTATTGAACCTGACCTGCGCTGGCGACAGTTGCAGGCGGCGGATGCGGCCCGCGCCACTCTGGGCCTGAGTTTAACCGACTATGTGGTCACCGATGCGCCCCTGGGGGTGTCACTGCAAACGGCGGACTCGGGAGCCACCTGGGGCACGATTCAACGTCCCGATAGTCTCCTGCGGGCTGTGGAGGCGGCTATTCATCGCGGGGGCGCAGAGGCGATCGCCGTGGTGGCCCGCTTTCCCGATGATGTGGGTAGCGAAGCCCTAACCCAGTATCGTCAAGGCCAGGGCGTGGATCCCCTAGCGGGAGCAGAGGCGGTGATTAGCCACCTCGTGGTCAAAACCTTTCGGCTGCCGTGCGCCCATGCGCCGGCCCTGCAGCCCCTACCCTTAGATCCCAGCATTTCCCCTCGCTCAGCGGCGGAGGAACTGGGCTATACCTTTTTGCCCTGCGTGCTGGCCGGCTTAAGCCGCGCCCCGCAGTTTACCGATCGAGTGGATGCTCACAGCATTTGGGCCAATCAAATTCAAACTCTGATTGCCCCCGACAGTGCCTGTGGTGGGGCCGCAGTGCTAGGCTTGAGTCAAACAGCCCGGCTGATTACCGTGGGTGACAACTCGACGATGATGCAAGCTTCTCCCGATACCCTGGGGCTTTCCGCCCTGCGGGTTACGTCATACCTGGAAGCCATCGGGGCGATCGCTGCCGAGCGGGCCGGTGTCCATCTCGATGCGCTCACGCCTACCTTGTTACCCCTGCGTCCGTTATTAAGTCCCCCGTTGTCCACATCTGAACTGTCCTGTGAGTAAACCGTTGCCTCAAGAGCCAGAGTTTGAACCCCTTAGCCGCATCCAAATCTTGGCGGCCATGGGCGTCACTGCAATCCTATTGCTATTGGTGGCCCGGATCTGGCTTTGGCTAGATGATGTGATCATTTTGGAGGTGCAGCTGTCGGTGTCGGCGATCGCCCTAGGTGTGGGCATTGGGCTAGGCATCACGGTGGCCAGCAGCCTGGTCTACCAGCTTTGGCCCGCCTACCAATACAGCGCTGATGTATATCTGAAGCTCGTGCTCAAACCCCTGATCTGGCCGGATCTAGTATGGCTAGGAATCTTGCCGGGGTTGAGTGAAGAGCTGCTATTTCGTGGCGTGATGCTGCCTGCCCTAGGTTTCAATAGCGTGGCGGTGGTGGTATCCAGCCTTTGCTTTGGCGTGCTGCACTTCAGTGGTGTGCAGCAATGGCCCTATGTGATCTGGGCAACGGCGGTGGGAGCCGTGTTGGGCTTCAGCGCCCTGGAAACCGGCAATCTGCTGATTCCCATCGTGGCCCATATGACCACGAATATGGTGTCCAGCCTGCTGTGGAAGCTCGAAGGTTAGGGGGCTAGCCCTAGCCCTTCACGGCGGCGCGACGCTGCTCTTGGCGATACTGGATCTGCTCTAGGTTGCCGAGGGGAATGGCGGCAATCAAGCTTTGGGTGTACTGCTTCTGGGGCGATTGATAAATCTGCTCAGCGGGGCCAATTTCTTCCACTTTGCCTTGGTTCATCACCATAATCCGATCGCTCATGAATTTCACCACCCCCAGATCGTGGGA
>RECH01000144.1 GCA_007694125.1 Leptolyngbya sp. DLM2.Bin15
TGCCCCGAGCAAATCTGCCTCGTCTATGCTACCGTTGCGGGGTACGTTAGGAACACGTGAGTTCACTGGTAATCCTTAGCCCCTTCGTCCATCCTGAGCTAGCTGAAGCATGGCAAAGAGGTTGTGACAGACTCAGGCTGAACTCTGCTTGACCAACAAAACCTGTTAGACAGATGCCTGAAAGCCCTCACCCTAGCCCTCTCCCAAGGGGCGAGGGAACCGGAGGAATGGATCGGCTCCCCTCGCCCTCCGGGAGAGGGGTTGGGGGTGAGGGTTATATGCTTTCGCCAGTTAACCAGGGCTGAACCAGACTCCGGCTGAACGGTATCGGTCATCGCCCCAAGAGTCGGGGCGGCTGGAGTCATAACGGTCTCGAACTCACGCTTAAGAGCCTTTGTTGCAGGCGATCGCCCCCTGACCCCTACGATGTTCTAGCTATGGACGAGATTTTTCCCCCTCGTGACTACCAAGACACTAGTTTAGGCTGGCAGGCGCAGCAAGCTACCCAGCAGTTCAGTGAATGGATCGAAGCACAATGGAGCGCAGTGCAGCCCGATGCAGCCATGCCCCAGGTGACGCCGCCAGACTGGCTGCTGCGAACTCTATTCATCATGATCATCGGCGGGTTACTGGGTTGGTTAGGTTGGCAGCTTTACCGAGAATTTGCGCCCCAGATCCAAGCCTGGCTCGGGCAAGAAGCGGGACGTCGTCGTCCTGCCCGCCCGCCCCAAACGCCCGTCTACTCTGCAGAAACCTGGGTACGGCAAGCCCGCCAGGCTCAGCAAGCTGGTGACTATCGTGAGGCCTGCCGCTGCCTGTATATGGCTATGCTCAGCCAACTCAGCGCTCAAGATATTATTCGGCTGGAGGCTAGCCGCACCGATGGAGAATATCGGGCGCTGCTTTTGACGATGGCGGATCCAGCACCCTACTACCTGCTGCTGGCGATCCATGAACAGCTTTGCTTTAGCAGTCAAGGGATTTCTGCAGCAGAATGGGAGCGCTGCTGGGCCGCCTATCAGGATCTGCCGTCACCATGAGCAATCGCAAACGACCATGGATACTCGGGGCTCTGGCGATCGCTGCCCTGCTGCTGCTGACCCTAGGGCTAGCTCCCGGTGGCTCTAACTTGCAGGGGTCTACCTACAACCGCACCCCCTTTGGCTATGGGGCCTGGTATGCCCAAATGCGCCAAGATTGCAGTCTTGACATTCGCCGCTGGCAGCGATCGCTCGACGACTTACCAGGTTTTTATCGTCAAGCGCGGGAACAGCCGCCCCAAGCCATCACACTCCTGAGGTTCTACGGCGAGTTCGTGCAGCCATGGGCGTTACAGCGCAGTACACCTGAAGACTGGGTGAATCGGGGTAATGTGATCATCCATGTGGGGGTGCGATCGCCCGTCACCCGTGCTCCCTTTCGCAGCCAGGTGGACACATCGGTGGGCCCGGTGCAGGTTGAGACCCGCCGCCGGATGGACCTAGATGATCTAGAGGAACCCCAGGAGGATGTGGGCCCTGTTGAACAGGTGTCGATGACCTTGCCGAGCGCCACCGATGACGAGGCGATCGCCGATGAGTATGGCACCGTAGTCTGGCAGGAGGCTGTGGGAGCAGGGCGGGTGATCTATGTGGTGCCGCCGTTTCTAGCCGCCAATGCCTACCAAACGACCCTCCAAAACTTCGCCTATCTCACCCAGTTGGTCACCGAGCCGGGGCTACCGATTCTGGTGGATGAATCTCTGCATGGCTATTCTGAGGCTGCTGACCAGGAGGCGATCGCCGATCCTGAGGAAGCTTGTCCACCCCGACCCGAATTAGAGGGCTTTACGGTCGAAGAGCTGCCGCCCCTGCCGCCGCCGCCTACCCTCTGGGGCTACTTAGCCAAGACCCCTCTGTTGATTGTGGCCACCCAAGCGATCGCCCTGCTCGTGCTGCTGCTGTGGGATCAAAATCGGCGGTTTGGCCCACCCCAAATCATCCCCCCGGTTACCGTAGACAACAGTCAGGCCTATATCAATGCCCTGGCTGGGGTGCTGATGAAAGCTGGCTGCCAGCCGTTTATGGTGAACCTCATTCTCCAAGCAGAACGGCGGCGACTGCAGACATTCCTGGGTCTCCACGATCACGATCTCTCCCCAGAAGCGATCGCCCAAGCTTGGAGCCAGCAAACCCATCACCCCCCCGACGATGTGGTGGCGCTCCTCACGCCCAAGCAGTCCATGAGCCAGCAAGACTTGCTACTCTGGTTGAGAACAATTCAGCGGGTTCGCCAACAGTCCACCCCGACCTGACCTTGTATCGATCTAGGCTCTACCCCGTCCCTGATGGCTACCTATCCTATTTGCTGAACCTTTTGCCCCCATGAGTTCTTCCCCCGTGAACCATCCTTCCTCGCTCTTCGAACGCCTCAACAGCGCCATCAGCCGCATTGTGGTAGGACAAACCGCCGTCGTCCATCACCTGATGGTGGCGCTGCTGTCGGGTGGGCATGTGATTCTAGAAGGCGTGCCGGGGACAGGTAAAACCCTAACGGTGAAGGCCTTGTCCCAGTTGATTAAAGCTGATTTTCGCCGAATTCAGCTCACCCCCGATGTGCTGCCCTCGGACATTCTCGGCACCAATATTTTTGACCTGAATACCCGCAGTTTTACCCTCAAGCGCGGGCCGGTGTTTACCGAGATCTTGCTAGCCGACGAAATTAACCGCACGCCGCCCAAAACCCAATCGGCGCTGCTGGAAGCCATGGAGGAGCAGCAGGTCACCCTGGATGGCGATCGCTTGCTGTTGCCAGATTTGTTCTGGGTGATCGCCACCCAAAATTCCTTGGAGTTTGAAGGTACCTATCCTTTGCCCGAAGCCCAGCTCGATCGCTTCTTGTTCAAACTGGTGGTGGACTATCCTAGCCCCAGCGCCGAACGCCAGATGCTGGCCCATGCCCAAGCAGGCCTACAAACCAAGCGGGTGAACCTAGAGCAACTGAAGCCCATAGCCACCGTGGACCATATTCTCACCGCCCGCCGCTTGGTGCAGCAGGTGGAAGTGGCCGATCCCCTGCTCGATTACCTGATGACCCTGGTGCAGCGCACTCGCCAGCATCCTGATCTGTCTTTGGGAGCCTCCCCCCGGTCTGCGGTGGCTTGGCTCCAGGCCAGCAAGGCCCATGCTTGGCTAGAAGGACGCAGTTTTGTCACCCCGGATGACCTGAAAGCGATCGCTCCCCCTCTGCTGCGCCACCGGCTGATTCTACGCCCAGAAGCTCAGCTAGACGGACTGCAAACCGAGCCGATCATTGCTGCCATCCTCAGCCAAGTGCCCGTACCGCGATGATTCCCTCCCGCCAGACCTATCTGATCTTATTGCTGGCCACGGTCTTGGGGGTGGGCGTGGCTACCCTCACCCAAGCGGCCACCCAGACTGCCACCGCGCCGCCCATCGCCCTGCTGCTCGTGGGGCTGGACATTGGCATTGTAGCTGCCATGATCCTAGATAGCTGGCGAGTGCGTCCCCACCGGGTCACGGTTGAGCGCAGCTTGGACGATCGCCTCTCCATTGGGCGTGAGAATCTGGTGCAGGTAACGGTGACCACGGGCGATCGCCCTGCGGTGGTGCAGCTCCGTGATACCTACCCCGCCATTTTCACCGCCACCCCGCCGCAGTTTTCCCTAAATTTACCCGCCCATCATCAAGAAACCTTGACCTATACGATCTTCCCCACCACCAGGGGAGACTATGCCTGGGGCAAGATCCATCTACGGCAGCGGGGGGCTTGGGGGCTGGGCTGGGATAGCTGGACGGTGGATCAAGCCCGGAGCGTGGCGGTCTATCCTGACTTGATTGGGCTGCGATCGCTGACCATTCGCCTCACCTTGCAAACCAGCGGCAGCATTCGCCGAGCCCGCCGTCAGGGTATGGGCACTGAATTTGCTGAACTGCGAGACTATGGCACCGGCGATGATCCAAGGTTGATTGACTGGAAAGCCACCGCCCGCCGCAACCGTCCCCTGATTCGTGTGCTGGAACCCGAGCAGGAACAAACCCTGATGATTTTGCTGGATCGGGGTCGCCTGATGACCGCCCAAGTGGAAGGACTGAAGCGATTTGACTGGGCTCTAAACGCCACCCTCTCCCTGGCCCTCGCGGCTCTGCAACGGGGCGATCGCGTTGGGGTGGGCGTGTTTGATCGGCAGATGCATGTGTGGATTCCCCCCGATCGCAGCTCCCAGCAATTACCCAAACTGCTCAGCCGTCTGACGCCGATTCAGCCTGTCTTGCTAGAACCCGACTACCTTGATGCCGTCAGCCAGGTAACCCGTCAGCAAACCCGACGGGCGTTGGTGGTGCTGCTCACCGACATTATTGACCAAACGGCCTCCAGTGACGTGCTGTCGGCCATGGGACGGTTGACGCCGCGCTACCTGCCTTTCTGCGTGGCCCTGCGCGATCCCTACATTGATCGCCAGGCCCAAGCGCCCAGTGCAACGGTAGAAACCGGCTATGCTCGCGCCGTTGCCCTAGACTTACTGCAGCAGCGCCACCTGGCCCTGGCCCTCCTGCAGCGGCGCGGGGCGCTGATTCTGGATGCCCCCGCCCATCAGATCACCGATCAACTCGTGGATCGCTACCTGCAACTCAAAGCCCGTAGCCAACTTTGACCAAAAGCAATGGGTTTCAAGCCCTGCTCTTTAGGGCATAAGGATGGTACATTTATATCGGTTGAAATTCCCACCTCAGTTTGCAGTCGATATACACGTCCAACGAGGCGTTGAAACCGAGCCTGAACCAGTAAGAGGAAAAGGAACCAAGGGTCAACGGACAGTCCGCACCTGAGGCGCAAAAAATTAGACTATATTTTGCACTAGGTTCATCAGTCGCGGGAGGGCATTCCGAGACTTGAAACGGACGTGGAGCAGGCATAAGACCTCCTTGGAGGCAATCTGCGATGAAGCGTCAACCCCATTCAGCGACCTTTCCCTGTTCGCAGGTTAGGGCGTGGCGAAGAATCCCCGTGCCTTTAGGTCGGGGAGGATGTCAA
>RECH01000216.1 GCA_007694125.1 Leptolyngbya sp. DLM2.Bin15
TTGTTGATGACTAAGACGCGATCGCATACCTCTAGAATGAATTCCAGATCATGGGACGAGATCAGCATGGCCTGGGGCGATCGCTGCAGAAATTGAATCAGCCTGCGCCGCGCCCGTAAATCTAGATTGGCCGAGGGTTCATCGTAGATCATCACCCGAGGCTGCATGGCCAAAATGCCCGCGATCGCCACCATGCGTTTTTCGCCCCCCGAGAGATGGTGGGGCGGCCGGTTGGCCAGGGCCGTCATCCCCGTCAGCGCCAGAGCATGGCTCACCCGTTGCTCCACCTCCTGGTCAGACAAGCCCATATTCTGGGGGCCAAAGGCCACGTCATCCCACACCGATGAGGCGAGCAGTTGGTCGTCGGGATTTTGAAACACCAGCCCAATATCAGGATGGAACTGCCCCACCCGCACCGGCTGCTCAAAGAGGGTGATCTGCCCGGTTAGGGGTCGCAGCAAGCCGCAGAGCAGCATAAACAACGTGGTCTTCCCAGCTCCGTTGGGGCCAATCACCCCGACGCGCTCACCGGGGGGCAAGGTAAAGGAGATATCCCGCAGCGTATCGGGACAATCGGGATAGGAAAAGCTCACCTGGGACACAGCGATCGCTTCATCGAGTCCGTTCAATGCCATCTGCTCAGCAGCTAGGGAAACCGTGGGAGAGTTGAGACGATCCATCACGTTATGCCTTCATTCCTATCCAATATTCAGCGACGACCAACGCGATCGCCATGGTTAAACTCAAGCCCGTGGCGATCGCGCTCCAGGGATCTAATCGGGGGCGATCGCGCTCAGCTAACTGACTGCGAGAATTACCATACCCCCGTAGCCGCATGGCTTGATAGACCCGCTCCGACTGTTCATAGCTGCGAATGAACAGCGTTCCAGCCAAGGATGCAAACACCTGCAAATCTCGCCGCTGGGGTATCAAGGGAATCCGCCGCGTCGGCGCATAGCCAAACCCTCGCAGGCGCATAGACTGCTTCATGCGCAGGAATTGATCGGCAATTTCATAGAGATAACGGTAGGACAACAGCAGCATATCGGTGAGAGTGGCGGGCAACCCCAGGGATCGCATCGCCTTCACCGTTTGCAAAAAAGGAGCGGTGCCAAACAGCAGCAAACTCAGGGTCAGGATCGACAAAAACCGTCCCACGATCAACACCACCGCCCAGCAGCCCTCCTGCCACAGGGTCAGCGGCCCCCATTGCCACAGCACCGTCTCCCCAGACATGAGAGGCAAGACCAGGATCACCCCAAGTAAAAAAAAACTTGGATAGCGCAGCCGCTGTAGCCAGTAGCGCCAAGGTAGCCGCGACAAGCCGTAGAGCAATGCCGTCAGCCCCATGATCACCGGCACGAGCCATAGCGTTTCCACCATCGCCACCGCAAACATCAACGCGCCTAGCCCGATGAGCTTATAGCGCGGTTGCCATGCATGGATGGGCGATCGCAGATGGGCGTATTCATCAATATTTAGCTTCATGGTGTGCCGTGATGCCCCAGAAGATCAGGCTTAACTTGATGTAAGAATAGCACCAGCATAGCGGTAAAGCCGCCTTCAATCAGCATCAACGGTACGTGGGCCAGGGTGAGCCCATAGATGGCGGTTCGCTCGGCTTGGGCATCCATCGCCGCTGGAATATTGGTCATCACCAACGCGAAAAAGATGAGCGCAGCCAGCCCCAACCCTAGGGCTCCGGCCAAAAAGGCGAAGACACCTAATCGAGGGCGATCGCTCCCCCAGGGCCAAACCCGCCGCAGTTGAAAGACGTGATAGGCCACTAAGGCCGGTACGCCCATCATGACGGCATTGACCCCTAAGACCGTCATGCCCCCATGCCCCAAGATCACCGCTTGAAACAAGAGGCCAATCAAAATGGCTGGAAAGGCATAGTAGCCCAGCACCGTTCCTAGTAAACCATTGAGCACTAAATGCACACTGGTTGGGGGAACGGGGATGTGGATCGATGATGCGACAAAAAAGGCAGCCGTCAGCAGTGATGCTTTGGGCATATTGCGGCTCACATCCGGATCGCGCTGAATCTGCCGTAGGGAATACCACGTAGCTAGCCCGGTGAGACCATAGCCACCCAGGCAGACGGGAGCCGAAAGAAGACCATCAGGAAGGTGCATAGACAGGTATCAATTCACTGTAAAACTAGGGGCATTACGCTTCGCCCGCTGGATCTGAGACTGGCTTGCGGGGGGAAAAGAAGAATGCCGTTCCCACAAACCCCCAAATGATAGCGCCAATCATCGTCCAGCGCTGCACCGGTGATAACGCAGCCGAGGATCGCTGAGGCGAGGAAGAAGGGGCAGCCATAGCGATCGCCTCTGCAACCTCAGCACCATCCACCGGTACCTCAGCACTCTCCTCGCCCCCCATCTCTGCTGGAGCCTCCGACGTTGCTGTCGGGGCAGCCATGGGAATGACCAGAATTTCCCCATGCCCAGCCTGACGCACTTGTACTTCCCAATTTCCGGGGATCGCCGGGTCAGGCATAAACAGAAAGGTGCCGTCAAGATCCGTCGTGCCGGTCAGCCAAGGCGTGGTGGGATCATCGGGAGTAAAAACCGCAACCTGGGCCTGGGCCATGGGTTCCCCAGTGTCATAGAGGGCTGAAACCGCCACCGCTGTCCCAACTTCGTACTCTACCGCAGTCCCGTGGCTCAAGGCCGGCAGGGCGATCGCCCCACTAGACAGGGCAACCAAGGGCAGCACCAGCCATCGGGGTGGATTAAGCTGCATGATTCGAATTCCTCCAGGTTAAAATGGTCAACGAAATTGCTAGCCCTTGGGCAGCCCAGCAGGCATGGCCCCATACCGCGCCACAGGATCCTAGGTCAAGTCCTCCAGGGCACAATGACCTTCACCCACATGGCCCAAACCAGCGATGGTGTCCTGCAGGCGGGCATAGTCATCGGGGGAAAGTTGTTCCTCCAGCATGGCCATGTCCACATCTAGGGTGTCGCCTTGGGCGATCGCTGCCAGAGGTTCAAAGCCGAGGGCACCGGTGTTAATGGAATCCTCCGGATCTGCTTCAGCATCACCAAAAATGTGATCAAAGTGGAAGGTGGCTTCCAGATCCGCCGTGCCACCGGACTCCAGAATGCCCTTGCGCTCATCGCCCACAAAGTCACCGCAGACGTAGCGCATTTCTTGATCGAGGCGCAGGGTGAAGTTCACCACTTGCCCATCCTTCTCAGCGGTGCCCACCAACATCAACACATGGCCAGCAGCCGGGCCATCGGTGGCTTTTGGCATCGTCCACTCTAGGGCATTGTAGCGACCGGCTGGAGCTGACACCTCTGCCAACAGAATGGGATCAGCATCTGCCTCACCCTCTGCCAAATCGACGGTCTGCTGATCTACCACCAGCACATCCTGCTTCGGCTCTAGGGTAGCGTCGGTTTCTGGATCAAAAGCCCCCTCAGTTTGGTAGGCTTTCACATTGGCCAAGCTGACGTAGACGTGCTCAAAGCCAATCTCCCATCCATCTTTAGACACAAACCCTTCCCGGACAAAATCTTCCCCATTAGCGCGGACTTGGAGCGTTCCCTCCCCAGTCTCAGGTGCCTCACTAACCTCAGAGGTATCTGGGGTAGCAGAGCTGTCTGGGGTAGACGACGACGGTACATCGTTCGACGCGCAACCATAGGACACAGACATCATCAAAACCGCTGTACCTACAGCCATCCATACTGATCGATGCATCAATAATTCTCTCAATTCATTAGGGGCATATTTTGAAGCAAGATTTATCCAATCTATACAAGTGTTAGTAAACCTTGCCCTTCCCCTAAATTTCAATGCGGCTAGGGGGGATAGGGTCATGTGCTTTTTACGAAGTTCACCCCCATCAGTCCCCCACATCAGACCAGCGGATGGTGCGCAATGGCACTAAAAACGATAAAGTCAAGCTGATAACTATGCAGATGTGACGGGAAGATCTATGCGGCTGTTTGTAGTGTTGGCGATCGCCATCGCCTTGCTGGCAGTAGTGTTTGCGCTACAAAATACGATGGCGGTAGAACTCAGCTTCCTGCCCTGGCAATTTGAAGGATCCCTTGCCTTATTTTTGTTGATCACCCTAGCGTTGGGCATTGGCGTAGGACTTTTGGTATCAGTGCCAGCCGTAGTCCAGCGAAGCTGGAGCTTATCTCGCCAAACCCATCAAGTTAAAAACCTTTCACAGCAACTGCTAGATAAGGATCAAGAGCGAGAGGCTCAGCTTGCGACAGCTCGGCGCGATCGCTTGGCCCTGAAAGCCGCCCACCAAAATCTGCTCACCGCCTTAGCGATCGCCGATCCCCAAACGGGGCTTCTCAAGCAAGACTGGCTCTCTCCAGGCGTACAGTATTGGCTAAGCCAGCGGGCGACCTCTACCGATAGCCCATCGTCCCTTTGTCTCTACCTGCTGGAAGGGCAGGCGATCGACCCCAATCCCGCCGATCATCAGACTCTGTACCTGGCCATGGCCGATCGCCTCCAAAGCCAAGAACCGGCCCATAGCTGGCTCTTCACCGATGGTATCGCTCGGTTTGCTTGCCTCACCCCCGATCTAGACGTCAAAGCGGCCCACGAGTTTGGCGATCGCCTGCGCGAGGTTCTGACCCAAACCCCATTGATGATCAACGGCACCTCCACCACCGTTGAGGTAAGCATTGGTGGCGTGATTGCCCATCCCCCCGACGGTATCAATGCCGATCAGCTCATCCAGCAGGCCCAAGCCGCTATCGACCACGCCAAGCAACGCGGTCGCAACCGAGTTCGATTAGTCGAAGCGCAGCGCGCCTGAGAATAAATTCTGATGATCTTAAACCTTCGGATCGGTTTCTGCCGGAGCATCTGCCAGAGAGTCTGCCGGAGGTTCTTCAGTGCCAGACACTTCAGGACTGGACTGTGGATCGGCCACCGAGAGATGCCTGCCAGGGAGGCGATCGCCCAAATCGGCCACCTTCTCCTGGGCCTGATCGGCTAGTTTTTGCCCTTGAGACTGCACCTGAGAAGCGATCGCCTGGGTGCCTTCCAGGGCCGCCTTCATATCGTCCTTCGTCCGAGACAGATCGTCCTTGAGAAACTCCGTCATCTTGGTGACCCGGTCTGCCAACCCGGCGGACACTTGCTCCGGCTCTTCGACCGCCGTCTTGTTCACAATCATGCGCTTGCTGCCCACACTGATCACCGCTGTTGGACTCAAGCGATAAACACCATCCATCCGGCCCCGCCAGCCGTTGGACACAAACAGGTAATCTACCACCGCGCCGGTGGCCACATTAAACCGATAATCCACCACCGTGCCGGCCCGATTGCCGCCATCCGTCCATACTTCATGACCAATAATCAGCTCCGTATCCGGCGGTCGCTGGGTCTCCGTGCCCGCAACATAACTCACCAAGACACTCTCATCACCAATCGTCTCAATCTGTCCCCAGGAAAACTCCGTATGCTTGCGCCCCAGCAGCCCAGATTTACAACTCAGTCCAACAATTTGGTGGGTTTTATGGGCCAGCCACACCTGATCCACTCGCCCCAGATCATCCGTTGTGTTGCGATCAATGACTAGGCGACCGAGTAGGTCACTATGCTGAATAACCGATGGTTCCATATCAGCCATGGGAGACTCCTAGTAGCGGGCGATCGCCCCTTTGTTGTCCATATGATAACGAGTCCAGCCGGCGCTGGCCACTACGAAATATGTCTATTTGGCGGTAGCGCTGCTTCTCGTTCCTAGATCCATGGGGCTAGAACCACTCGTCGCGAGCCTGCTCCTTCCCATGGGTTTGATCCGTCGGCGTGGTGCGTTCAAACTCTAAGCCAATCAAGCGTTCCTGCTCACCGTCAGCAGCGATCGCTCGAATGGCGTAGCGAATCTGCCCATCGGGAAACGATACCTGCCATTGAAAGGTGCCATCGGGATGGAGGAGTTTGGGTTGGCCATTCACCGCCACGTGGGCGTCCGGCTCTGTGGATCCATAGACGATCAGCTCCGCATCGGCCACCAGCCAAAAACGCCGCGATCGCTCCGGCGGCATCGATGCGGCAAGCCCAATGCCCGATGCCCCAGATTGAATGCCCGACCATCCCATGCCCGACGGGGTCGGCAGCGCCCATCCCCCTCCCCCGGATAATGCGATAGATCCGGTCACCGCCTCTAAGCCAGCGGTAGCCAGTTGAAAAAGCTGTTCGTGGATCACCGGTTGGGGCTGCACAGCATCGCGGCGTTGTTCATGGAGGGAGGTTGGCACCGGGTTCAGCGCAGCGTGCAGCACGGGCGATCGCGCCAGAGCAACCCACCGCCCATCGCGGGTGAGGTAGCCGATGTCTGCCACATAGTCGCGATCGCTCATCGGCAGGGGCACCCAATACTCCTGCTGACCAGCACAGTCAAACTGCTGCAGGCTATGGGGATTTTGCCGATCTAGATCGCGATCGGTGGCGTCGTAGAGGCGCAGCGCTAGGGATCCATGGTCACGCCATGCTGTTTGATCTTGGGTGGTCAGCTGCCATGCGGCATAGGCCCAGTCTCCATCTCGCCGCGTCAGGATGAGATGACTACGGTCGGGCACCAATGGCGGCAGATCGGCATCGACCGGGGCAGCATCTGGAACCAGGGCGACATCTGGCTGCGGCTGGACTGGGGCCGCTGTTCCCAAACGCCCAGCTCGATCGGCCGCCACCACGGTACCAATTCGCTGGGTGGCGATCGCTGCTCCCGAAGGTGGGGCATCAGGATGGGCGCGTTCTGCTGCCGCCACCTGCTGTTCCCGTCGCCAGCGCCATAGCCCTAGGGCCAGCCAGCCAATGGGCATCACTGCGACAATGCCCCAAAACCACTTGGGTGAGGTATGCCCCGAGGGCGGTGACGCCTGAGCCTGGGCTAGCACGGGTTGCGACAGGGCCACCACCTGCGGCGACAGGTCGTTCGACAGGCCAACTAGGGCTAGGAGCAGTAGCCCATACAGGGGGGAACAGAGCAGTTGGAAACTACGGGGCATCATCGTAACATCAACCTAGGTTTGCAAATAGGCGATCGCAGTGGGTAGACTGCACCATGCATCCAATCTAGAGCGTCGATGCTGGAGCCCAAAGCCGTTGACGAACGCTCCCGGCGCGATCGGCGATCAAACTGTTCGTTAGGGGGCAGAACGGCGCGGGATTATCATCTCACACTTAGGGGGTTAATCCATGGGCGATCGCTTCCCCCCTGACGCTAACGAAGCGCGATCGCCTGCAGGAGTAGCTATACGATAAACAACGATTTCCCAGGGACTATGAAAATCTTGGTGCTCAATGCCGGTTCCAGCAGTCAGAAAAGCAGTCTGTATGATTTAACAGCCCCCTTGCCCCAGGATCCGCCTAAACCCCTGTGGACAGCGCAACTGGATTGGGGTCGCCAACCCGGTCTGGTGGATCTGAAGGTGCGGGGAGCGGCTGGTGTGCAGCAGTGGCAACTCCAGAGTTCTCCCAGTGAGGGCACCCAAGTCATGCTGGAAACGATCTGGCAGGGCGATCAGGCCGTCTTGCCCGATGCCAGCGCCATTGATGGTGTGGGGCATCGGGTGGTGCATGGAGGGCAGGACTACAGCCAAAGTGTACGGGTGACCGAGGCGGTAAAGGAGGCGATCGCCCGTCTGATTCCCCTGGCACCGGCCCATAATCCGGCCAATCTTCAGGGCATCACCGCGATTGAGGAGATTCTTGGAACCGACCTGCCCCAAGTCGCCGTGTTTGACACCGCCTTCCATCGCCAAATGCCCGCCGCCGCCGCCACCTACCCCATTCCCTACGCCCTCACCCAGCAAGGCATGAAGCGCTACGGGTTCCATGGCATCAGCCATCGCTACTGCGCCCAGCGAGCTGCCCAATTGCTAGAACGCCCCCTAGACAGTCTGCGGTTGATCACCTGCCATCTGGGCAACGGGGCATCCCTGGCGGCGATCGCCCAGGGGCACAGCGTGGATACCACCATGGGCTTCACGCCCCTGGAAGGCTTGATGATGGGCAGTCGCTCAGGCTCGGTAGATCCCGGTCTCCTGATTCATCTCCTGCGCCAAGACTATGGCGTGGATGACTTAGATCGATTGCTGAATCGCCAATCCGGCTTGTTGGGCGTTTCCGGGGTTTCGTCTGATATGCGCGATGTTCTAGCCGCGATCGCCACTGGCAACGATCAGGCCCAGCTTGCCCTGGATGTCTATATCCATCGCCTGCGCTCCTGTCTGGGCGCTATGCTCATGAGCTTGGGGGGGCTAGATGGGCTGGTGTTCACGGCTGGTCTTGGGGAGCGATCGCCTGAGGTGCGGGCCGCCGTTTGCAAATCCCTAGGCTTCCTTGGCGTCAAGCTAGATGGCGATCGCAATCAAGCCAGTCCGGCCGATGCCTTCATTTCCACCCCAGATTCTGCCGTGCCGGTGCTGGTGATTCAAACCCAGGAAGATTGGGCGATCGCTCAAGAGTGCTGGCACCTGCTGGAGCATCCCTAGTACCGCAAGACAGAAGAACGAAGATAGAAGAACGAAGATAGAAGAACGAAGATAGAAGAACGAAAAGAAATTCCAGGACACACAAGGTTTCCCGCCTCAGCCCATAGGCGGGTTACGTAGGCCTCAGAGTACTAGAATGCCAACCCTAGGGTGCCGATCCTAGGAGCCTGGCAGCTCAAGCATCCATAAAAAAACGCGATCGCAGTCCACAGGGGAGCGATCGCGGGGAGTGGGTTCCAATTGACAATGTTGAACGCAGCGTCCCTAGGGAGCTAGCGCATTACCGCGTAGCAAGCTACCAATGGTCTTGGCGGTAATCTTAAGCTGTACCAAGGGGTTAGCCGGTACAACCGTTTTGTAGAGGTAGCTATCAAAGGTGAGCTTTTGCACGTCGATGTCCGAGCACATTTCCACAAAGGCTTCCCGAGTAGCATCGGAACGGTAGAACACCGTTTGCAGCAGATCTAGCACCTTGTAGGTCATGCCGTACTGCTTGTCCCAGCGCTTCAGGTAGATTTTCAGCTCATGCTCCGTCGGCACCCGCTGACCACCGTTGGAAAATTCCACAATGGTTTCAGCACACATACGCGCCGACTTAGCGGCAAAGTAAATGCCTTCACCCGACGACTTGGTCACCGTACCAGCGGCATCACCCACCAGAGCTACCCGACCCACCACCCGGCGAGGACGGGGATGTTCGGGAATGGGATGGGCTTCCACTTTGATGATTTCGCCACCTTCCAAGCGCTTCGCAGCCCGAGCCCGAATGCCCGCCTGCAGTTGCTTGATCTTGGTTTTGTTCACCTTCATGGTGCCGGTGCCCACGGCCACGTGGTCGTATTTGGGGAATACCCAAGCGTAGAAGTCAGGGGAAACGTCATCACCGACGTACATTTCCGCCAACTCTTCGTAGTAGTCCATCTTGTCTTGGGGCAAGCGAATCCGCTCTTGGAACGCGATCGCATAGTTGTAGTCCCCAGCATCAATGGCCTTGGCAACCCGTGAGTTAGCGCCATCTGCCCCAATGACTAGATCTACCTTGAGGATCTTGTTTTCCCCTTCTAGGCTGCCATTGGAATGGTCTGCATAGTGGAGAACGTAGGGATCCGTGTTGTTTGAGGGAATCTCTAGCTTATGAACAGTGCCATTGATGAGAATGGCTCCTAGCTTTGCTGCCCGTTCCCGCATGAAGCTATCCATCACTTCACGACGGCACATGCCAATATATTCGTCATCCTTAAGCGTGCTGCCGATGTTCACCTCAACATTGGAGGGTGAGATCATCTTCATTTTGCGCACGCGGCGATCGATAATTTCCGGAGGCAAATCAAACTCTTCCACCATGCAGAGCGGAATGGCACCGCCGCAGGGCTTGGCGTTGTCTAATTTGCGTTCGAATAAATAGGTTTCAATACCTGCTTTTGCTAATGTCTCAGCAGCGGAGGAACCTGCCGGACCGGATCCAACAACAGCAACCCGTAATGCCAAAGGTTTTCTCCCAATCTCTAAAAGCCGTCGGCAAAGATACTATCACGGAAGATTAAGGCGTTGCTGGGCCATCCGGGGAGATGTAATCGAAATGAAACAGACCTTAATATATCTACACCAAATGCAGGGAATCGGCGCAGAATCAGGGGTTTAGCATTGACGTTATCTAATCCTTGCCCAAGGATTTCCCTATCCTTCGATCGCAGGGATCGTGGATCGGCCGCTCCGATGTCAGGCTGGTTCCTGGGATCGATGGAGCACCACTCCCGTAAACCCCTGAGATCGTCTGGGATGGTGTTCGGTCTGGGGTCGCCCAAGCTAGGGCTGCAAACTGAAGCTACAATAAATCTTGGCATGACAACTGGTGGATTTCTGGAGGCACATGAGCGCTCTCGGTGAGGCAGGTTCCAGGGTTGTGTCATGCTGGTCGCTATTCGGCATCGAGAGCTTGGTGTTGATAAAAGTGATGACGGTTGATCCTGGTGTAGCGATCGCCGCTAGTGAGTGGCAGGTAGTTTTAACCAGCCCATTGGTAACACACTCGTTTAGATTACGCCCATGTCCTTAAAGCCGTCTCGTATTCGTCGAATTCTTGACCAGAAACGGGAAAACTTTAGCAGCTTCGATCGCAAAACCCTGCAGCAGCTCCAACGCTATCGATTAGCTCTAGGTGATCTCGCTAACCTGCCGCCCGACGACCTTGACTCAAAACTCAGCGCGACAACGGATGCTGTTGGGGCCCTGCCGCTAGAAATCTTAAAGACCTCTGACCACTGTGTTCTGCACTGTAACCTCGTCTGGAAAAACCGTGAGCAGAGCTTATCTTGGGTGCGCGATCGCCTCACGGGTATTGCCACCTTTGCGGTGGATGGATCACAAATCTACCCCAGCAAGGATCTATCTATTCCCGTGGCGCTGGTGCAGGTGGGCTGGTTTGAGAACCTGCATTTGCCCACCGGCGATTATGAGAAAGATATCGAGTTAGATATCATGACGCCCCAAGAATTACAGATGGGGGATGGCAGCCCCGCCGATCGCCAAGTGAACATGCGCCGCTTTGAAATGGAAACCCAAAAGCTGGTGCAGTACATGAAGGCCCATGCCCACAACCAGGATTGCTTGGTGTTTTTGGACGGCTCCCTGGTGGCATCCTTTGCGGAGGTGTTTGATGCCGACAGTCGGGCGTTTTACGTCCACTGTTTACTAGAACTGCTGAGAACCAGCGAAACCTATCGCGTGCCGCTGATAGCCTATATCGCCACATCTTCTGCCGATGACCTGACCACACTGCTGAAAAACCTGTTCCATTTACCCGACTGCAACCACATCCACGACTCCCAAGTGCTGAGTCAATTCATGCAGTGGGGCGATCGCACCGCCCTATTCCGCTGTCAGCGATCGGGGATCCTGCAAGCCTATGCCGAACAAAGCGATCGCATTGCCTTCACCTACCTCAAAACCACCCGAGAAGGCTACCCAGCTCGCCTAGAGATGCCCATCTGGATGCATGAAGAGCCCGGCTTGGTCAATCGAGTCATGGACTGGGTGCGCGGCGAGGTGGTGATTGGTAGCGGCTATCCCTACGTGATTGAAACCGCCGACCAAGTGGCTGTCTTGCAGGCCGAAGACCGACAGAACTTCTACCGCATTCTGCAGGATTGGTCAGAGCAGGAATCCTTAAACCTGCGCTTCTCTCAGAAAATGATCAGCAAAGTGCGCCGCCGGTGACGTAGTCCCGACAGCAATGCAAGCCTACGGTGCAACCTCTAGCTAGCCGATGCGGACAGGTGGCCGTAGCGCGCCCAGCAGGGCGGGCAATGTCCACCATCCTAAGCTTTTGGGGATGGTGAGTTTGTGGAGACAGAGTTGGACGTGGGGCACAGGGATTGAGGGGTGAGCAATGCCCACCCTGCTCATGATGAGCCGATACAAGCGGGTTGGGCTAGATCTTGCTCGCTAGATGGGTGAGCTGCTTGATGTTGTTCAAGTGAATCACTTGGTTGGCATCATCAATGGTCAACCAAGATTTATCGGTGAGTTTTTCCATAATCTTGGTGGTTTCATCGACGTTGATATCCGAGACATCCGCCAAATCCTGCAGCGGGATGTTAAAGATATCGGTGCCCTCATCCGACGGCACCCCGTAGTTTTCACCTAAATACACCAGCGTGTGCGCCAGCTTGATGGCGGATGGCTGATGACGCAATTGGAAACGCACGTTGGTTTGCCGCAGACGGCTGACCATCAGTTGCAGCATCCGGTGATGAAGCTGAGGATCCTTGAACAACGTCTGGATGAATCGCTGGGCAGAAACGCTCAGCAATTTGACCGGTGAGAGCGCAACCACATCGGTGGAACGAGGAGACTCATCTAAAATCGCCATCTCCCCAAAAAAGTCGCCCTGCCCCAAGATTGCTAGGGTCACGACCTCTTCTCCCGCGTGGCGGCGAACCTTCACCCACCCGGATTCAACAAAGTAGACCGCGTTACCCCAAGCGTCTTCCATCAAAACGGCGCGCCCCGATGGATAGTCGTGCTCAACCGCAATGGATAGTAACCATTCCAGGGTTTCTGGGCTGGCTGCGTTGAAAAGTGGGAAAAGCTCACTGAAAGCTTCAGTCTGCATGGAAGGTGCCCAAACCTCAAAAACTCACTACTTCGCCAGAAATGCTTTGAACCGTCTCAGCAGGCGGCAAGACCACCTCTTTGACATCGACGATGATCCTAAGCTATCACCGTTTGTCTAAACTATATTACCCGCAAAGTCCACTAAATCTCCAACCTCTCTGGTACGAAACTCGATAAAACTTACGGATGATCCCATCGACCAGGGCGATCGCTACCTCCCTATCCAGCGGTTGACCAGCTTTCATCAGACTGCGCTAGGACTGCCTGACGAAGGGGCGATCGCAGGGCCTCAATATAATGGGGCCAGCCTACCAAAATAGTTTGGTGATGGGCTAAGGTTTCGGGATCAAGGCAATCGGTGGTAAATCCAATGGGTTGACCGTCAAGATCACAGCAGATCAGCCCAGCGGCTTGCGCTAGGGCCAGGGGCCCCACGGTGTCCCATAGCTTAACGCGGCGGTTGAAGTAGAGATAGAGCCCGGCCCGCCCCGTAACCACTTCCATCACCTTCAGGCCAAAGCTGCCTAGGGTGCGAAACTGCGCGGCTGGGATCGTTTGCTGAATGGCATCCCCAAACTGACGGCGATCTTTGTCGCCAATCAATATGGGGCAATTGGACTCCGACAGCGGGGGCTCGACGGGGGTAATGGCTTCGGGCAGGCGATCGCCCACCGCTTGAAACACGCCCCAGCCCAACCCACCGTAGTAAAGGCGATCGAGGGTCGGCGCATAGATCCAGCCGGCCGTCGGTTGGCTACCCTCCAGCAACCCCACCATCACCGAGTAATAGAGCCGTCCGTGGATAAAATCATCGGTGCCGTCAATGGGATCAATGCACCAAAGGCGGCGGTGGCTCCCATGAAACACCTGCCGCGATGCACTATTCTCCTCGGTCACCAAGCCATCCTGGGGAAACATCACCCGAAAGGCTTCAGACAATCGTTGATCGAGAAGGCGATCGACACTGGTGACATAGTCATCCTTGCCTTTTTCGAAGACCTGAAACTGTTCGGCTGCTAATTGTTTGGCCTGTTGACCACAATCTCTGACCAACCAGCGGATCTTTTGCGCTTGGTCAACCGAGAGATAGTGCATGGCGGAAAACGAGGGAGGGTAGGGCAAGCATACAAAGGCGATCCAAAATGGTGTCGAGCAGGAGGTAGACCCTTCTACCCCGACCTTTTATGAGGTCATCAGGGCGGGGCGTCAAACGGCCGCTCATCCCAGACGGGTCAGCTATCAACGCGATCGCTCTCCATCCGGGGCGATCGCACCTTAGCACGGGATTATGCCAAGCCTCAACTAGTTGACGCAAGTTGTCCTGACCGATAGCCCTAGCTGGAGAAGACAGATCTATTCTCTACCGTTGCCGCAAAAAACGGACTGATCCATGTTGGATCAGCCCGCTCATTTGGGAACGCTCAGAGAAAATTACTTTTGAACGACCAGCTTAACGTTAGCGTTTTGCAATCCAGGACGCTTGACTTCAGCCAAGGTCTTGTTCACAGCGTACTTTTGGTTAATGGAGTTAATCAATTCGGTTTGGTTGTGCTTCTTAGCTACACCCCAAAGATCAGCGATCAGGTCAAAGGAACCGTCAGCATTGCGAGACCAGCCTAGATCGTATTCACCTTCGAGGGTAGCTACGATGTCAGCCCGTACACGTTGGCCGTTATAGCCGCGAACATCAGCGTTATTTTTCACGCCAATGCCCAGATCCCGCAAGGAAGACTTGAGGATTTCAGCGTCGCTGATCTTGGTACGCAGGGTGCTAAAGTGAGACATGTCGGATTTCCTCCTGTAGAGAAATTGAGAGAAACAACGTCAAAGTGGATTGTGCCGTAGAGGTGTGATTCTGCCGAGGTAAACCATACGGCGGGTTTCCTTAGCTGCTAGCCCGAGGGCTAACCTTTCCTCCTGTTGGGAGCAGGAGAGAAAGCTTGTTATGACTCCATTTGCATATATTCTGCAAAGGATGAGGCAGCCGGGCGGGCACGTTGCCTTGCCCAGTCGCGCAGGGCGGTCACCTGCTCACTCATGGTCTTCGAGAGAGGTAGAGTGGCCTTCACCGCTGCGATAATATCGAGCTGGTTGAAGTCACGTCCCTTGGCAAAGGCATCGTACATGGCTGCAATCAGCGCTTGTTCGATCTCTGCCCCCGAAAACCCGTCACAAACTTTGGCAAGCTGGCCCAGATCGAAGTGAGTAATGTCGGGCCGTCGCTTGGATAAATGAATTCTGAAAATTTCTTGGCGTTCTTCAGTTGTCGGTAGATCAACGAAGAAGATTTCGTCAAACCGCCCCTTGCGGAGAAACTCACCGGGCAGTCGCTCTACGCGGTTTGCGGTCGCCATCACAAAAACGGGAGATTGCTTTTCCTGCATCCAGGTGAGGAAGGAACCGAAGATGCGGCTTGAGGTACCACCATCCGAATCGGCAGATCCTGCGCCCCCAGCAAACGCTTTGTCAATTTCATCAATGAACAGAATGGCAGGGGAAATCGACTCGGCAGTTTTCAAGGCATTCCGGAGGTTGGCTTCCGATTTACCCACGGTCGAACCATCGTAGACTCGCCCCATATCCAACCGCAGTAGGGGCAATCCCCACAGGCGGGAGGTGGTCTTGGCAATCAAGGATTTACCACAGCCGGGCACACCCAAAATCAGCATCCCCTTGGGCTGAGGCAAGCCATATTCCCGAGCTCGCTCGGTGAAGGCATTGGAGCGTTGCTTGAGCCAGCGCTTCAGCTCCTCCAAACCACCGACTGCATCTAGGGTTTCATCTTCTTCAATAAACTCTAGAATGCCGTTGCGCCGAATGAGCTGCTTTTTCTCAGAGAGAACAATGTCTACTTCCGTCTCGGTCAAGCGGCCGGTGGTGACCTGCGCTTTGCGATACACCCGATCAGCTTCATCCCGGGTTAATCCCAAGGCTGCCTTGAGCAACTTCTCGCGCACTTCGGTGGTGATGCGCCGCGATCGCACTTGGTCAAGATGCTGGGACAGCACCTGATTCAGCTCGGTCATGGTGGGCAGAGGATAGTCGAGCACGACCACTTCTTTCTCTAGCTCGACGGGTACCTGCTGCACCGGCGACATCAAAATGATGGTTTTCTGGGATTCCTTGAAGCTAGCGATCGCATCTCGGAGCCAGCGGGTGACGGCAGGCGAATCGACAAACGGGTGGAGATCCTTGAGAACGTAGATTCCTGGTTCTTTCTGGCGAATGACCCATTCAACAGCAGCTTCAGGAGATACGGTATTGTGCTGCGTGGTGCTGCGGGGTTGACCATATTCCACGATGCCGTGGGTGACCGTCCAAATAAACACACGCCGCTGTGGCTTGGTCTGGGCAATAGTTGCGATCGCCTGCTCTGCACGCTCCTCTTCGGAGGTTACCAGGTAGATCAGCGGGTACTGAGCTTGAACGAGAATGCGGAGCTCTTCTTTCATAACAATTCAGACCTAACTAGCAACAGGGCAAATGCTGACCAGACCTGCAATTTGGGTCATAGTCAAACCCACCTGCAATCGCCTTGCAACTCTCTTCACCTGGTTGGGCATTATCCTCTCAGGTCAAGACTCGCGTATCGATGTCAAAACAGACAGCGGCTGCGAACAGGGCAATAATCACCACTTAACAAGGAACTAGCTCTTCCTCACCCGGTTGACTCCGATTGGATGAGCGACTCGGATCAATGGATCCCACAGATAGCTCGTCATCAAGGATGCTAGGCTGCTGACCCAAAGGAGTCAGTTCGCCGTCTCGCAACACAAGAGGTGTAGAGCAGTCTGGACATTCATAAATCTGATGCACCTGCCCATGGAGGGCTTCTACTGCTTCCACCACGTCGGGATGGGCTAGGTAAAATTCAAGTGCTCGCTCAGCGATCGCAGACATGGGCTCAGAACTGACCGCCGCCGTAATCTTGAGCTGACGATGGAGTTCGGGAGGGAGATATAACGTAACCTTGTGCTTGTCTTGCATACAACAATCAGTGATTAATACCCGGGTATGGAGACAGAATACGTGCCCCAACCCAAGGCTGTCAAGACGGTATGCCAGCATGACGGCAATTTTGTTACTTTTGTTTACACAAAGGGCGATCGCTTTCCCGTTGTTTTCGGGGGAGCGATCGCCCCAATCCTTTGCCCATCAAGCTTTTTGCCCTTTTGTCCTGCATCCAGTCGGGTCAGGCGCTTACCAACATGGGTGACAACCAAAAGAGGTGCCCTAGGACACCTCTCAGGAGAGTTGAGGTTATACACCCCAACCTAGTCAGGCTAGGTCGTTAGCCGGGTTTCTGTTCCGGCATCATGCATTTATCCGAATCACAGCCCGCCGGCCCAGCTTCCATCAGCTCACCCGCATCATAGCGACAGAGCGCCGCATAGAAATCATCGGTTTGCTGCCGTTGGAACACTTGCTGCCGCAGCTCTTCATAGGTAGCTTTGTCCACCGGCTCAAAGGGCAAGCGCGGGAAGGTTTGTAGGTCATCAAACCGCGCCAGCAGAGCGGCGGAAATATAGCCCTGGTCATCCCGAATCGCCTCATAGATGCGCGTGGCTAGAGGCTCAATCTCCGGCTCCCGCAGTTCGATGGTGGCGCTGGTGTTGTGGGTTGTGTAATGCTGCTGCACCTGCATGTAGAAATCAAACTGGGCTAGGGCCGAGAATTTGGAGATGTCCACCTGATCGGCCCCAGGGATATTCGCCCAAGGCACTTCCACCGGCAGTTCCACCAACCATTCCGTACAGCGGGGATCAAACGGATCGTTCAGCAAATTGCCGGTTTCATCCTTGTCCGACTGGGACGGAATCAGAGAATAGCCATAGTCGCGACAGGCTAGGGCCACGGGGTCATCCTTGCGGAAGGTAATCCGCCGAATGAACCGCTGGGCCTTGGGCGGATGCCAGCCGGGCGAAGCTCCAGTCAACAGCGACTTCGTTCCTGCCGGCTGCACGGTCGTACAGCGATTGGGGCGCTTGATGCCGTGGCGATCGCAATAGTCCCAAACCACCTGATGGACAATCTCTTTCCATCGTGAGAGATAGGTCTGCTCTTGAGCCTTGAACTCCAGACCGCGCACGGTATCGGGACGTCCCTCTGTCCACCAGTGCAACCACTCGACGCCAAAGGCATTGACGAAGAAGTCAAACAATCCCGTGAAGCTCACCCCCACAATCGGGTCTTCGAGGCGTGACTGTCGGTAGCGCGGCTCCACAAACTGATGGTTCAGCAAGGTTGCTACCGCCAGCGCACCTGCTGTAAAGGCCGCTTCTTGCTCTTGGAGGTTGTTGGGATCCAGTTGATTTAGGTGGATCTCAGCCAAGTTGCACTGTCCCGTTAGGGTGCCACCAAAAACCCCCTTGTGAAACTCTGGCTCATTGAAGCAGAAGCTATCCTGCACGCCGGGGAGAGGCTCCACAGAACGAATGACTTGCCACTTACCCTTGGCTTTGGGCGCATGACCGTTTGTGGTATCCACCCGCTGACAAGGAATGGCCGCACAGTCGGTAATTTGCAAGTACCACAGATCCTTTTGCCGTACCCCCAGGTTGGTTTTGCTTCCAGCCTTAGCCAGGAGGTTGATGGAGGAGCGAATGCCACACTTCAGTAGCAGCAGGTATAGGCGGTAGGCCCGCTCATAGTCGGACAGGTAGAGACGCACGCCACCGGAGGGTGTCTCCGAGCCATCCGCATCAATTAACCCGGCCATGAAGTGCAGAATGCCTTCGCGATTCCAGCTTGCCATCGCCTCAAGGGCTTGGGCATCACCCTTGAGAGCACGGACATGCTCAGGGTCAAAGTTTTTATGGAAGCCCGTGTACAGTAAACAGGGGGTTTCAGGATTTTCGGCGTAGTAGCGCAATTTCCCAGAGGTACGTCCGGCCAAGGCCAGAGTTTGGTAGCTCTTAGCCCCGTAGAGGCGCAATTGAAGCTGAGGCTTGCCCCTGGATTGGCACAGTGACCCATCTCCCACCAGTTGACCGAGGGTATAGGCCCAGGTGGGATCCACAAATTCTCCCCCTTGATAGTCAATTTTGAAGGGTTCTGTGTGCAGGGCGTAGGGATGGCTCTCTAGGCGATCGCGCAAAACTTCGGTGGTGAGTTCTGTGTAGGTGCGGCTAAAGCGATCGCCCACAAAAAATCGATGCTGGGCCGTCACATCTAGCCAAGTGCCATCGCCAAAAGTGACGCGATACATCTGGCGATCGCGCCCAGTCATCACGGGGACAACAGCACTCCAGCGCTGACCATTCCACACCTCTACGGTTTGTCCTACTAAGGACTGAATGGGGTGTAGCCCGTCACGGGTAATCAGCAGCGTCGAGCCGGCAACACAATGGAATTGCTGACCAATAATCTCGCCACAGTTGTGGGCCACAAAGCCGTTGGCGTCGAAGCGGTTTGGCCCGGGTACGGTGCAGTCATACACGGCTTCCACGCCATCAGGGGCGATCGCAGCCACCGTTGCCGTAAACCGTTCCGGACTCAGACCATAATCTGCCAAGCATTCAGACAATGCCGCCGCCTTACAAGAGTCTTGAAAGCCGATCAGATCGGCAAACACCGCTAGGTTATCCTGGGCAATCACCAATGCTTGATTGGCGTCAATGCTAGACAGAATCCCCAGTCGCCCCAGCATCCGCTGCACCGCTTGCAGGTTAGGCAAGGAGCCGTGGACTAGGCGCACCGTGGGCCCATCGGTTGGGCAATCCTGAACCTGGCCATTCGTATCAAACAGCTCTTGCAAGAAGCCGCAATAAAACTCGTAGCTGCCCTGTTCCACCGCAGAGGTAATCTCTAGCTCTGTGAGTACGGCGGCTGTCCCTTGACCCTTGGGTGCAGCAGTTACAGCAGCGCCTTGCCCATGCCAAGGTTGCAGACCTCGGTGATTGTGCAGCAGGATGCGATCGCCAGGCTGTAGCGTTTCTGCCTCAACCCATTCGGTATACTGAGCCTTTTGGGTTTGGGCCGTCACTTTCAGCACTTTGTGATTGCCGGTTAGCCGCAGAACTCGCCCATCCTGGGTGGCAAGTTTAAGAACGGGCTTCGTCCCAGAATAGAAAAAGCCTTCGGAGGTTGTGCTGAACAGCTCTCCATTCACGTAGGTGCTGTGTTGCAGCCCAATCAGATCCTTGACCTGCCGAGGCCCATCCCCCGTGTGTACCCAGGTATCTGCCGTCACACAAGGATTTAGACCATAGCGCCCTTTACCCTGGGCTCGACGTTCCGCCTCTCCAGCCCATTGAATTGCGCCTTCGCCAGAGTAATACTGCTTACGCACCGCCGCCGTACATTCGTCTAGGCTCGGCTTATGGTGAAACACTCGGGTATGGTTAGCCATGCGCAACACATCCCGCTCTGGATCAATGCGCCAATTCCCGCTTTCATCTTGCTGCCATAGATTTTCTTTCGCGCCGGCGGCGGATTCGTCCTCTGCAGCAAACTGACGAATCCCCGCACTACGCCTAATATTGCCGGCCACCACACAGGCCGCGGCTTCATCGATCAGCAAACAGCATTCCACCGAGGTCAACTGCCGACCGATCGCTTTATTAAGAATGGTCGCACAGCGAGCGTAGAGCTTCGGCAGGCGGATGGGGTTGGCCATGCCCCCAAATCCCTTGAGGCGTTCTCCAGCCGGGCGGACATCGCTGAGGTCAATGGTCACCTGCACGGCAGCGTTGAAGCGTTCATCGCTGGCCAGCTCCAGCACCGTTTGGTAGGACTTGACCCAACCCTGACGGCTATCGCCCACTTGGATCAAGACGCGATCGCCCTCGATGGTGACGCGGGTTTCCTCTTGGCGATCGCTCACCGGCGTTGTCCCGATCTCGCCCTGCATGTCAATGGTGAGCAGGTTGCGAATGGCTGGCAGCTTGCCAATGTAGTGTGGCTCCAGCACAGCTCCGGTGCCGCAGCCCATCATCGCCAAGTCCATCATCAGCCCAAAAGACCGCCAGTCGTCCACGTTGGTGCTGGTGCAGTTGTAGGCTCCTGAGAAGTTCTCGGGCTTCTTAATCCAGTTGGTGCCGCCCACCCACAGCCAGCGGCCGGAGGGGAGGGCTTTCAGCTCAGTCTGCATCCGCTCAATCAGAGCAGCTTCCTCGTCGGTCAGATTTCCTAATTCCTTTAGCCCATTCAGGGTGCGATCGCACACCTGTTTCCAGGTTTCGCGTAAATTGGCTCCGTCTTCTCCACGGCGGCTATAGGTGCGATAAAACACCGAGTTGGCGGCTGGGGCATAGTCTGGAAATTGACTGGCCTGGCGGATTTGATCTGGATTGTCCTGCCGTTGGGGTGATATGCGGGATTGGATCATAGGTGTCGCGGTCGTGTCCGTTGATTCTCATTTCATATGGTAGTGCTGGTCCAGCGGCTAGTCATGCTAAATGCCTGACCGTTGTTGATTGCCCTTCAGTTGTCTTGTGTAGATTGGGTCTCCAAACGCCTCTCCCAGAGAGGGCTAGAGAGGGCGTAAAATTTTTCAGGAGATCTATCCAGGCAGCGCACTACATCGGCTTTTCACCGAAACCCATGATTGTAACATCCTTTTATACTCCCGAAATCCTGATTTCAGTCTTTGGGAACGGGATGAAGAGGGAAAGCGATCGCTCCTCTTAACCCATGGCAGAGCAATTATTGACTTTTTCTATGGGATAGCTTGAGAAGCTGAGATCACGCTTTACACTGGAGTCACTAAAATAAACGTATGTTGAGACAGGCCAAGATCTCTTGCAGCAAGGAAGTAGATGAGAGATACTGCCCTCAATCCACATCAATCCATGGACAGCCATCTAGAGTAGACTCCAGGGATTTACGACGTCACCTCCGAGCCACGTCAGAGGCGATCGCCCTGGTCGTAAGCGTGACCAACGGATGAGCGATCGCTAAAGCAGGTGGAGCGATCGCCCTTTGCTGTCGGCAGTATGGGCAACCGGCAGTTCCATCAGCTCAACAGCACCAACCTGTGACAGTTACGTTAGGGTATCAATGGCGTTGGCACGATCAACGGGTCAGCTTTTCTCCAATGCAGAGATAGGATTTTGGGAACCTTATCGTCTATGAACGACCTAGAAAAATGCTACAAGGTTCTGGGGTTGCGGCCGGGCGCAACGGCAGAGGATGTGCGGCAAGCGTATAAAAAGCT
>RECH01000039.1 GCA_007694125.1 Leptolyngbya sp. DLM2.Bin15
GTGCGATCGCAGGAAAATAATTTTTCGGGAGGGACACTGCGCTGAAAGGGTTTGGACAGACGGGTATCGGTGGTTCCAGGGTGGAGGGTGACGAGGATGGTCTTGGCTCGCTTGCGCTGATATTCGATCGCTGCGGTATGCATGAACATATTGAGGGCGGCCTTGGAGGCGCGGTAGCCATACCAGCCGCCGCTATAGTTATCGCCAATACTGCCAACCTTGGCAGAAATCGTTGCAAAAACACTGCGATCGCCATGGGATAGCAGGGGCAAGAGGTGTTTTGCCAACAGAATCGCACCGATGCTGTTCACCTCAAAGTAGCGCAGCAGGTGTTCGCGGTTAATCTGCCGCAGGCTTTTCTCGGGCTGCAGATCGCCATCGTGCAGTAAGCCCACGCAGTTCACCACCAAATGTAGGCAAGACGTGGTGCGGCTGATGTGAGCGATCGCTTCCTCAATCTGGGTTTCATCCGTCAGGTCTACCGGTAAGCAGGTTAAGCGATCGTCGGCGATCGCCAGCAGATTTCCTGCGGAACTAGGCGATCGATAGGTGGCATACACCTGAGCGGTCGTTTGCTGCTGCAAAAGATACTGCACAAAGCCTAAACCAATTCCCTGACTTGCTCCCACGATCAGTGCATGAATCACCGCTGACGCCGTCCTTAAAACACAACTTGTTCTATTGTGACGTAGCCTAGCGATCTAGGCATGATCTACACCGACGATGAGACCTTGATCTGAGGTCATGACCTGAGGCCATGACCTGAGACAATAGAAACACTCTACTTGTCGCCAATCCTTCACCTATGACCGTACCGCCCTCCGATTCCATCACTGTTGTCATCTCAGAGCTTGTTGAACCGACGCGCATTCACGAGTATGAGGCCTGGACTCAGGGATTTAACCAAGCTGCCCAGCAGTTTGACGGATTTTTGGGTGTAGAGATCATTCGTCCCCGCGATCATGATTTTCCAGAATATGTGATTATCATCCGATTTGATAGCTATATCCATTTGCGTGAGTGGCTCACCTCACCCACCTATCATCAATGGCGATCGCGATCGCCCGAGTTTGTAGCGGCTCGCTCCCAGCAAGAGCTATCCAGTAGTCTAGAGCTCTGGTTTACCCTGCCGTCGAGCTCAGCATCCAAGCATTCCCAGCCCGCCTACTATAAACAGGTGATTCTAGGCGTGATCGCCGTTTATCCCTTAATCTTGCTGTCTAACCTGGTATTTTCCCCCTTGGTCGGAGATTGGCCCCTGTGGGCAGCGCTATTGCTAACTGTCCCGGTGATTTCCGCCTTACTCACCTATCCCGTGATGCCTTGGCTCACCAAGCTATTTAGCCCTTGGCTATATCCATCATTATCTGGGCGCGATCGCTCTTCTATACGTTAATCGAATAATGGATACAAGCGCCTGTTGCTCTAGACTCTGTCAGGCTAACCAATATAAGGCATGATGGAGGATAAACCTGGAGGATAAACCCCAACGATGACTCAGATGATAATTGATCTCCGCAGCGATACGATTACCCAGCCTACCCTAGAGATGCGTCAAGCGATCGCTCAAGCGCCGGTAGGGGATGATGTTCTAGGTGATGATCCCACGGTGCAAGCGCTAGAAACCTATGTGGCTCAGCTTCTGGGCAAGGAAGCGGCAGTCTACATGCCCTCGGGCACGATGACTAATCAAGTCGCTCTGCGGGTGCATACGGAGCCCGGTGATGAGGTGATTCTGGAGGCGGAAGCCCATATCTATTACTATGAAGGCGGCGGGCCAGCAGCTCTTTCCGGGGTCATGTGCCGCTTAGTGACAGGACAGCAGGGCATTTTCTCGGCCCAGGATGTGATCTCGGTGCTGCGACCGGCCGATCCACATTTTCCTCGCACCCGCCTGGTTTGTTTAGAAAACACCCATAATCGTGGCGGCGGTCGTATCTTTCCTTTGTCCAATATCCAGGCGATTGCGGAGATCTGTCGCGATCGCCATCTAAAACTCCACCTAGACGGAGCCCGCTTTTGGAATGCTTGTGTAGCGACAGGTTTATCGCCCGCAGACTATGCCGCCCCCTTTGACACCATCAGCGTCTGTTTCTCCAAAGGGCTGGGTGCGCCGGTGGGGTCTGCGTTGGTTGGATCCGCAGCGGATATGCAGCGAGCCCGACGGTTTCGTAAGCTATTCGGCGGTGGGATGCGGCAGGCAGGACTGTTGGCAGCTGGTGCCCTCTATGCCCTGCAGCATCACTACGATCGCCTGGCTGATGATCACGCCCATGCGCAGATTTTGGCTCAATCCCTAGCTGAAATTCCTGGCATTCAGGTGAATCCTGCGGATGTGCAGACCAATATTGTGGTATTCCAAACGCCCGGTCGGGACGCTGTGGCCGTGGCCGATCAGCTCGATCAGCAAGGGGTTAGGGTCTTGCCCGTTGGCCCCCATGCCCTGCGGGCCGTGACGAACTTGATGGTGTCTAGGGCACAGATTCAACAGGTGCCGGAGCGGGTGCAGGCTGTGTTGGGATCAGGTATCGCCTTAGCTTAGATGATGAACTACTTTCTGTGTCGTCTCCGTAATACTTCCGTGGAAATGCGGAGAGATTAGGATATAGTTGAAAAGCCTTGATGTTCATGGATAATTAACCGACGTTACTGCGCCTTTAACTCTTCTGTGTTGTGTAGCTGCAATAGAGACGGGTGCCGGGAATGATGTTGCTGAATTGTGTAGTATGACTCTAAACGTTTGCAGGCGGTTTCAGGGCTTCTCATTCAGGTTCATACCCTGATTCAGCAACACTCTGGGAATTAAACTGTTATGTCCTGAACTGAGATCACTATGAACTATCGTCTATGTGGGTATGGTGGATCGCTGCTGCTGGCTCTGTGGAGTGGGATGGCGATCGCTCCCAGAAGTGTGGCCCAATCCATTACGCCAGCGAATGATGGTACGGGTACAGAAGTACGCCAAGTTGACGGTCGATTTGATATCGACGGTGGGCAGCGATCGCGGGATGGTCGCAATCTATTCCATAGTTTTGAGCAATTTGGTTTAGATGAGGCGCAGATTGCGAATTTCTTATCTCAACCTGAGATTGACAATATTCTAGGTCGCGTCGTGGGTGGCAGTCCCTCGATCATCCAAGGTATTCTCCAAGTGAGCGGTGGTGCATCGAATGTATATCTGATGAACCCGGCGGGGATTGTGTTTGGAGAAACGGCTAGCTTAAATATTCCGGCTAGCTTTACGGCTACCACGGCCGACCGTGTTGATTTTGCTGAAGGCTGGTGGATGATGGGGGCAACGCCAGTCTATCAAGACTTGGTCGGTGATCCAACGGCGTTTAGGTTTGGGCCAGAGTCGTCGGCAGCGATCGTTAATGCCGGTATCCTGCAGGTGTTGCCAGGAGAAAACTTGACTCTATTGGGTGGCACGGTGGTCAGCACAGGGCAACTGATTGCACCGGGAGGCACCATCACCCTAGCCACGGTGCCAGGAGGCAATGTTGTCCGCATGAGCCAGCCAGGGCAGGTGTTGAGTCTGGAGATTCAGCCTGTGGGGGAGGGGGAGATCACGGAGGTGCCGGAGATCGCGATCGCCTCTTTGCCCCAGCTCTTGACCAGTGCTGACATCGGCCATGCCCAAGGGGTGACGGTGATGGAGGATGGTACGGTGTACCTAAACGGATCAGGGATAGCGATCGCTGAGGGTGATCTAGCCGTCCAACAGTTGGCTGGGCAAGAGGCGCTCCTGTCGTCCGGTCGAACGATTTCCTTGGTGGAAAGTGAGTTAATGACCGACGGTGATCTATTTCTACTGGCAACGGATACACTCACTCTACGGGATAGCTTGACTACGCCTTTGGTGATCCAAGCAGGCGGAGATCTGATACTCCAGGGCGATCGCTCAGTAGATATTCTAGCGCTCAATCATCCAGCCTTTCCCCTACAAAGCGGCGGTTTATTCCAACTGATCAGCGATGGGGTGATTTCCACCGATGCTCATTTTGTATCGGGTGGGGCATTCTCTATTTTGGATTTGTCGGGACAACCGGCTTCCTTTGTCAGTCTTTATGATCCAATTATCAGCGCTGATGGAGATGTACAATTTGGAGACTATACCGGTGCCGCACTCTTAGTAGAAGCCACGGGGAGTATTGAGGGTGGCACTATCAATATCACTCAACCAGATTTAACCTATAGCGTTATTCCAGATTGGGAAATTGTTGGTGTGGGGCGGGTAGAATTTTCTAATTATGATACTGCCAATGCCGACGCGGTGCCAGCCCAAGCAATTATTACCACTCGCAATCTAGATGGTGGCAATGGACTTAATAATGCAGTCGTTACAGCAGCGGAACTAGAGGCATTCTTAGGTCTCAATCCTGACGATCTTTCGAGTCTGGATCACGGTGCTGCTATCAATGGATCAGGCATCCGTACAACTATAACTGTGGAGGCTGGAGATATCATTCGCCTCAATTGGCAGTTTTTTACAGATGAATTCAGTACAGTTTTTGATCCTAGCAATGATTTTGCTGTAGTGTCTTTATCAGGGCCAGAAGTATCTATCACAAACCTAGCGAATGCTGATACTCCAGACAACTTTACCCTGAATGCGGGTGGTGTTAATCAATCGCTAGATAATTTTAGATCCGACGTGGGTGATAGTGCCGGTACAGCAATGCAAACCATTGAGATTCCAGTCACTATTGCGGGCACCTATACTCTGGGAATTGCGGTGGTCAATGCTGTCCGAGATGGAGTATCCTCGTCTCTCCTGATTGATTCAGTCACGCCTAACCCTATCACCGTTGACGATCGCTCTCTATTGGCTTCAACCCCTGCGTTAATTTTGCGGGCTGGCGTGGAGTCTCTACAGTATGCCCCTAATGTTCCTCAACTTGGCGTTCCTACAGTGCCTACTGATTTTACCTCATCAGGTATTATCTCATC
>RECH01000149.1 GCA_007694125.1 Leptolyngbya sp. DLM2.Bin15
GAATCAGGATTACAGAAGTTTTGTCGATCAATCAGCCCTCTTCTCATCAGGATTTGAGCATGGAGCAACGCCAAAATACTCAACTCCTGCCTTCTAATAGTTTTTGATCATCAATTCCTGCCCTTCTGCAGCAGACGCTTGCTTGTAGTTATTCATGCCATATTGCAGCGTCCATTCAACAATCGTTGCGAAACTAAAAAGCTCCCGAATCTTAGGAGAATCATCATAGGTAATCAGCCATTGATGGGGACATTCCCGCATAATTTTGGCGAAGCGCTCATGGTCAAAATCAAGGTGTAAGTTCCCCTTCACGCCGTAAAGCTTAGACTTGGTGGCACTTAAGTAGGGTGGGTCTAGAAAAATAAAAACTCCTTCACCATCCTGACGGATCAACGTTTCATAGTCGCCGTTGGTGACGATGGTCGATGACAAGTGAGCACCCAGTTTTCTTAAACGGTCAATGGATGAATCTGTAAAGCGATGTTCAAATGCATGTTGGGAATATCCTCCGGAATCGACTGTTCCTGAAAACGTGATGCGATTGAGGACAAAGAATCGTACCGCTCGTTCAAACTCGGTTAAATCTTGGTTTTTCTGGGTCAACGTTTTAAAGAGTTCCCGACCATTGGAGGTATTGCTCTTGATCCTTTCTACCTCGTCAGCAAGAGCATGGATGTCTTTTTGCACATATGCCCAGAAGCAATAGAGATCAACGTTGAGATCGTTAATCCAGTAAGACTGAATACGGTTGCCAAAAGCCTGTTTAACAGCTAAAAAAACCGATCCACCACCGATAAAAGGTTCTCGATACTCATGAATCGTTAAGGGTATATGTGGAACTATCTTGTTAATAGCCTTAGACTTTCCACCTGGGTAACGCAAAGGACTCTTATCGTGAGGCATAGTCTATGAATAACCTTGACTTGAGTTGAATCGACTATAGATTCCTAAAAGTCTGTTGTCGACTGAGCTTAAAGACTCCTCGGTTCGCAATCTTAAGTTGTTGAGTGAATCGTACATTCAGGCTGATTCAGCATTTGTGCTTCACGGTAGATGTAAATCAACTGATTTAGCAATACGTTCAGCAAGCTGTTTGAAGTCCCAATAAACATTCTGAACTGCTGTGCTGTGAGAGGCGATCGCCCCATCGGCTGGCTTGAGGTGGAAGATTGGCTTATGAGCTTCCTGAGCCATAGGCATCAGGCTTTGATAGTTCTTGAGTAGCGCCAGACAATTGGGATCTGCTGTGACATCTGTGTTATTGGAGTTGGATTCTAATAAAACCTCTTGATGATAGGTTGTAGGGATGCGCTCAATCCACCGTTGAAACGCTTTCACCGGACGATCTAAACGAACAGCATGGTTCAGAATAATATAGCCAATTGGTTGCATGGTTCCTAGAGGAACGTGCAAATCTGAAGCTGGATTTTTACTGGTTCTCTCTTGCCACTCTTCTCGCCACCGCCGCAACGTGGGCCCCAAGTTTTTCAATCCCTGCAATGAGAATAAATCTGGTGATAGCGGTACAACAACATAGTCAGCCGCTATCAATGCAGAGCGGTTAATCGCACCCAAGTTTGGCCCTAGATCCATCAAAATGACCGATGACTGGTGTTGATCAGCCGCTTTTTGGAGCAGCCGCCAAAACGATGAAATCACGCGAAAGGATCGTTCTTTTCGATCTAAACATCCTGGCCATTCAGTTGATAAATCGTCTTCAAAGCTAGACAACTGCAAGTCCCCATTTAGCAGAAGTAACCCTTCTTCAATAACCGATAAAGCGGGATCTGAAATGTCACCAATTCCGCGAATCAAGGGCTGAAAGCAACGAAATACGGTGTTGGGTTGATCGGAGGCTAGCCAGATTTCCTCTAATTGCTCTTCATCCAAAAAAGCAGACGTTAAGTTGGCTTGTGGATCAAAATCTGCCGCTAATACATTCAGACCTAGGTCTCGATACATCCATGCTAGGTGGTAGACCAAAGAGGTTTTACCAACTCCTCCTTTGTTGTTAAAAAAGGCGATGATGGGTGGCCTCATGTCGCCCTCCTCACGATCACGGTGATGTAGGCATCATCTAACAAGAACTCTGGCGGTGGGTTACCATTCTTGACCAACGCTCGTTTTGCAGTTGGGATCCCATAACCAAATCGTTGCACGTATCCCAAATCTTTCATCACGCCGGCCAAATGGGGATTGCGATAGTCGGTGGCCCCTTTGCCAAAGTTGTCTCGGGTCACCTGACCAAACAATCCACCTGGATTTTGAATCTCAATGCGATCGCTGAACCAATACACTTTGACTGGGGCATTGGTTACATCATAGGCACGGTGCAGGATGGCATTTCTCGCCAACTGCCGCAGGGCCTCAATAGGATAATCGGGCTGCTGGATTTCAAGCGATGCGCTAGTAATATCAGAGGCAACAGAGATATTAATGTGCAAGACGTCATCGAGCATTCTCAAAATATCGATCATCGTCCCACGGATCTCCTTCTGATCTTTGATGGGGTCGCCTAGTTCCGTTCCATCAATTCTTAAAAACTGAACGTAGCTGCCGGGAATAAACTGGGTTGGATCATTGCCTACCACTAACAGTCCTAAAACCGTTGGGCAAGCCTCTGGTTCAGGGGTTGTAAAGCGAACAGAGGCAAGCTGTTGGGAGAGCGATCGCTGATTTTCTTCCAGTACCTCTGGTGCTAGCACAAAGGATAAGTAAGACTGTTGAAAAACGTTGAGGTTGAGATCCCTTATCGTTGCAGAGGGCATCGGGCGCAGGTCGAAGGGAAGATCGCCAGCTCGGCGCTTTTCGCTGAGCCGTCGCTCTTCTTCCGCCGTAGCCGATGCCCGACGAGGCCCCACTCGAATCCAAACCCGTCCGTTAAACCGAACGGGCGGTGCGTCGGATGGCTCCACAACCACAGCCACAACATCACAGCCATCAATAGTCTTCTTGCCCACGGTCAACACTGGGAAGGGTAAAATGTTGCCGTCCGATCGCATTTCTGCCAGGCGAAGCAGGAGATCGTCGGTGATGGATAGGGATGCACAGGATCCGTCATCGTTCACGCCGATGAAAATGACGCCCGGCTGGCGATAGTTGGGCAGATCATTGGCAAAAGCACAGACCGCCTGTCGAATCTTGTTGCGATCGGCATCAGATGCTTTGCGTTCAACACGATCAGACTCTAGGTCTCGAAACAACTGCTCTAGCGCTTGGTCGTCCATATCCGTACCCGGTTAGCCCCTGCCCATTGGGCCTAAGGAGTGCATGTCAACAGTGTATGGGATAGCCACATTGTGAATGTTGGGCTAGCTTTGGCTGCAGCGATCGCATAGCCGGATAGACCCTAATCATGGCTGAGGCTTGCCTATCATTGGCCATCGTCAGCGATCGCCCTCCCTGAGGTTACGGATCGCCCCCCTACCCAGGCACCCAAGCAAGTTTGTTAGACTGAGAGAACTTTGAAGTTTTCCAACAGATTGTGATGATCTACGGTGTATGGGCTGAACAGATTGGCGATTGACAGGCCCATGTGCTGTGGTTTTCACCCCTATGCACCGTCATCCGGTTAGTACTAAGGACGCATTATATGCCACCTACCCCCCTCCTGCTCTCTAAGGAACTGCCCAGCTTAGACTACTCCGCCCCCCGCGATCGCTTTGATGAAACGTGGCGGGCACCGCTCTCCACCTTGCTTGGTCTAGGGCGCGCTGCCGGGGCCGACTTCGTTGAATTTTTCCTAGAGCGCGTCAACTACATCAGCTGCATGGCCGAAGATGACGCCATCACTAGCCTCTCGCCTAGCCTGTCTACCGGCGCTGGCGTGCGGGTGTTTCGCGGCAAGGCGGATTGTTACGTCAGCACCAATGACCTATCCTTTGCAGGGTTGAAGACGGCGTTGGAAAAGGGGTTGTCGATTCTAGGGCTGAACATGCCTGCCCCCAATTCCTTCGTGCCGGCGATTAACCTAGAACTGCTGCGGGACTACGCCACGGCGCGGCAGAAAGAGTCTTGGTTGAGCGACTGTAGCTCCATGCGAGAGATGAGTGATGTGCTGCTGGCGGCCAACGCTACGTTACACACCACGGCCAAGCATGTCCAATCGCGTCGGGCGGTCTATTTCCGGGATTGGCAGGAGGTGTTGGTGGCCGCCAGCGATGGCGTCTTTGCGCGGGATATTCGCCTCAACCAATCGGTGGGCTATAGCCTGCTCTGTGCCGATGGCAGCGATCGCGCCTCCATTAGCAAGCGGGTGGGCAGCAGTGGCGATCCAGCCTTCCTACGCACGTGGGACTACAGCACCGATGCGGCGGGCGTCTCAGAATCGGCGGGGCAAATGCTCTATGCCGACTATGTGGAATCGGGTACCTATCCGATCATCATGGCCAACCAGTTTGGCGGCGTGATTTTCCACGAGGCCTGTGGGCACCTGCTGGAAACCACCCAAATTGAACGGAAAACCACCCCCTTTGCGGAGATGAAGGGCGAAAAAATTGCCCATGAAAACCTGACGGCCTGGGATGAAGGATTGACCGACCAAGCCTTTGGCACCATCGATATGGACGATGAAGGAATGCCTGCCCAACGCACCCTGCTGATTGAAAACGGTATTCTCAAGAACTTCCTGTCTGACCGAGCTGGCAGCCTGCGCACCGGCCATCCCCGCACCGGCAGCGGTCGTCGCCAAAACTACACCTACGCCGCCGCTAGCCGCATGCGCAATACTTACATTGCACCGGGCGACTACTCCGTGGAGGATCTGTTCGCCTCGGTAGAGAAGGGTATTTACTGTAAGCAAATGGGCGGCGGCAGCGTGGGCCCCACCGGAGAATTCAACTTCGGGGTCTCGGAAGCCTATTTGATCGAAAACGGCAAAATCACCAAGCCGCTGAAGGGCGCAACCCTGATTGGTGAAGCCAAGGAGATCATGAACAAAATCTCCATGTGCTCCAAGGATCTGGGCTTAGCTGCGGGCTTCTGCGGTTCGATTAGTGGCAGCATCTATGTCACCGTGGGACAACCCCACATCAAAGTTGATTCAATTACGGTGGGAGGTCGCTAAACCATGACTCAGATTCAAGACATTGCTGCATCGGCAGAAGCGATCGCTCGTCAGTTGAACATCACCAAGTACGACGTGTTTGGCTCCTCGGTGGATGAAAACAGCGTCCAGGTTGATCAGGGCGAGCCGAAGCAGGTGAAGGCATCCCAGCGCTCTAGCGTGATTGTGCGGGTGTGGAACGACGACAACCGCATGGGCGTTACGTCTACTACCGATGTGGATCCTAAGGGGCTGGAACTAGCGCTGAAGACGGCTCAAGAAGCCAGCCAGTTTGGCGCGACCGATCACGTGGCCGACTTTAGCCCAGAAGCGACGAAGCCCATTCCCACGGTGCCCACCAGCAAAGCTCCCCAGGCGGCGGTGGCCGAGTTGATCAAAACCTTGGTGGATGCAGAACATCAGCTTTTGCAAGCCCATCCAGCGATCGCTGGTGTGCCCTATAACGGTCTGGCTCAGCGTGATATCGACAAGTTCTACCTGAATAGCGACGGAGCCCAGCGGGTAGATGCCCGCTCCTATGCCTCGCTGTATCTCTACAGCAAAACTGAGCAGGAGGGCAAAAAGCCCCGCAGTGCCGGTGCCTACCGCATGGGTCCCAGCGTGGATGGTCTAGATATCCAAGGCTGTTTGAGCGAAGCGGCCGAGAAAACCATCAGCCACCTCAACTACGCCAAGGTGAAGTCGGGGAAATATCGGGTGGTGTTTTCCGGAGAGGCCTTCCTCAGCCTGCTGGGCGCTTTCTCCAACCTCTACAATGCCCAGAGCATTTTGGATCACCAAAGCCTATCCACGGCGGAGTCCTTGGGCACCGAGATTGCTTCGCCACTGCTGTCGGTCTACGATGACGCCCTGCATCCCGACAATGTGGCCATCGAAACCTTTGATGGCGAGGGCACGCCCACCCGCCGAGTGCCGATTATCACCGAGGGCGTGCTCACCGGCTTCTTGCACAGTGCGGGCACGGCCAAGCGCTTCGGCGTCGCGCCCACGGGCCATGCCAATATTGGCGCGAAGGTCACCGTCAGCCCCCACTTCTATCACGTGATGCCCGGCAAACCGGCTGAGACCACCTACAGCCTGGATGAAGCTGAGCAGGTGATCTGGATTGATGATGTCTCGGCGCTCCATGCCGGGGTCAATGCCCTGCAAGGATCTTTCTCCCTACCCTTCGATGGATGGTTGGTGACCAAGGGCGATCGCGTCAGCGTTGACTCTGCGACCATCGCCGGCGATTTTCTCGACTTGCTCAAGGCGATCATCTACGTAGAATCGGAGCCGGAGGTGCTGCCCGGCGGCGTTTGTCCGCGCATCTGGGTGGATGGATTATCGGTCACCGGCGAATAGGCGATCGCTCCCTAGGGTCGGCTCAATCCGGCCCATTTCACCCTAGGAACTCGTGGAATCTGTCGAAACCCCATCGAGAGAGCTTTATCTGTTGTTACACTCAGTGATAATCTGGGAAGTGGCAAAAATGATGGCGATCGCGATCGTTCAGGATAAATCGCCACACGACAAGACCGTCTTTAAAAGAAGAATCCAGACATAGCTGACACACGATAGGCGTAAACATGGTCACCACAGCAGAAAAGACAAACGTCGGTTACGTTACCCAAGTTATTGGCCCCGTTGTAGACATCAAATTCAACAGCGGTGAACTTCCCAGAATTTACAACGCTCTTACCATTAAGGGCACCAACACTGCCGGGCAAGAGGTTTCCGTAACTTGCGAAGTTCAACAGCTTCTGGGCGATAGCCAAGTGCGCTCGGTTGCCATGAGTTCAACCGACGGACTGATCCGCGGCATGGAAGTGGTAGATACCGGTGCGCCCATCAGTGTGCCCGTGGGAACGGCAACTCTCGGCCGCATCTTTAACGTCCTCGGCGAACCCGTAGACCGCAAGGGCCCGGTTGGCAACGAGCAAACCTCCCCCATCCACCGTGAGGCTCCCAAGCTAACCGACTTGGAAACCACCCCCTCCGTGTTTGAAACCGGCATTAAGGTGATTGACCTGCTCACCCCCTACCGTCGTGGCGGCAAAATTGGTCTGTTTGGCGGTGCAGGCGTGGGCAAGACCGTGATCATGATGGAATTGATCAACAACATCGCCACCCAACACGGTGGTGTATCGGTGTTTGCTGGCGTGGGCGAACGCACCCGCGAAGGCAATGACCTTTACAACGAAATGATCGAGTCCAAGGTGATCAACCCCGATAACCTCAACGATTCGAAAATTGCCTTGGTCTACGGTCAAATGAACGAGCCCCCCGGAGCCCGGATGCGGGTGGGTCTATCGGCCTTGACCATGGCTGAATACTTCCGCGACACCAACAAGCAAGACGTGTTGCTGTTTGTGGACAACATCTTCCGGTTTGTGCAAGCCGGTTCCGAAGTATCTGCACTGCTAGGTCGGATGCCATCTGCGGTGGGCTACCAGCCGACCCTGGGTACCGACGTGGGTGATTTGCAAGAGCGCATCACCTCCACCACTGAAGGTTCGATCACCTCGATCCAAGCGGTCTACGTACCGGCGGATGACTTGACCGACCCTGCTCCTGCCACCACCTTCGCCCACTTGGATGGAACCACGGTGCTCTCTCGGGGTCTAGCCTCCAAGGGGATTTATCCCGCTGTGGATCCCCTAGATTCCGCCTCCACCATGCTCCAGCCCTCCATTGTGGGTGAAGAGCACTACCAAACCGCTCGGAACGTGCAGTCTACGCTACAGCGCTACAAAGAGCTGCAAGACATCATTGCCATTCTAGGTTTGGATGAATTGTCGGAAGACGATCGCTTGATCGTGGCACGCGCTCGGAAGATTGAGCGCTTCCTATCCCAGCCTTTCTTCGTGGCAGAAGTCTTCACCGGCTCTCCTGGTAAGTACGTCAAGTTGGAAGACACCATCAAGGGCTTCAACATGATTCTGGCTGGCGAACTGGATGACCTGCCTGAGCAAGCGTTCTACCTAGTCGGCGATATCAACGAAGCGATCGCCAAGGCTGAGAAGATGAAGGCTCAGGGCTAAGATTCCCTGCTGGGCTGAGGGGTAGGCTTGGGCCACCCTCAGCCCCTATTCATATGTACTATTTTAGTGTGACAAAAGATCATGGCATTAACTGTTCGAGTCATTGCTCCTGATAAAACGGTCTGGGACTCGGATGCGGAAGAGGTCATCCTTCCCAGCACGACAGGACAACTGGGAATCTTGGGTGGACACGCACCCTTGCTGACAGCGCTGGATACGGGCGTCATGCGCGTCCGGTCTGAGAAAAGCTGGGTGGCGATCGCCCTCATGGGTGGCTTTGCTGAAGTGGAAAGCAATGAAGTCACCATCTTGGTGAATGGTGCAGAGCGCGGCGACTCCATTGATCCCGAGGAAGCTCGTAGCACCTACGATGCAGCCGAGGCTAAGGCTAAGCAAGTTGAAGGCAGCGACAACCGGCAAGAAAAAATCCAAGCCAAGCAAGCGCTGAAGCGGGCGCGGGCTAGGCTCCAAGCGGTGACCGGTGCTGCGCCCTAAGGGTCGAGTTCTCTAGGGTGAGGACTGCTTACCCTACAACACCTGTATAGACAAAACGAGGAGGAGCCGTCATGGTGTCCTCCTCGTTGGTTTATTAGGTCAGCGCTGCGGCAGGAGGAGTATCGATACTCCTGCGATCGCTGCCTCGACCTCTAAAATTCGCTCAGGAAGAGCTGATAACGGTAGGCCCCTGCCGGGTTGCCGACAAAGTCACCAATCCAGATATAGTAGGTGCCAGCGGGCCAAGAGCCGGAAATTTCGGGCATCAAACCATTCACGTCATCAGA
Source organism: Leptolyngbya sp. DLM2.Bin15 (assembly GCA_007694125.1). GTDB lineage: Bacteria > Cyanobacteriota > Cyanobacteriia > RECH01 > RECH01 > RECH01. The sequence goes on from RECH01000149.1 coordinate 8,871, forward strand.
ACAGTAGCGACCGTCTGGGCCATCAATCAACAGCGTCACGTCTCCAGGAGCTTCCACCGATGCGCGGAGAAAGCTAAACGAGCGCGTCACCGTCAAAACGTGGTCGGGGGCAGAGGGCAAATCGGTAAAGCCACAGTCTGCAGTGCGATAGGAACCACCGGAGAGACCGGTGCCAATTTGAGGATCGGGCGTGAAGCCTGGGGCAAGGGTGAAGGATTGGTAGTCTGCCCGAGCTGGCTGCACCACCGTGGCCATTGCACCGGTGGTCATTGCGCAGGTGGCTAACACAACAGCCGAGCGTTGAAAAATGTTCATAACGGTTTGACCTCGTGAAACAATTTAGGATAATAATTCGCCTGAGAACAAGCATCTAGCTCAGCCCATGAACGGCTGGCATTCTGGATATCCACCTACCACCATCCCCTAGAACGACTCCTTTGAGATCGAACAGGACAGCGATCGCCTTTAACATCCCTGATTCAGCACCGTGTTAACCATAGCAGAGGGCAGCTATTCCGTATGGACGGGGTGATTTTCTTAACCGAGCGATCGCGACCACGACCTCGATATACGAGTTGTACCATCCTGAAATGGGAGGGCTAGCATCCCCTGATGATATTGACTATCAAGCCTAGGCTGAGTGTTCCCGCCTGTCATTAAAGTGATACAAAAAATACATGTTAATTCCTGATCCAAGGGTTGAAAACTATGTGAAGTATCCGTAAATCTACGGAATCACCAAGCCCCATACGGAGAGGGTTACGGGTCTTCGTAACGATCGGTCGAGTTTGCTGCATGTCCCTAGTCGGCAGCGCGGTGGGCGGCAGTTCAACGGTAGAATACGCTAGGGAAGGTTTGTCCTGCTGGCCTGAAGCGTGAGTTGAGCGATATCCCTGATTTGTTGTGCAGCGCCGGTCGTAACCTGCGGGATTCTAGAGGAGAGGCTTAGGGCAGAGACGACGAGCCTCGGAGCCTAGTCAATGCAGGTTGCTCCCATGCCCTAGGACGAAAAGACCCAGGTCTCAGGTCATGCACCGGTCAACCCACCAACGTCCACATCCATCCGATCACATCTAAAGCACAGCCATGCGTATCTCCTTAAACTGGTTGAACGAACTAGTTGATATCACTCTATCTCCCGAAGACTTAGCCGACGTGCTAACAATGGCTGGCTTCGAAGTTGAAGACATTGAAGACCGACGCACCTGGGCAGATGGGGTGGTCATTGGGCGCGTTCTCCAGCGAGACCCTCACCCCGATGCCGATAAGCTCAGCGTTTGCCAGGTGGATATTGGTGCCGACCAGCCTTCGACGATTGTCTGTGGTGCGGCCAATGTGCAGGCTAATCTCTTTGTGCCCGTGGCCACGGTGGGCAGCTATTTGCCCAAGGTAGATTTGAAAATTCGTCCTCGGAAGCTGCGGGGCGTGCCGTCGGAGGGCATGATCTGCTCCTTGAGTGAACTGGGGCTGGAAAAAGAGTCAGAGGGCATTCACGTCTTCACCGGCGATGGCCTGAAGCCCGGCCAAGATGTCCGACCCTACCTAGGCCTCGATGATGTGGTGCTAGACCTCACCTCCACTGCCAACCGTGCCGATGCCTTGAGTATGGTGGGCATTGCTCGGGAAGTGGCGGCGATTACCGGTGCGGCGCTGCATTTGCCGGAGGTGCCAGCGGTGGCCACAACGGCAGGCACCTCGATCACGCTAGCGATCGCGGAACGGGAGGCCTGTCCCATCTACCAAGGCACCCGCATTCAGGGCGTGCAGGTTGCTCCGTCGCCCAAGTGGCTCCAGCAACGGCTGCAGGCAGCGGGCACCCGTCCGATCAATAACGTGGTGGATATCACCAACTATGTCTTGCTGGAGTGGGGGCAACCGCTCCATGCCTTTGATGCCGATCGCTTGCAGACCGTGACCGGTAGCCCAAAGGTGCAGCTTGGGGTACGGTTTGCCCAGGGGGATGAAACCCTAACGACCTTGGATGGGCAGGAGCGATCGCTGTCCTCCCAGGCTCTGGTGATTACGGCCAACGATCATCCCGTGGCCTTGGCGGGGGTGATGGGCGGAGCCGAGACGGAAGTTCATGGCGAGACCCAGAATCTAGTGCTGGAAGCGGCCTGGTTTGATCCTGCCACCATTCGCCGCTCTGCCCGCAGTCAATCCCTGCGCACCGAGGCCTCCTCTCGCTATGAGCGTGGCGTCAATCCTGCCGGGTTGGCGATCGCTGCCCAGCGGGCCCTGCACCTCATGACAGACCTAGCGGGAGGCACCGTAGGTGATCAGGCCCTCGTGGACGATCGCCCTGACCAGACCCAGCGCATCGTCACCCTGCGTCTCGAACGGGTGAATGATATCCTCGGCCCGACGGTGGTGACCCGAGATAAAGACGGCGATGCCACGGAGGTGGGAGAACTGCAAGCCGCCGATGTTGAGCGGATTCTCACGGCCCTAGGCTGCGACCTAGCGGCAACCGACAACGACGGTGAATGGCAGGTATCCATTCCCCCCTACCGCGATCGCGACCTACAGCGCGAAATTGACCTGATTGAAGAAGTGGCCCGCCTCTACGGCTACAACAACTTTTGCGAGACCCTGCCCGATAAAAGCGAGGCGGGCTACCTCTCCTTCGAGCAGACTGTGGTTCGCAAGCTGAAGGCTGCCTGCCAGGCCGTGGGGCTCACAGAACTAATTCATTACTCCTTGGTCAAAGCCGAGTCTGGCAATCAGGTAGCGCTGGCAAACCCGCTGCTGGTGGAGTATTCCGCCCTGCGGACAGAACTACTGCCAGGGTTGATGGATGCCTTTCAGTACAACCTAGAGCAGGGGAATGGTGCCCTGAATGGGTTTGAAATCGGGCGCGTGTTTTGGCGCGACGAAGATGGGTTTGATGAAATGGATCGGGTGGGCGGCATTTTGGGCGGCGACGGCCGTCAGAACCTTTGGACGACCAGTGGGCAAGAAACACCCATGACCTGGTATGAGGCGAAGGGCGTTCTTGATAGTTTATTTAACCGCTTGGGTTTGACGGTGGAATACCAACCCGATCGCCGCAATAGCTTGCTGCATCCTGGGCGGACGGCATCCCTATGGATCCATGGCAATCGGCTGGGCACCTTTGGACAGCTCCATCCCCAAATCTGTGAGCAGCGGGGGCTGCCCAACGAAGTCTATGGATTTGAGCTAGATCTCGACACCATTCTCGATGAGATGAACCGAGAAGAACTGGTGATGCCCATTTTCCAACCCTATTCGGTGTATCCTGCCTCCGATCGCGATATTGCTTTCTATGCATCGCTGCAAACGTCGGTGGTGGAGCTAGAGCGGGTGATGCTGAAGGCGGGCGGCGCACTGCTAGAGTCGGTGGCCTTGTTTGATGACTATCGCGGGCAAAATGTCCCCGACGGCAAGCGCAGTTTGGCTTTCCGCTTGGTCTATCGGGCCAGCGATCGCACCTTAACCGATGATGACGTAGAAACCACCCATCAGAAAGTGCGGGATGCCCTTGTGGAGAAGTTCGGCGTCGAACCGCGCAGTTAACCGAGGGGCGATCGCTGCTCTGGAACGGTGAACACCAGGGAGCGATCGCCCGATGATCAACCGCCTTCACCATCGCTCAGCTGTGGACAGGTGAGATTCTCAAAATCGCATTGGTAAATGTAAGGCATTTGCCAGCTTAGGGGAATTTCTAGCAAATCTCGGGTGCCCGTGAACCCCTGGCCAATAAATAACAATACCGCAATGCCATTCAAGACCATGTGGGCTCTGCGCCAGCGGTGTTGGCGATCTTGGTAGATATCCGCCACGATCGCTAGGGAAAACACCATCAAAAGCGCTGCGATAATCCCGTAATAGTAGTGCGAGGTATACCACTCATAGCCCCGCCGAAAAACACCATCTTGGCAGCCGAGAATCACCAATCCCATCCCCGTTAACGTGGCAAAGATACCGCGCCAGAGGGCTGGTCTTGCCGTATATAACAGGACAAACGAGGCGATCGTTGCGGCAAATAAGAGAATGAGAAAAACAAATTTAAAGGGATCGGTACTCCAAAGCTGGTTGGGCAACATTGACTTCACCACGATGGAATAGAGCAGAGCAATCAGCGTGATCGCCACCACCCAAGCAGATAACCAGCGGCCGAGTTGCAGATGATCGGGGCCAGTGGTGGGAGCAATTTTACTCTTTTGATGATCGGCGACCTGCAGCCGTCGCTGGCGGGTGAGTATGGCCAACCGTACCACCATGCCAATTAATGGAAATACCACCACCACGGCTAGCATGGGGTGGATTAATGCAGTCAAGTCCTTTGCTTCCATGGTTCTTCCTGTCTTGACGGATGGTTAACCGAATGATGTTCGCCCTGAGCCCATGAACTCGGCACAGATAGAAGTGTGGGAGGGTAGGAAAGAGATCTGGCCCTGAACCCATGCCTCAGCAATCCCATCGATGGCGATCGCATCCAGAGGTGGGTCTAGCATCAGACGTCTCGTCCATCCAGATTCTATAGGGCTTTGTCTAGAGGCATCTGGCTGAGAACTCTTGAAAATCGCTACGGCTCATTCTAGAGGGTAAACCTTAGAGGAGGCTGTGAAAGCTGGACAAGACTGAGTAGTTTGTGGGGAAATTCTAGGACGCCAGTCGCACTCACAGGAGAGACGGTGCGTTATGGCTACACCTAACCGCATATCACGGGTCACACGTATCGCGTATGCATCGCAGCTAGCCTCGTGGGTGACAGCGGTTCCCATCCTAGCAACGAGCTAGTCAGCCGATTGATCGAGACATTGGTGCGCCAGCCTCATGATGGTGCCAATATCAATGTTGTAGTTGTAGTAGGTCAAGGCTTGCCTGAGGGCATTATGCTCATCAGGAATTTGTTTAATCAGGGCATCAATGCGATCGCTGCTGCATTGAGTGGCAAAGGTATAAAGCTCCTGGATCCAATCCTGGGGCATGACCTGTAGATCGTGGTAGGTGATGTTGAGCAGATCTGAGAGCGATACGGAGTGCTCTTGCTCGGAAGCCGGCTGCAGGTCTAGGTTGAGGTGCTGGGCAATCTGCTGGACGAGGTGGGATAGGTGAATGGGTTTCTCTAGAAAAGCCTGACAGTCAGCGGTGGCGAGGGTGAAGCGATCGCTCTCTAGCACACTAGCCGACATCATAAAAATTGGCGTCTGGGGTTGCTGCTGGGCCTGTTCTGCCTGGCGAATCTGCTGCACCACCTGCTCCCCATCTTGATCCGGCAATCTAAAATCTATCAAGATCAGGTCAGGCTGCTGGGTTTGCCAGGTGAGGAAGGCTTGCTTGCCCGTATCCACGGTGAGGATCTCAAACCCCATGGGTGCTAAAGCATCGGTCAGAAGCTGTTGACTTGTGGCTTGCTCGTCCACAATCAGAATGCATTTCGCGGGTTGATTGGGCATGAGGCGCGCCATACTCCAGGTTGTGTCTTGGATGTCGGGGCTAACACCGTTTTCCGTCGTCTGCACCGGCAGGGTGAAGTAGAAGATACTGCCGCGATCGACGTCACTGCGCACCTGCAAATGTCCACCTAAAACAGCCACTAAATGTTGACTAATGGAGAGACCTAGCCCTGTACTGTTGGATAAGCGCCGCCCCGCTGGTGTTTGCTCAAAGGCTTGGAAAATATAGGACTGCTCCGACGGCGCGATACCAATGCCCGTATCTTCCACCTGAAAGGAAAGGAACATCTCCGATGAGGACACCGATTCGTCATTGAGCAGCGCCGACTCCACCAACACCCGCAGAATCACCCCGCCCTCCTGGGTAAATTTCAGGGCGTTGGCCAGGAGATTGATCAGCACCTGCCGTAGTTTTTTGCTATCCACAACAATGTAGCTAGGAAGATCGGCATCTAGGTCTAGGGTGAAGCTGAGACCTTTGCGGCTAGCATGTTGCTGGAAAAGACTGTGCAGCGATTCGATCAAAGATGGCAGGTGGCAGGGGATGGCTTCATCGGTGATGCATCCAGATTCCACGCGGGCCAGGTCGAGAATGTCATTGACCAACTTTAAAAGATAATCACCGCTGCTGAGAATGACTTGACTATATTTTTGATGCTGGATCGAAAGGGTGACGTCGTTGACCAACAGTTGGGCATACCCCAGGATGGCATTGAGCGGTGTGCGTAATTCATGGCTCATGTTCGCCAAAAACCGACTTTTGGCTTGGTTGGCATCATCCGCATCTTGTTTCGCCAGTTGCAGCGATCGATTACTTTGTTCCAGCGCTTGGCGTTGCTGGCGCTCTTGCTCAATTAAGTGAACTTGGGCGATCGCAATTCCCATTTGAGCCGCCACCGCTTCGATCAGATCAATCTCCTCCAAGGTCCAGGTTCGCAGGCGATCGCACTGGTGCAGACTAATCACACCATTGGCTTTGCCTTGGTAAAAGGTTGCCACCGAGAGCATGGACTGGAGATTAATGTGACGGCACAGATCGGCAGCTTGGTTGAGCAATGGATCGGCTAAGACATCATCACTAGCGATCGCGTCAGGATGGCTGAGCAGGTGCTGCAGATGGGGATTGCCTTCAACAGGAATCGTAATGGCGCGCACGGAGCTGATCGATGGATCCGACAGATATTCCGCCACAAACGGTACGCAAGGAGCTACTTCTTCGGTATAGCGCTGGATCAGACAGCGACTGACCTGAAAGGTACTGCCTAACTGAGATACGGTGGTTTGAAAAATTTGATCGGCATCCAAGCAGTGACGAATGCGATCGGTGATGTGTTGGAGCAACAGAGTTTTGCGAAGCTGGTTTTTTAGGGCGAGTTCCGCCTGTTTGCGATCGCTAATGTCATTGTGAATACCCACCATACGCAGTGGCGTACCATCATCCGACCAAGTGGCTTGCCCTCGCGACAGAACCCACTTATAGCTGCCGTCTTTGCAACGCATCCGCACTTCCAAATAATGCTTCGGCAGCTCTTGATTGAGATAGGCATTGAGGTCTCGCAGGGTGCGATCGCGATCCTCGGGATGCATTAAAGAAACCCACGCGTCAAACTGTTTCGGTAGCTCCTGGCGCTCGTAGCCGAGCAGATGACAGGCAGACGTCGTGATGTCTCCTGTCTGAATATTCCAATCAAAAATATTGTCTTGGGTGCCCTGCAACAGCAGTTGCCACCGTTCTTCCTGGGCCCGCAGATCTTGGTTTTGCTTCTGGATGCTGTGCCGCAGTCTTTGATGGGTGAGGTGAAGCTGAATGCGCGCTAGCAGTTCTTCCGCCTCGTAGGGTTTGGTGACATAGTCAATACCACCAACCTTGAAGGCTTTCACCTTGTTGAGGCTTTGCTCTAGAGCACTGATAAAAATTACGGGAATGTGATCCAAGGGCGCTTTGGCGCGGATGTATTGGCAAATGGTGTAGCCATCAATATCGGGCAGCTTGATATCCAACAGCACCAAATCGGGCGATCGCATCTGTACAGACTTTAGGGCCGTCGCTCCCGTTTGGGCCACGCGAAGGCTATAGCCAGCCTTTTTGAGCAGTTGCGTGATCAGATGAAGATCGGCAGGGGTGTCATCAACGATCAGAATATCAGTAGCGTAAGACATAAGTTAGACACAAGAAGATAGCAAGGCACCCTCAGCAATGAAGGGCGTATCACAAGCTGTCAGGTTACTACAGTCCGTGTAACCTACAGCAGTCGATAGATATCACCGTGCCGACCCACCGTTCCGTGACAAGACTTGCTCTGAGAGTGCTGTCGGTGCCATGCAAGGGCCAACCTCACAGTCTCTATTTTGGACGTCTCTGATCCTCCCCTCCAGGGTAACTCATCACCTAGGCAGGAAGATGTGTGGGTAGAATACCTGATCGATCGCTTCATCCCTCAACGTTTTACACAACGGTGCGTTACGGCTGAGCCTAACCGCACCCTACACCAGGGTTGATTGGGATCTGCTTACAAAACTTAGGACATTCTAGTTCTGGCACACTGGACACAGTTTAGCAACATCTCATACTCAAACTGCTCCACCATCCGCCCCAAGGCTTGAGCAAGGTCAGCATGGTCAGGTTTAATGGCATCTACAACCTGACGAATGCTGACAACATCACCCAACATTAAGGCATAGTCTAGATCGAGCAAGATGGCTGGATCAAGTCGGCAGAGAGAGGCGATCAGGTGATCTGGCATCCACGGATGGTGATCATCCAAGCTGGGTTGCTCTTCGCTGTAGCGATAGCGGAGGGAGAGATGCTGCTGTAGTAGGCCAAACAAACTGGCTTCGGTAAAGGGCTTAGGCAAGAAGGCATTACACCCTGACGCCTGAGTTAGATGCTGGTGATCGTCAATGCCCGTCGCTGAAATGCCAATGATGATGGTGCGATCGCTTATGGCTTGTTCCTGCTCCAAGGCACGAATGCGACGGGTTGCACCATAGCCATCTAAAACCGGCATCCGGACATCCATAAAAATCGCATGGGGTTGCCATGCTTGCCAGATTTGTACCGCCTCTTCGCCATGGCTGGCCTCTTGCATCTCTAGGTCTAGAACACTCAGATACTGCAGCAGCAAGATGCGATTGATCGGATTATCATCCACCACCAAGATGCGATAGCGCGGCTGCCCTGGCTCCAAGCCGATGATGGTTCGGGAGGCGATCGCCTCTGGCTCAGGGGCAGGCGAGGCAGACTGCACCGGGATCGTCAGACAGAAACAACTGCCGCGCCCCACCTCACTTTCTAGGGTGAGGCTTCCCCCCATCAGGCGCACAAACTCGTGGCTGATCGTGAGCCCCAACCCGGTGCCCATGCGACTCTTCCGTCCGGCCTCTCCTTGGCTAAAGGCATCAAACAGCGTCGCTTGATCTGCGGGAGCAATGCCGCAGCCGGTATCGATGACGTGAATGCATAGATGGAAGCTGGGATCGGAGAAACCGTCGATGGAGACTGTAATCTGCCCTGCTTTGGTGAACTTAATGGCGTTGTCGATTAAATTGATCAACACTTGCCGTAACTTCATCTCGTCTGTGTTCACCCACTGGGGCACCGCAGGCGATCGCTCCATCGACAAAAGAATGCCCTTTTCGGTGGTTCGCAGAATGAACAGGCTTTTTAAATCTGCCAGCAACCCCCACATATCCACCGTGCTGGTCTCTAACACCATCGTGTTGGATTCTACACGAGCCAGATCCAACACTTGGTTGATCACGCTGAGCAGATGCTCGCCGCTCTGCTCAATGATGGCGGCATAGTTCACCTCTTGGGAAGATAGCTTGGAGTTGCGTTGCAGCAGGCGGGCAAATCCCAGGATGGCATTCAGGGGCGATCGCAATTCATGGCTAATGTTGGCAATAAAGATACTCTTGGCCTGATTGGCAGCCTCAGCGGCTTCTCGGGCCTGCTCTAGGGCAATCTCAGCCTGTTTGCGATCGTGAATATCGCGGCCCACGGATTGGAGTTCCACAAGCTGCCCCTGATTGTCATAAATCGCCCGATTCGTCCATTGCATCCACCGGGCTTGCCCGTTGACCAAGACGCGATGTTCCACCACGCCCACGGGATGGTCGGGCGAGAGCGATGCCAAACAGCGATCGACGATCGGTTGATCCTCGGGATAAATCCTGTTTTCGTAGTGACGGTTGAGGATCACCTCCCGAGCAAGTCCGTAATAACGACACAGGGCATCATTCACAAACGTCAGCGTGCCGTCGGCTCGAAACCGCTTAATCAGCTCCGTTTGGTCTTGCAGAATAGACAAGTAGCGGGCTTCCGATTGCTGCAGCAGTTCTTCCACCTGCTTGCGATCGCTAATGTCTATGAGGAGTCCATCCCATACAAGACCTTCTGGGGCCTGGTAGGGTCGGGATTTTCCCTGAATCCATTTCAACTGACCGGACGGCGTCACCAACCTCCCTTCCCAATACCAGGGGGTACCACTTTGAACCGCTTGGTCAACGGAAGCATGTAACGACGGTAGATCCTCAGGATGAACCAGACTCCAGATGCTGCCTGCATCTTGGACGATGTGCTCAGGCGATACTTCAAGCAGCTCGTTTGCCCCAGAACTGGCGTAGGTAAAGTGCCCCGGAGTGCCCACGTGCGGCAAATATCGGTAGATCATGCCAGGTATATTGGTCACCAGGGTTTGGAAACGAGCTTCACTAGCTTGGAGGGCTGCCTCGGCACGCTTGCGATCGCTGATATCGGTGATCAGAGCGTAGTAGCCTCGTACCTGGCCCTCATGATCACGATCCGGAACTAAGACCGCAGAAATATAGCGACCTTGGCCGCCTTGGTAGGGCAGGTCGGCTTCATAGGTCACCGTGGTTCCTGTCAGAGCCTGCTCAATATGGTGCCGTACTTGACGGTAGGCCTGCACGCCAATCACGTCTTCAACCCTGCGCCCTAGGATGTCCTCTTTCCGGCAGCCAAACCATTCTGCGTAGGTGCGATTCACAAACTGATAGCGCTGAGCAGCATCAATATAGGCAATACAGCCGGGAATGGAATCGGTAATCAGCTGCAGGCGAGCTTCACTGGCCTGCAGCGCTAGCTCCACCTGCTTGCGATCGCTAATATCATCGGCCAAGCCAATAAACCGCAGCGGCTGCCCCGCCTCATCGTAGATCACAGAAACGATGGCTGAAACCCAGCGCACGTCTCCATCCGGGCGCACAATGCGGTATTCACGGCGGATAGATTGTCCTTGCCATTGCTCAGCTAGCGAGGCAGTCACCTGATCGCGATCGTCCGGGTGAATAGCCTCTAGCCAATCACTGGGATTGTTCTGGAGATCCTGCCGCGATCGCCCCCAAATTTTTTCGTAGGCGGGGCTGATGTAGGTATAGCAATCGGGGTTGACGGTGCGCACAAAGAACATTTGGGAAATGGTGTTGGCAATTTCCTGAAATCGTTCTTCGCTTTCCTGCAGTGCTAGTTCTGCCTGCTTGCGCTCGGTGATGTCGGACACAATGCCCGCCAGCCGCACCACTTCTCCTTGCTGGTTGCAAATGGGTTGCCCCTTGGCTTGGATGTGGCGAACCTTGCCAGTTTGCGTGATAATCCGCAGATCGGTATCGAAGGGCTGAAGGGCGATCGCTGCCTCAAGCACCTCTTGCTGAAAGCGATCGTGGTCGTCTGGATGAATCTGTTGAATGGTGAGATCAGGGCGAGGAACGGGCGACTTAGGATCAGCTTCATAGATGCGGTACAGTTCTTCCGACCAAGTCACCACCTGGTTTGCCAGATCAAACTCCCAGGTACCGAGACGGGTAAGGTGCTGAGCCTCGTTGAACGCTGCTGTATTCTGATCCATAGAGCCAATAATATAGTCAAGATTTTGATCCAGGCGATCGCCCCCTCGTTTATCATCTGATGGGCGCAAGTCTCCACGGTCTGTAGTCCATACAATAGGAAAGGTAGCCGACCAAACCCACCACACCTAAGAGTTGCACCACCAAGGAAGCGATGAGGCGCGATCGCATGGGAGCTATCCCACGTTCGCAAATTTATAGCCCAACCTATGGTCACAAATGGTCACAAAATTTGGACTTATGTGTCTGTAGTAGCCCGACTAGGGAGAAGGGGAGCTGGATTCAAAGTCCCTCGCCCGACTTGGGAAAGGGATTTAGGGTGAGGGTTACAAAAGTGGGATGCACCCCCATTTCATCTGCGTAACTCCTGATTGTTTATGCTAACTTATTGCCGGGTTAATATTTGCCATAGCACTACACCCTCATAGCTTTTCAAGTATTGACAACATATTGGGGTGGGTCAACTACAATTCAAACGTGTCATGTCGATAGGATTTAGCTTGCGTCTATTGGGAGGTTTCTCCCTGAGCTTGGACGATTGCTCCATTAGCCTTACCAGTGGGCGATCGCAACTGTTGTTGGCCTATCTGGCATTGCATCCCCACACCCCCCAGTCGCGCCAGCGGTTGGCCTTTTTGCTGTGGCCCGACTCCAGTGAGACCCAGGCCCGTTCCAACCTGCGCAAAGAGCTGAGCTATCTACGAAAAGCCGTACCCCAGTCCAATGAGTGGCTGCTGGCGGATACCAAAACCGTGCATTGGGGCAGTGAGGTGCCGCTGGCGGTGGATGTGAGCCAGTTTGATATGGCTGTTCGGGCTGCGGATCAGGAGGGCGATCGCCCCACCCGTCAGCGCTACCTAGAGCAAGCGATCGCCCTCTATAGGGAGGACTTTTTGCCCGATTTTGAGAATGATTGGGTGGTGTCCGAGCGAGAGCGGCTGCGGCACGATCTAGGTCGGGCGTTGGATGGGGTGATTGCGCTGCTAGAAAAGCAAGGGAAATGGGCAGCGGCGATCGCCCATGCCCAGCATCTGCTGCGGCTCGACAACCTCAACGAGGCCGCCTACTGCACCCTGATGCGGCTGTATGGGTCTAGTGGCGATCGCGCTAGTGCCCTGCAACTGTATCACCAATGTATGACGCTCCTGCGCGATGAATTGGGGATTGAACCCAGCACGGCCACCCGCAGGATGTATGAGCAGCTTTTGATGGATGACACCCCTAGCTTTCACAGCAACGAATTGCCTCATCGGGAGGATGTTCATCCGGTTGTCTTACCTCGACATGTGGAAGTCGTGCAATCGCCCCTAGTGGGCCGTGAAACCGAGTGGATGCAGATCCAAACTTGGGCCAAGTCCTGCTTGCAAAGAGCACATGGCAAAACACCTCAAGAGCCAACGCTGCTGATACTACAAGGTGAACCTGGCATTGGCAAAACCCGGCAGCTAGAAGAAATATCGAGATTGACCCAAGAAAAGCAGGGTAAGA
>RECH01000145.1 GCA_007694125.1 Leptolyngbya sp. DLM2.Bin15
TTCTTCAAGAAGGCTGAAGTAGCTGGTTCACCCAATATGTCTGCTTTGTTACATTTTCGGGAGCGATCGCCCTTGGTCAGATCGGGCTGAAGTCGTGCCAACCTCCAGCCTTCACCTTGGAGCCATCGGCTCGGGGATGCCCACAAAAAAGGCGGGCAGGGCCCGCCGGATGATCATCAACTCACGAGGTTCTATTTGGTGAGCTGCGTCAGCACTTGGTTCGATCGCGCCACGAAGTCTTTCATACCGTCCGCATCAAAGCCTTTCTGAGCCATCAGCGCTAGGTCATACACATGGTGACAGAGCATGGTGGCCAACTGGGCCGAGGGAGAATCGCCCTCGCTGGTGACGATCGCTCCTTGCTGGAGCTTCAGCAGGTTGTCGATCAGCGGATGGGCGGTGTTCACCAACAGAATATGCTCATCGGGGAATTCCGCCGTTTTCTGCTCAAACATGGCCGTCATATCCCGCATCCGACGCATGGCTTCCGGTAGCAGCACCATGGCCGGCGGCGTTTTGGCATCGTCTGACTTGAGCGCTTCGGTGCGAATGGTTACCTTGGGCTTCTGCAAAGCCTGCTCAAACAGCTCCTTCACCACTTCGCTGCGGGTTTTGTTGGTGCTGGGATCGACAATTTCCGCTTCTTTGTCCTTGTTCAGCAGAGAATCATCTAGCTCTGCATCAACCCGAGAGAAGCGCAGGTCAGAATATTCCCGTTCTAGGAACCCGACAAAGTGGGTATCAATGAAGGAGTCAAAGAATAGCACCTCTAGCCCTTGGCTCTTGTGCAGTTCCACATAGGTGGCTTGGGCTGCCGGATCGGTGCAGTAGAACACTCGATTCTCGTGCTGCTCTCGGTTGCGCTCTAGGTAGTCCTTGAGGGTGGTGTAGAACTGTCCTGCACCGTCTTTAGCAACCACTGGAGCGTCGGTGGCGGGAGCTTCCCACACATCGCCTTCAGCCGTTTGTACCTCAACCGCCACGGATTCTGATGCTGGATCAGGGCTGAGATCTGCCGTGGTGCGGTAGATGAGGATGTCTTCAACTTGCTTCTTGAACTTGTCGTCGTTCAACGAGCCAAACTTGACGAAGGTGCCTAGGTCTTGCCAACAGCGCACATATTCCAGCAGATCATCGCGATAGAGTTCCTTGAGGCGATCGCCCACTTTTTTGGCGATATAGTCGGCGATGCGCCGCACGGTGCGATCGTTCTGCAGGAAGCTGCGGGAAACGTTGAGGGGAATATCCACGCTGTCAATCACGCCGCGCAGGGGCAGCAGGAAGCGGGGAATTACCTCTTCGCAGTTGTCGCTGACAAACACCTGGTTACAGAACAGCTTGATCTGGCTCTTGGTGATGTCTACATCGGGCTTGAGCTTGGGGAAGTAGAGAATCCCGTTGACCACAAAGGGATAGTCGGTATTCAAATGCACCCAGAGCAGCGGTTCGTCTTGGAAGGGATAGAGATAGCGGTAGAACTCTAGGTAGTCTTCATCTGTGAGGTTGCTCGGCGATTCTTTCCAGGGTGCTTTTTGCTTGTTGATTTGCTCCTCACCCAGCAGGATGGGCACCGGCATAAAGTCACAGTAGGTTTTCACCAACTGCTTAATCCGGTAGTCCTCTAGGTACTCCTTCTCCTCTTCCAGCAAGTGCAGGGTGATGGTGGTGCCGCGATCGCTCCTGGTGGATTCGCTCAGTTCAAACTGGGTGCTGCCATCACAGGACCAATGCACTGCCTGGGCACCGTCTTGGTAGGACAGGGTATCAATTTCCACCTTCGAAGCCACCATGAAGGAGGAGTAAAAGCCTAGACCAAAGTGGCCGATAATTTGCTGGTCGTTGGCATCTTTATACTTCTGGACAAACTCCTCGGCGCTGGAGAAGGCAACTTGGTTAATGTACTTCTTCACCTCATCGGCGGTCATGCCGATGCCGGTATCGGTGACTGATAGGGTGTTGTTGTCTTTATCAATAGAAATCTGAATTTTGGGTTCGCTGATGTCCCCCGAATATTCGCCACGACGGGAGACCATGCTGAGCTTGCTGATGGCATCTACCGCGTTGGAAATAAGTTCACGCAGAAAGATTTCGTGGTCGGAATACAGCCATTTTTTGATAATTGGGAAAATATTCTCAGTATGGATACTGATGTTTCCCTGTTCCAGGATGGTGGTCATGGTTTCGTCAAAGTACGGTAAAAGAATACGGTAAAAGAATTAGGGAGGGAGGGCCTGGATAGTCCGCGCTTTGGAAACAGCCAGGACAACATCTAAGCCATGGAGTGACGGTTCAACTGGTCACAACCGTCGGCTTAACGCAGAGGTTAGCGTGCAACAACAACGCAACTCGCGCAACTCGGGTCAACTATGTTTAATAGTGGGCGATCGCTCCCCCTCACGGTTAGATCCACCATAGCGGGATAGCCCTACCGGGCCGGATGCGGATTTCCCTACCCATGGCCGCATCACTCTACAGCCACCGGTTCTGCCACAGCGACGTCTTTTTTACAGAAGGTTAAGCCCTGGCTGCCAGCATCTACCAGGATCGTATCGCCCTCGGTAAAGGTTAGGTCTAGAATTTGGGTCGCTAAGGGGTTTTCCAGCTCCTTTTGCAGAGCCCGTTTCAGCGGTCGCGCCCCGTAGACCGGATCGTAGCCCACATCGGCAATATATTGCTCTGCTGCGTTCGTGAGTTCAATGCTGAGCTTTTGATCGGCCAAGAGGCGATGAATGCGGCGCATCTGGATGCTGACAATTTTCCGCAGTTCCTTCAACGTCAACGGATGGAACAGGATAATGTCGTCCACCCGGTTGAGAAACTCAGGACGGAAGTGCGATCGCAACGCCTGCAAGACACGCGATCGCATCTCGTCATACTTCTCATCATCCCCAGACACATCCAGAATGTATTGGGAACCAATGTTGCTGGTCATGACAATCACGGTGTTGCAGAAATCCACCGATCGCCCTTGGGAGTCGGTGACCTGGCCGTCATCCAGCACCTGCAGCAAAATGTTGAACACATCGGGATGGGCTTTTTCCACCTCATCCAGCAGCAGCACCGAGTAGGGATGGCGGCGAATGGCCTCGGTAAGCTGCCCCCCTTCCTCATAGCCCACATAGCCCGGAGGCGCTCCCACCAAGCGGGACACCGAATGCTTCTCCATATATTCCGACATATCCAGCCGCACGAGGGCATCGCCGGTGTCAAACAGCGACTCGGCCAAGGTGCGCGCTAGTTCGGTTTTACCCACCCCCGTGGGGCCCATGAATAGGAACGAGCCAATCGGTCGTCCCGGATCTTTCATGCCCGCCCGGGCCCGGCGAATGGCCGCCGCCACCGCCGCCACCGCTTCGTCTTGACCAATCACCCGCTCGTGGAGCACCGATTCGAGCTGCAGCAACTTTTGCCGCTCCGACTCCAGCAAACGGTTGACCGGAATGCCCGTCCACTTAGCCACAATTTCGGCAATATCGGCCTCGGTGACCTGCTCACGCAGCATGGTTTCTCCCCGAGACTGGATGTCAATCAGGACGGCTTCCTTGGCTTCCAAGTCATGCTGCACGGTTTCCAGGCGACCGTACTTCAGCTGAGCGGCGGTGTTCAAGTCGTAGGCCCGTTCTGCCTGCTCAATTTGTAGGCGCAGGTGCTCTTCTTCTTCCTTGAGGTGGTTGATTTCCGTGAGGATATGCTTCTCGGATTCCCACTGAGAACTCAGCCCATCTCGTTGCACCGTTAGGTCTGAGATTTCGCTGTCAATGCGTTCGAGCCGATCTTGGGATGATTTATAGTCCCGCGAGGCAACTCCAAGGCGATCGCCCTCCCCCTCCAAGGACAGCTTTTCCATCTCAAGCTGCATCAAGCGGCGCTCAATGGTTTCTAGCTCCACGGGCTTGGAGGTGATTTCCATCTTCAGCTTAGCCGCAGCTTCATCCACCAAATCAATGGCCTTGTCCGGCAGGAAGCGATCGCTGATGTAGCGATCGGACAAGGTCGCCGCCGCCACTAGGGCCGAGTCGGAAATTTTAACGCCGTGGTGCACCTCATAGCGCTCCTTCAGCCCTCGCAGAATGGAGATGGTATTTTCCACACTGGGCTGCCCCACCATCACCTGCTGAAAGCGCCGCTCTAGGGCCGCATCTTTTTCAATATGCTTACGATATTCATCAATCGTCGTCGCGCCAATACAGCGCAGCTCACCCCGAGCCAGCATGGGTTTGAGCAGATTACTGGCATCTGTGGTGCCCTGACTGCCGCCCGCTCCCACGACGGTGTGCAGTTCGTCGATAAACAAAATCACCTGCCCATCCGACCCGGTCACCTCCCGCAGTACCGATCGCAGCCGTTCTTCAAACTCGCCGCGATACTTGGCCCCAGCAATCAACGAGCCCATGTCGAGGGTAATGAGCTGACGATTTTTCAGGGATTCGGGTACATCACCGTTGATAATCCGCTGCGCCAGACCTTCAGCGATCGCCGTTTTGCCAACCCCCGGCTCCCCAATCAACACCGGATTATTCTTGGTGCGGCGAGACAGAACCTGTACTACCCGACGAATTTCTTCATCCCGCCCAATCACCGGATCCAGCTTGCCGGCCTTGGCCTGCTCCGTCAGATCTCGGCCAAAGCGTTCGAGGGCATTGTAGCGAGACTCCGGCCGTCGATCCTCCACGCGCTGGGTACCTCGGGTGGCCTTAATCGCCGCCTCCAGCTTCTGGGCATCGAGTACCATGCGCGGAATGCGTCGATTGAGCCGCTCATACTCGGCAATGCCTAGCAGCAGATGCTCCACGGCAATGTAGTCATCTTTCCAGGTTTGGCGAGACAGTTCAGCTTGGTCTAGAGCTTGGTCCGTGCTTTGCCCCAGATAGAGTTGGCTGGTATCCGAGGCGCGGATTTGCCGCTGAATAAAGGCTTCGAGGACTTGTTTGAGGCTCGCAACCTCGATGCTGGCTTGGGCTAACAGCTTGCCTGCTAGTCCCTCCTGTTCAAGCAGGGCAATCAGCACATGCTCAATTTCAAGATATTGCCCGCGAAAACGACGCACCACATCTTGAGAACTGACAATGGCTTGCCACGCTTCTTCGGTGAACTTATTGGGATCAGTTGGCTGCATAGTCTACCCAGACGGTGCCTAATCAAAACGTTTAGAGCTTTTAGTATATCAACCCTCGCACCGGGATCCGGGGTGTCTGATGGGGAATATCCCAGGGGCGATCGCCTACGACCACACCCCTTAGCCACCACCCCAGACCCCCTTGGCTTAGTAAACCGCTGTCGTGAACGTCACCAGATCATTCGTTTCATCTACCACACCGGTGAGCGTCTCCGTGCTGCCCTGCACCGTGAGGTTGAGGGTAAACGGAATTGGGCCGACGCTCTCATCACATCGGGCATATAGACTCACCGCAATCACATATTCTCCTGCCGGAGCCTGCCCCGCCGGCCAAAAAATATTTTCCACCGGCGCACTCGTGATTCTTTCACAGAGAGCATGGGCGTCTACATCCAACTGTCCACCACTGGCAACCGGTGTATTGTTAAACGCCACCACCTCGCCCGTAGGATCCATCACGGCTAGATCTAAGTCGTGGGGGCTATCCCAGCGCAGCGTGGCTTGGAGATCGCCGGTGCCAAGGGTGGTAGTAGCGCGCAACTGATAGGTACCGCGCTCCTGGGGTGCATAGGAGGTCACCACAATCAGGTAGTTGCCATTGCTAGGCAGGGTGGTGTTAATGGCGGAATTGAGATTGGTTGGACTGATGTCGTCGTTCTCGTCAACCAAGGTGCCGTCGGGGCCAATCAAAATCAGGTAGGGATCAAAGTCGTTGCTGTTGAGGTTCAGGCTGACGGATTGTCCAGCTCGGCCTACAAAGGAATAGACGTCATACACGCCCCCTTCCACCGGTGAGGGCTCATCATCGTCATCGAGGGAGCCCTGCTGATCGATAAAAACGGCTGTGGTGCCGCTATCCCCCTGCTTCCGTAAGTCTGCCTCTAGGGCGATCGCTCTCCCTGAAGTTGCCCTATGGGGGATCGGGATCGATAGGGAGGATAGACGTCCTTGGCTAGCCGCAACCACTTGCCCAACCGTTGGCCCATCGAATGCTAGGGGCGATCGCTCTAGCTTAGCAGGGGCAGTACCTTGGACTGGGGCAACCAGGGCTAGGGTGGCTAAGACCGACAGAGGGGTCATGAAGGTGAAGAATGGAATGCGCATGGTTATGGGTCGCGATCGTCGCGTCTCCAGGCAAAGAATTACTTATGGTAGCCGGTGTTATTGAGAATAGCTTTAGCTCGGTAAAGCTGCTCGACCAAAAATAACCGCGCCATCTCATGGGTAAAGGTCATGGGCGATAGGCTGATCAGGTGATCGGCCTGGGATCGCATCTCCTCCCCAAAGCCGTCCGGCCCACCAATGATAAAGGCTAGGGGCGTGGCTCCGGCTTGGCGAATGAAGTCCGCAAATTCTACTGAGGTGTAGCCCTTGCCCCATTCTGATAGCACAATTACCCTATCTTGAGACTGGAGGAGCGATCGCACCTTTTGGGCCTCCTTCGCCGGCGTCGAGTCCTTAATTTCCGTAATGCTCAACTCCGGCAGCCGCTTCCAATACTCCTGGATGCCTTGCTGAATCCAGCCTTTCTTCACCTTGCCCACGGCAATAATTCTAGGACGCATGGCACCTACGGCGACTCCGGCACCGACTCCGATGGAGCCTCTACCCCGCGCCCTGCCGCCTGCACCACAAACCGAGTGGCCAAATGGGACAACAAGCCAATCGGCCCGGCAAATAAACACAGGAGGAGGGAATGAATCGTCCACACCCCGGTGCGTAGACCTTCTTGATAAATCCAGCGCCCCACGAACAGATCCATCACCAAGAAATGCACCCAGCCCGTCGCCGTAATTTGAGGATCGGAGAACAGGCGCGCTAGGTCAGTCAAGGTGGGATTGGCAAAGGATTCTGCCGTCTCGGGAGAAAGCCCGGTGATAAAGAGATAGATATAGACAACCGCTAGGATGGCAAAGGGCACCGTCGAGTTGATAATCCGCTGGGTGATCCCCCACTTGGGTAGCACAATCATCAGCAACCAAAAGGGCAACACAAACACGTTTGCCCCATCAAAAAGTAGGTCAAGAGTCATCCAATCAGGTCAGGGCACAATCCCTGGGTGAGAGAGCACCCCTATGATACCGCTCCTTTCTTGCCAGTCCAGGCCGGTTCCCTGAGAGCGATCGCTCCCTAGGCACCCTACGGATTTCTTCCCAACAAGCTCTGAGCAATCACCCCTGGTTGACGAACCAATCTTTTTGCCTAGGCTAGGTTGAGCAACGTCAAACCCAGTGCCAGCTTAGATTCCGTTGGGTTACGCTGACGCTAACCTAATCTACGAGAGCATCAAGATCGCAGGAGTTTTGTCCGTCAATCAGGCAATCACCCTTCCGATGACTGGATGAAAACACCTTGATGCTTGAATGGGAGGAATCTTGTGCTTGTCCTCTTTAGCAGACTGTGGCGCTTTGCTGGACTACATCACAAGATATGTCAGACTACGTCAAGATTTTCATCGCTGTGTTGAGACTTTTGTAACTCTTGTTGAGTGTTGTATGTCTACTTTCCCAATCATCCGATCAACCGATAAAGTAGAAAATGAAAAGAAGATTAAGACTAGCGGAGAGCTTATATGACTCCCTTACTCCTCAGACAATTTTGGTCCTTAATCGAAGCAACGCAGTCCAAGACGTTGTTGAGCTTAGATGATCAAACCCTTATCCAATGGCTCACTCGCCAGCTTGGCATGGAATTCTCTCTGAACCACTGTGAGGTTGACACCCTCAATCACTACATCTCCTCCAGACTGTCTCTGATTCGAGACATCGCTGATGCACGCTAACTGCAACCATCGCCCGTGAAGCTAGACGTCGTTTCCTCTATCGTCTCTGTCACCCTAGCCCAACCCCTTTCATGATTCCTGGTTGGCTTAGATGGCCTCATCCGCATCCCGGATGACCCCAAGTATCCATTCACCCTCAATGCTCAGCAAGCGATGCTCAGGAAGCGATCGCCTCCCTCCGAGCAGGGGTTTTCATCTCGATGCGAGCCGCACTAGCCTCTTCAACGCGGCTCCATCGTCCTAGGAAGGCGCTTCTCTGTTCCTAGATATTTCCTAGATACTTCCTGAGATACTCCCGAGAGAGCGATCGCTCTCATTCATGCGCTCTCGTCAATATCTCATCAATAGTGTAATTATTGTAATTTTCGTGATTGGTAGCGCCTAGGGTTGAGAAATTCGCAACTTTCTCAACCCTAGGTGTTGGGCGATCAGCGCTCAACTCCTCCTGCAGAACGATGCGTTATGGTTCGTCTCCTGCTGGATTTCGCAAAACTGTGATGTAGGATACAAACGCAAACTGAAAACCAGTAGAGTGTTAGGTAGAAGTAGCCCCCTTCGGGTATGGTGGGCGATCTCATGCATGACGACCGCGCTGCGCTTCTTTCCTGATGACTTGTTTGTTTCTGATGACTAGTTTTTTAGTGAACGGTGTAGAACATCTAGGGGTTGCCAAGGTGCTGAGCCATCTTCATTCCCAATCCTTAGAGCGGCTTCCATGTTTGAGCTAACCCCATTGGCACATGTCTACCCTTGATCGTGATCAATGGACATGCCCGAGATCGGTAAGTGGCTATCGTACAGCCGATCTGTTGATACTACAAAGCACCTTGCTTTAAGGTCTCCACAGCGATCGCCTGTATTGGATCAATCGAATGTTGTAGCTTGACCACGCTACAACATTCATGAATACTGATTGTCATTTATTTCATTGTGATGTGTTAGGAGACCAGAAAGGAACTATGCGTAAATGGAGTTTTCTGCTGAGTGCAGCCGCGCTCATTGCTTTGCCGTTGGCCTCTTGTGCCGAGCCAGCCTCAAATGGTTCAGGTGGAGCGACTGAAGGAACCTCAGGTTCCACTGGCCCAGCTACGAGCCGTCTACAGACGGTGATCAACCGTGGGGAATTGGTCTGCGGTGTAGAAGGAAATATTCCTGGGTTTAGCTTCGTTGATGACAGCGGTAACTACTCTGGATTAGACGTGGACACCTGTCGGGCAGTTGCCGCCGCGCTGTTTGATGATCCTGAAAAGGTAGTCTTCCGTAACCTAGATTCTACGGAGCGCTTCACAGCCTTGGTGGGTGGCGAGGTGGATATGTTAGCCCGCAACACCACGTGGACACTAAGCCGAGATACATCGGTGGGTCTGGAGTTTGCCCCCACAACCTTTTATGACGGTCAAGGTATGCTGGTGCGTGAAGCCAGCGGCATTACTGATCTAGAAGGATTTGAAGGCAGATCGGTTTGCGTAGAAACGGGTACCACTACAGAGCTGAACCTCACCGACCAGATGCGCGATCTGGGCGTAGATTTTGAGCCCGTGGTGTTCCAAGATGCCAACGCTGCTTACGCGGCTTATTCAGAAGGTCGTTGTGAAGGGATGACCTCCGATAAGTCACAGCTTGTTGCTCGTCGCAGTACGCTTCCTAATCCTGAGGAGCATGTTTTGCTTGAGGTCACGATGTCGAAGGAGCCCTTGGGCCCTGTGACCATCAACAACGACTCTGCTTGGTTTGATACCGTTAAGTGGGTCACCTTTGCGATGATTGAAGCAGAGGAACTAGGTATTACTCAAGCGAATCTTGAGGAGCGCCTAGCGGATGAAAACCCTGGTGTTCGTCGCTTCTTGGGTCTTGAAGGGGATCTAGGATCAGACATGGGCTTGTCCAACGACTTTACCCAGCGGATCATTCGCCATGTGGGCAACTATGGAGAGGTGTTTGAGCGCAACCTCGGACAAGATTCCATCTTCGGCCTTGAGCGCGGGCAAAATGCTCTCTGGTCTGATGGGGGTCTACTTTACTCACCTCCATTCCGTTAAGTTGAGCGGTGCGTGCGTTAGCCGCACCTAGAGACTGTTTATAAAGTTTGATTTTTCGTGCCCTAAGGTACGAAGAATCAAACTATTTTAAATTATGTTATAAACCACCTCTTGACTGTATGGACGGCGATCGCTTTGGGGCTGGCAGATCAGAAGGTTAAGTCTTTAGGATGCTTGGCAAATCTGAGGGCTATCTAGCTAATTCAGAGCGATCGCGGCTCGATTGGGATTGGCATTGATGAAAACCAGGCAAGTACATCATGACCCCAGCGACACAAGGTAGCATCCCCATTTGGCGGGATGAGCGCTTTTGGAAAGTAGCATTTCAGATCATCACCCTAGCTGTGGTGATCGCAGTTTTAGCAGTATTGTTGACCAACCTCAATCGCAACCTAGCCCAGTTGGGTATGCGATTTGGGTTTCGATTTTTAAGCAACCAAGCCGGTTTTAGCGTAGGAGAAAACCTCGTCAATTATCGGCCTCAAGATCCCTATCAAATGGTGGTCTTTGCTGGATTAATTAACTCGTTGCGGTTAATTATTGTTGGCATTTCGTTGGCAACCATTGTTGGCATTTTGGCAGGTGTTGCCAGCTTTTCAGAGAACTGGCTGGTGTACAAAATTAGCCGGGCCTATGTGGGACTGGTGCGAAATGTGCCGCTGTTGCTCCAGCTTTTCTTCTGGTACTTTGCGGTGTATTTCCAACTGCCATCGGTGCAAGACCAGCTTGAATTTGGCTGGGTTGTGATGAGTAAGCGGGGCATCTATCTTCCTGGGCCATCGCTAACCGATCAGAACTGGCTAGGATTTTTGCTCTTGGTCGGGGCGGCGTTGCTGGGAGGATTGCTCTGGAAGCTGCTGAGCGACGTCTTCAAGGGCGATCGCAGTCCCCGAGGGCTCATCTATCGAGGGATCAGCGGGCTGGTTGCCCTGGGTGTGATTGGGCTAGAGCTATGGCTGGTGATTCGTGGGGTGCGCTACTTAGTATCCCCCCAGTCAGACGACTCTGGCTTGCCGCTGGGGGTGGGTATTTCCTTCCTTGTCCTTGCCGCGATCGCGATGGTGGCCTTCTGGCTATGGCAAAAACGTACCCGTCTCATGGTGGAGCAAGGGGCGTCTGGTCAGCCACAACTCATGGCGATCGGGGGGCTAGTGGCCGCCTTCGTGCTCATCCTCCTTTTTGGTCTGGGGTGGCAGCTCCCTGTCGTACAGGAGGGAGGCGGAGCCAGTGGTGGCCTGCGTTTATCGCTGGAATATGCCGCTGCCCTGAGTGGGCTGGTACTCTACACCGGAGCATTTATCGCGGAGATTGTCCGTGCTGGCATCCAGTCTGTTTCTAAGGGGCAGTGGGAAGCAGCCCGCTCCCTAGGGTTGCCGTCGAGTTTGGCGATGCGGTTGGTGGTGTTCCCCCAATCGTTACGGGTGATTATTCCGCCGTTAAACAGCGAATATATGAACCTGGCTAAAAATACAACCCTAGCCTTTGCCATTGGCTATCCTGACCTATTCTCGGTTTCCTTCACCACGCTGAACCAAACCGGGCGTGCCGTTGAGATGATTGTGTTGATCATGTTTATCTACCTGATTTTCAACCTCCTCATTTCCGTTGGCATGAATCAGCTTAATGCCCTTGTTCAGCTTAAGGAGCGCTAAACCATGACCAGTATTACGCCTCCCGCAGCCACTCGTCCTCCCATTGCCCAAACTGGGCCGTTGGCTTGGGCGCGCAAGAATCTCTTCAGTGACTGGTTTAACAGCATTCTCACCGTTGTGGTGGCCTCAGTTTTACTGTGGAGCGGCTGGGGCTTAGTCACGTGGATATTCTCCAAAGCCCAGTGGCCTGTTGTGGAAAACAACTTGGGCTTTATGATGACCGGCCTATATCCCCAAGCTCAGTATTGGCGGATGTGGATCATCATGGGGCTAATTGTGACCCTGAGTGGTCTATCTTGGGGCATTTTAGGCCGCAACCAACAGTATCTTTTCGGGCGTAGTGTTCTCATAGGTATTGGGGCGATCGCGGCGGCGGTGATTCTATTTCCGTTGACCCGTCCCCATAGCCCCATCCTCTTTGGCATGGTTGCGCTGACGGTCGCCACTGCCTGGGTAGGGCAGCAGGCCGGCAAGCGCTTGCCAGCCCTGAGCAATTGGCTGGCTGCCGGGTGGTTCTTGGTATACATAGCCTCAATCTGGTTGATTGGCGGTGGCTTGGGGATATTGGCACCGGTACGCACCGAAAACTGGGGGGGCTTGGTGCTCACCCTGCTGATGGCTGTGACCGGCATTGCCCTATGCTTCCCCTTTGGCATTGCCTTGGCCATTGGCCGACGCAGCGAGCTACCTATTGTGCAATCGCTCTCCGTGGCTTACATCGAGTTAGTCCGGGGAGTTCCTCTGATTACCATCCTAGTGATGGGTCAGGTTATGATTCCGTTATTCCTGCCGGAGGGCGTTCGCCCCGATCGCATCCTGCGGGCCATCATCGCCCTGACGATTTTCAGTTCTGCTTACTTAGCCGAAAACGTACGAGCAGGACTGCAGTCGGTACCGAGAGGTCAGTCGGAAGCATCGGTTTCCCTGGGGCTGAATAAACCTCTAACGCTCATTTTGATCGTCTTGCCCCAAGCTCTAAAAACTGCGATACCTGCCATTGTGGGTCAATTTATTAGCTTGTTTCAAGACACCACCCTCCTAGCTCCCCTAGGGCTACTCGAACTGTTGGGAATGGCTAATACCGCTCTATCTAACCCCAATTACTTGGGGCGTTATGCAGAAGCCTATGCCTTTATTGGTGTGCTCTACTGGTTCTTCTGCTACGCCATGGCGCTGGGGAGTCGCAAGCTAGAGCAACAGTTGAACACGACTCACTAGGGCGCGATCGCTGCATCCTAGATATGTTGAAGGACTTGAGAACACGATTTGGAGAACAGGGGCCATGACACAGCCACAAGCCGGAACAATGCGAGATTCTCAACCGGTCAATGAGCCGGTGATTATTGCTCAAGACGTAGAGAAGTGGTACGACAACAACTTTCACGTCCTGCGCGGGGTCAGCCTGACGGTCAATAAAGGCGAGGTCGTGGTGGTCATGGGACCATCGGGATCCGGTAAATCCACCTTTATACGCACGTTCAATGCCCTAGAGCCCTATCAAAAAGGCACCATCGACATTGATGGCATTCGTATTTCCCATGATCTGAAAAACATTGAAACCATCCGCCGTGAGGTGGGCATGGTGTTTCAACAGTTCAACCTATTTCCTCACCTGACGGTGCTCAAGAATGTCACCCTGGCTCCCATCTGGGTGCGGCGGTGGCCCAAAGCCAAGGCTGAGGAAGTGGCGATGACGTTGCTAGAGCGGGTGGGAATTTTAGAGCAAGCTAACAAGTATCCTGGGCAATTGTCTGGCGGGCAGCAGCAGCGGGTGGCGATCGCCCGAGCCTTGGCCATGCAGCCTAAGATTATGCTTTTTGATGAACCCACCTCCGCTCTTGACCCAGAAATGGTGCGGGAAGTGCTAGATGCCATGCGTACCCTAGCCGCTGAAGGGATGACCATGGTCTGTGTGACCCATGAGGTCGGCTTTGCGCGGGAAGTGGCCGATCGCGTCGTCTTGATGGCCGATGGGGTCTTGGTGGAAGAAGCCACGCCGGAGGAGTTCTTCAACAATCCCAAAGAGGAACGCAGCCGGAAGTTTCTCTCCCAAATCCTCTAGTGTTTTGTGCGTTTCGGTCGTCCTGCTCCCAGTCATAACGGTTTGCTAGCCTAGGGGTGCCCCCTGACAAGACCACGAGACTGGCATAATAACTTGCTATGCTGTCGTAGGATCAACGTTCCCTGATCCCCACCTATGCAAGGAGCTAGCGTCTGTGGCAAAACGTAAACCCGCTCTATTGTTAACCTTAGGAACCGCGATCGCTTTTATCACTGGGGGTAGCGTAGCCTACTGGTGGCTTAGGGGGCAATCGGGATTGCGATCGCCAGCGTCCTTGCCCGTGGGCATTGAGGTCATTCCTCAAAATGCCTTAATGACTTTCTCGGTGTCCACCAATCCCCAACAATGGCAAACCCTGCGCTCCTTTGGCACCCCGGAATCCCAAGAGCAGGTGGATCAGCTCTTAGCCACATGGCGCGATCGCTGGCTATCTGCCTATGAACTAGACTTCCCGCGCGATCTCCAACCCTGGATTGGGCCAGAAATGACCGTTGCGGTTCTCCCTGGCAACGCTCCCACGGCTAGTGGATCCGGGGATACCGATCCAGACCCATCACCTGGATCGATCCTCGATAGCCCGATCGAGAACGGTTCCGTTCTAGTCGCCATCTTGCCCATTGCCGATCCCCTGCAGGCTGAGCAGAGCCTGTCCGACCGGTTGAGGGACACAGAGCCGCAGCAGGAGCAGGTCTACCAAGGCGTGACGCTTCAGGAGTTTGTCAGCCAAACAGGCCAGGCCTATGCCGCTGCGGTGTTTGACAATCAGTTCATTGCGATCGCCCCCAGATTGGATGTTTTGCGAACCTTAGTGGATGCTGAACAGGCCAATGCCGGCATTGATACGGTTGTGGGCTATCAAGACGCCCTGAGTCAAACTGGCGTTGAGCAACCCTTCCTAAGGCTCTACGTCAACATTCCCGAGGCGCAAGCGATCGCCGCCACTGGTGCTGCTTCACCCCTACCGTCATCAGGGCTTGCTTCCCTCAGCCAAAACCAAGGGCTCGCCGCCACGTTCACCTTAGAAAACCAAGGCATTCGCATCCAAACCCTGCTCTGGCGCAGTGCAGACCAAGCTACCCCCACCGTCACCAACGAAACAACCGATATTGCCGCTGCCCTGCCCGACACCACCATGATGATGCTAAGCGGCAGTAACCTCCGGGCAGTCTGGCAACAGTATGGTCAAAGGCAATCGGAGTCACCCCACAGCCAGCTTGACCCATCGCCCAACATTCTCCATCCCGATGCCATTCGTCAAGGGCTGCAGGCTACGGTGGGTCTCGATCTCGATCAAGACTTCATGAGCTGGATGACCGGAGAATTTGCCCTCGGTATCATTCCGATTGCTAATCCCACAACGCCTGATCAAACGAGCGCTGGGGTGCTGGTCATTGCCAAGGCTAGCGACCGAACAGCGGCCGAACGAACCCTGGAATCTCTTGATGACGTGATGAGCCGCCGCTATCGCTTTGATGTGAGCGAGACCAACGTTGGGGGTGAGTCGGTCATATCCTGGACTCAACCCTTTTCTGGGCTCACCATTGTGCGGGGATGGCTGGAGGGCGATCGCGCCTTTCTTGCGATTCGCGGGGCGGTGGCCGACACCGTGGTGCCCGAGCCCCAAGCTACCCTAGCAGGCACCAGCCTATACCAAACCCTAACCTCCAACGATGCCCGTACCAACGGGCAATTTTTTGTGAATGTTGAGCAATTGCTGAATCCTCAGGCAGGGCTTCCCATTCCTCCCATGCCCGATCGTTATAACCCTTACGTCTCAGCTCTTCAGGCTATTGGTGTCACCACGCGATCGCAAACCCCCCAAAGCACGCTGTATGACATCTACATCATGCTGAAGCAAGGCAGAACCCCAGGCGCATTGCCTGAGGTGGATCGATCTGATCCGATCCCCGCCCCGGATCCTGATGCCCTAGATACCCCCCCCTCTGATGGCCAAGACAGCGCTATGGAATAAGCCGGCCCAAAGATTTTTACCGTAAACCTTCGCGGGATCCCCAAGACTCGCTAGGATAGAGGGTGGAGCTTATGCAATGGGTGGCTTGGCGATCGCTGGTGTCGATCCCCAGGATGGTCAACCCAGAAGCTCCCAGGGAGATCGGTCAAGCATGGGTCTCAATTTCTAGGCTGTTCTCTATCCCCGGACGGGATGGCGACAGCACCACAAAATTGAACTCAAATCGTTCTCTGGTATACCTTTTATCTATTGTTGGGAGAGGTCTGAAATGGATTTGGTGACTCTTCAGGGTTGGCTAGACAATGGGTCGTTTGCCATTCTGTTTTTGACCATGCTGCTGTACTGGTGTGGCGCGGCGTTTCCAAACATCCCCTACCTAGCAGGGCTCGGTACCCTAGGTATGGCGATCGCCAACCTGAGCATGGCGGCCCTGCTGACGGCCCGATGGGTGGATGCGGGCTACTTTCCCTTGAGCAATTTATACGAATCGCTGTTTTTCCTGGCTTGGGGGATCACGGCTGTTCACCTGTTTGCTGAGCATATGAGCCGCAGTCGCCTAGTCGGTGCCGTAACCGCACCTGTGGCTATGGGCATTGCCGCCTTTGCCGCCCTATCTCTCCCCTCGCAAATGCAGGTTTCTGAACCCCTGGTGCCGGCCCTGAAGTCCAATTGGCTGATGATGCATGTGAGCGTCATGCTGATTAGCTACTCGGCCTTGATGGTGGGAGCCTTGATGGCGATCGCCTTCTTGGTGGTCACCCGCGGACAAGCCGTGGAGCTGCGCGGTAGTTCGGTGGGCACCGGAGCCTATCGTGACGCCAAGTTTCGCATTCGCCGCTCGGGCAGCAGTCCTGAACCTGATGCGACCCCTGCCTACAGCGCTGGTGGTACGGCGGTGCTAGAAGCTCCTGTTCAAGCCCAAGTTGCCCTCTCCCCTCAGCGCTTGAGCCTCGCGGACACCCTCGACAACATCAGCTATCGAATTATTGGTCTAGGCTTTCCCCTGTTAACAATCGGCATCATTGCCGGAGCCGTTTGGGCGAACGAAGCTTGGGGCTCCTACTGGAGCTGGGATCCGAAGGAAACCTGGGCCCTGATTACCTGGCTGGTGTTTGCCGCCTACCTCCATGCCCGCATTACCCGAGGCTGGCAAGGTCGTCGCCCGGCCATCTTGGCGGCATCGGGCTTCCTGGTTGTGTGGATCTGCTATCTAGGGGTGAATATCCTGGGCAAAGGCCTGCATAGCTACGGCTGGTTCTTCTAACGTCATCCCTTGCTCTCCATGGGGATCAACCCACCCTGGACTATTCTTCACGCTCGCCTGCACCAAACCCTGCGCGATCGCTCCCTTCTCCCAGCGGGCGATCGCTGTTTAGTTGCCGTATCTGGCGGACAAGATTCCCTGTGCCTGATTCGCCTGCTGCTGGATCTCCAACCCAAGTGGGGATGGGCGATCGCCATAGCCCACTGCAACCATGGCTGGAGAACCGATGCAGACGAGAATGCCGACCATGTGCAGGCTTTAGCCCACCAATGGCAGGTTCCCTACTACGGGGTTGCCACCAGAACTCTACCGCCCACAGAAGCGGCCGCCCGTGTCTGGCGCTATGACCAACTGACCGCGATCGCCCAAGAGCATCACTATACCCAGGTCGTAACCGGACATACGGCCAGCGATCGCGCTGAGACATTGCTCTATAACCTGCTGCGAGGAGCCGGCATGGATGGACTCCAGGCCTTGGCCTGGTGCCGTCCCCTCAGCGATCGCATCCAACTGGTGCGGCCACTGCTGACCCTGACCCGTCAGGACACCGCCCGGTTTTGCCAAGAACGGGAACTACCAATTTGGCCAGACTCCAGCAACACCGATCTCCACTACGCCCGCAACCGCATCCGCCACACCCTATTGCCCTTGCTCACGGAGCAGGTGAATGCGCAAGCCGAAGGTCACCTAGCCCAAACCGCCGAACTGCTGCGCGCCGATGTAGAGTACCTGTCTACCCTAGCGGAACAGCTTTGGCACCAGGCTCGGGAGGCCGATGAGCAGGGGCAACCTCGCCTGAATCGCACGATCCTGCAAGGGTCTCCCCTAGCTCTGCAGCGACGGGTGATGCGCCTCTACCTAGAGGCTCTGGCGATCCCGGCTCCCAGCTACCAACAGGTTGAAAAACTAGTGGCGCTGATCCATGCTCCCAACCGCAGCCAAACCGATCCCCTGCCTGGAGGAGCGATCGCCCGCGTGGCGCATCCGTGGATTGTGATCATCTCCAATGCAATGCCCTAGTCGCAGATCTTACGATGCCGCAAGTTCTGCCGATTGGCTGGTGAGTTGCTCAATCATCTGCTGCATTTCCGTGATGCCCTGCAGCTGATAGTCGCTGGCTTCCTGGAACTGGGACATGAGATCGCCAATAGTCTGAATGGTTTGCCGGAGGCTATCGTAGCCATCTTGGGCCGGCTGGAGCAGTTCTTCATAGAGATAGACCTTGCCCCAGAGTTCTGCCACCGCTGCCCGCTGATCGTTAAGATTAGCCTCCAGTTGCCGCACCTCTTCCCGCTGGGCAATTTGTTGGCTGGTGTGGTGATCCACCTGAGTCTGCAGGTGTTCGATTTGGCCATGGATGCTTTGAATGGCTGCCTGCACCTGACTTAGCTCATCCTGCATCGCCTGACGATGGGCTTCAATTTGATTGAGCACTGGCTTCAAGTCAATTTCCCCGGGCTCACCCTCACCCACCGCATGGCCTTGCCGTCGGGCAAGGATAGACTTGTGCTGCTTGAGAATCGCCTCGCGCTCCCGTAGGTTACGACGCTGACCCACGAGCGTTTCATTGAGCATTTCGTAGCCGTCTTGCTCATCTTTTAACTCGTTTTCAAGCTGTAGGCGATCGAAGTCATTGGCTTCGTCAATGCGGCGCTGAATTTCATCAAGTTCTTCTTGCTTGTAGGTCAGCTCTTCTTCCTGGCTATTCACAAACTTGGAGTTTTTCTCCAGCTCCGACTCCAAGTCTTGCGTAATGCGCTGCAAATCATCCAGCGGCATCGCCTCTAAGGCTTGTAGATCAATCGACACGCCAATGGTGATCGAATCCGACCCATCGGCCAAGAAACACACATTGCGATGCAGATCCGCCTGGGCTTTAATTTGAGCCTCTAGGGCTTTCACATAGTCTTGCTTAAGGCTGAGAGCTTGCTGTTGCGATCGCAACTCCGCCTTGAGATCTTCCACCCCTTCCTGGGCTTCATACCATGCTTGCCAGGCATCACGGATGTTTTGGGCCTGCTGCTCCAAGTCTGACTGCCGCTGCTGTGCAGACGTGCGGTTCCCTTCTAGACCTTGCCAATGCTGCTGGAGACGTTGCTGCTGTTGATCTAAGATTTCAAAGGACTGATGGAGCTGCTCTCGGACGGATTCCGTGGGGGCAACGGCTCCCGAAATTTGGTCTAATAGAGCCCGTAACGTGCCTGCCTTTTCGTCATCCAAGGTGGCTGACTGCTGCTGCTCCTCCTGCCGTTCTTCAAAGCGGCGCACTTCGCCATTCAGGTGCGCCCAGGCTCCTTCCAACTCCTGGCTTTTGCGGTCAAACTCCTCGCGCAGGCGCTCAACCTCTTGGCGCGTATCCTCAATTTCTTGGCGTTGCTGGTCAAGCCGTTCAAAATCTTCCTCCATCTGCTGGAGTTGCTCTTGTCGGGCTTCCATTTCCATTTCCCGACGATTAAGCTCTTGGCTTTGGTAGGTCAGCGACTGCTTCCACTGCTCAATCTCTTCTTCTTGGGTCTTGGATTTTTCTTGGAGCTTAGAAAAGTTCTGCAGGATGCTGACCAGTTGGCGACCCGCTTCAAAATGTCGCCGCACCTGCTTTGCGCCAGTCAATTCCACCATGATGATGGCTCCGGCGTTATAGGTCACGTCATCTGGAGCAGGAATGGTTTCATCATAGGCGCTCCAACTTTGCTCAGAACGCTGGCAGGCAATGAGCTTAAACTCAGCCTTACCGCCGCCGCCCATAAAGCCACTTTTCTGTTTCTGTACTTCAGCTAAATACAGCACGCCGATAATCCTCTTCTTTTGTGCCCGATCCCAAGGTTTGAACTGTGTGTTTTTCTGCCAGCGCGATACAAGGTAGTCCTTATATCATCTCTGTCGGTGCATGGAAGAACGCGCAGTCATGCCCCAAATCCTACCCAATCTTTTAGCTAACAGTCTAGCGAATCTTTTGATTGAGATTTCGCAATGCAGACAACGGTTTTACGGTGACCCAGTTTTACGGTGACCCAAGGGATGTTGTTTGTGCCAGTCTGCTCGATTCGGTTGCCCAAGTATGCTAGGTCGCCTCAACGTGCTCCCCCTTGAACATCTTTCTCTAGTTTCAGACCTTGCTACCCGCTATCAGGGAACTCATCTCTCCATATGGATAGATCAACCTTCAACGTCTCGTTGATATCCCTACATGATGGGACATCAGGCTCTCCGTTAAAGTTGCTGTGACTCAGATTTCCGATAGCTTCTGAACGAAGAACTATCGTTCATCTGGTGATCGCTTGCTAAGACAAGACACTAGAGCGATCGCCCCCTCACAACCCTAAAACCCTCGGGTAGAACCTTGCTTGAGAACAATCATCCTTAATTATGGCAACGGTGACCTATGAACTGACAGCCCCTCTCTAAACTATTTCCCCATAATCGAGGTAGTTTTGGACGTAGCCATCATCCTTTGTAGTCATCCTTTCTCAACAGAGTCAACGCACGTAGCAACCTGACTATCCCTCAGCTTAACCAGAAATGGAGACAGATCTGAAGCAAGATGGGTTTTGTGTGGGTCAGGGTTGCCAGTATAGGATGCTTTTTAAGCGATCGCCACGGATTCACAAACGCCTAAGCCCAAGACCCCATCCACACCCTAGAGGCGCAGCCATCTCCCAGGGTGCAAACTTTCATAGGGCCGTATCCTAGACCTTCATCAAGGCGCGCATTCCTAACCTCTTCTGTACCCTTGTGGCGTCGTTGAAGGAATGCTAAGGAATGTTGCTGGTCTTGAATGCCTCACACCCAATGGTCTGCCCCGAACATCTGCCCCGAATCATCTGACGGCCTATTCCGTTCCAACGTCTTGTAACGAACTCCCGAGGGCGATCGCCCCCTTAGGCAGAATACATGAACAATCATGAGTTAACATTCAAGCAGACATCGACTGACCGGTTCGCCCGAGCGATCTGTCCGCAACTCTAGCCCCGAGCGTGGGTATGCTAACTGAGCATGGGCGATCGCCCCGCATTTATTTCCTGTTCACTCTGTTTCAGGCACGTCACTAGTTGCATGCAAGGCAAGCTAAACGAAATTGACATCCGCAGCATCATGCAACTCATCGAACTGGGCCAGCGAACCGGTGAGTTGTTTGTTGAGGCCTATGGCACACCAACCTCTAGCACATCGGAGCTGGCTCCTAAGAAGATTTGTGCACAATCCTGGTTTGTCTTTTTCCAGAATGGTCAAATTATTTACGCCGGGGACAGCGCCGGGCGATCGCGCCTGCGAGACTACCTGCGGCGCTACGACCTCGAACACCTGATCGACACCATCGGCATTTCAGCGATCGCCACCCTAAATGCTCCCGAATATGGCCACGTCTGGGCCCTGCTCGAACGCCAAGCCCTCACCCCCGCCCAAGGGCGCAGCATCGTTCAAAGCATGATTCGGGAAACCTTGTTCGATCTGCTTAGCCTACACCAAGGCTCGTTCACCTTCGAAATTAGCCCGCCTCTTTCCCCCCAGCTCACCACCATTGAAGTCAGCTCCATCCTGGCCGACACCATCAAGCAAATCCAGGAATGGAAGCAGTTTAGCCCCCACATTCAATCCCCCGATCAATGCCCAGCCATTATTGAGCTGGAGCAACTGCGCACCGCTCTTAAGCCCCAAACCCTCCGCTTGCTCAC
>RECH01000099.1 GCA_007694125.1 Leptolyngbya sp. DLM2.Bin15
AGGTCGCCACCTCTCCTGTCACCGAACGCGCCACCATAATGGCTAACTCCCGCTGGAAGGGAATAAAGGTCTCCAGCAGCCAGTCGGTTTGGGACTGGTGAATCAACTCCAGGGCGGCGGATATTTGGGAGCGATCGCGCAAAATTTTCGTACCCTGGCCGTCGTAGCCATGCCGCCGGACTTTGAGCACGACGGGCAAACCCAACTGCATCAGATCGGCTTCTGTCACGGTTTGAGGCAATGCGATAAAGTCCGGTGTGGGTAGACCATGGTCTCGCAGGTAGCGCCGCTGATCGTATTTGTCTAACAGAGGCGTGAGGGCAGCTAGGGAGGGACGAAACAGGGTGCCCTGCTGCTCTAGAGCTGCCAATGCGGCTAAATCAATGAACTCATTCTCAAAGGTAATCACCTGACATTGCTGTGCGAGCCGAGCCGTGGCCTCAGCATCATCAATGGCTCCATAAACCACGCCCCGAGCGATCGCCACCGCTGGATCCGTGGGCTGCGGAGTTTGGATGCGTAGGCCTAGATCCAAGGCCCTTGCCCCTCGCTCCATCATCCAGGCAAGCTGCCCTCCACCAATCACCCCAACCTGATAAACCGGAGAGGAGGACGTGGCAGCAGCGGTAGAGTGGGGCGATCGCATCGTAGGGATATCCATAGGCGAGGGAAAACGGTAGGATGCTGGTCTATCGGCAACCTAAGGAGTCGCGGGTTTTGATGCCGGTGGTTGGATTGGTGCCCGTGGCGTAGGCGCAAAATTCCTTGACCTGCAGCCGATCCAGAATAGCATCACTAAAGTCTGCACCGGTGATGTCCACCTGCTCGAAGGTAGAGCCCAGTAAAATGGATTCTACTAGCACGGCATCACTCAAGTCGGTATCAAAGAATTTGGACTGATCTGCCATGGCATTGGTCAGGTCTGCCCCATGCAGATTGGTCTTGGTCAGCACCGAGGCGCTCAACACAGCTCCCCGTAGGTCAGCGTTCGAAAAATCGGTGAGCTCTAGGTTGGCATTGGACAGTTCTGCCGCCTGCAAGCTCTGCCCTGAAAAGTCCTGTTGGGTGAGGTCAGCGTTGCTAAAGGAGAGCGGTGTGCCCCAGTCTGCCCAAGCAGGCAAACTCACTCCCCAGATGGCGATCGCTGCCAGAAGGGTCAGCAGCCTGGTGGTGATGTTCATCATGGGAGATGTCCTTCTAGGTGACAATAAACGGGCGAGATCGTTGGGCAAGGGCAGCTTCCGCCTGCCAGCACTTGGCTCAAGACGATCGGCTAGACCGGTGCCGGGGTGCGATCGCCCAAGTTCAGGAAAGCAGACAGCACTTGCAGATAGGTGTTGGCATCTTCCAGCATGGGAAAGTGGGAGGTGCGGGGAATGACCACCTGGGTCACATGGGGGCTCAGGGCGGCAGCCTTTTGCCCCATATCGGCGGGGATAATCTGATCATACTGACCGGAGATCAGCAGGGTGCGCGTCTTCAGTTGGGCAAACTCACGGGGCATCACCTCGGTTGCCGCTTTGCTCACGGACGTGTAGATGGTACCCATGGCTGCCGCATAGTCCGCCATCAGAAAATCGTTGAGAAATGAGCGGCTTTCGTGGCTAGGAATGGTGCGATACAGAAACCGAGCCATAAAAATACGGTGGGCCAGGGGAATTTGCCCTAGCCATGCCGGACGAAAGCTCACCACATACCCACCAAAGCGATAAAACGCTTCAAATGCCCGTTTGTCGTAGTCAAAAATGCCGCTACAGGTCAACACCGCCTCTTTGACCCAATCTCCATGGCGGTTGAGAAACAGGGTGGCCACAGAAGCCCCCATGGAATGGGCATTGAGATACACCGGACGCGATAGCCCCAGTGCTTCTAGAAGCATCGCCAAGTCATCGGCATAGCTGTCTAGCTCGTAGTCATCGATCAAATCTGCTGTCGGTGATGTGGGCAGCAGCGATCGCCCAAAGCCGCGCATGTCGTAGATTAGGCAGTCGAAGTGGGGCGTTAAGGCCTGTGCCGTGGTTCGCCAATAGCGCCCCGACCCTGCCCAGCCATGGAGGAACACCATCACAGGTTTTGATCCTGATGGTTGGGGGCGATCGCCCGCCGTGATCCACTCATAGTAATGGTCAACACCACGAACGGCTTGATAGGGCATGGACTTAGTT
The DNA here is from genome assembly GCA_007694125.1 of Leptolyngbya sp. DLM2.Bin15. Taxonomy (GTDB): domain Bacteria; phylum Cyanobacteriota; class Cyanobacteriia; order RECH01; family RECH01; genus RECH01. The sequence continues at coordinate 2,166 of RECH01000099.1, forward strand.
TAGTAAATGATGCACAACAGACTCAGCAGCCCTTAAGCAGATTCAGGCTTGGGCAAGGACGATGGATGTACCAGCAGCTCAGCCGTCGAGCGTTTTTCCACCATCTCCCGAGTAATCACACAGCGGGTCACGTCTTTGCGAGAGGGCAGCTCATACATGATTTCCAGCATCAGCTCCTCAACAATACCCCGCAGGGCCCGGGCTCCGGTCTTACGACGATAGGCTTCCCGAGCGATCGCCCGCACGGCATCGGGCTTAAACTCTAGGGTGACGTTGTCCATCTTCAGCAGTTTTTGATACTGCTTCACCAACGCATTGCGGGGCTCGGTCAAAATTTCCGTGAGGGCTTCCTCGTCTAGCGGATCCACCACCGCCATCACCGGCACCCGACCGATGAATTCGGGAATCATGCCAAATTTGACCATGTCATCGGGTTCAACATGCTTCAGCACTTCCGACGCCCGCCGTTCGCGCAACTGCTGATTATCGGTGGGCTGCACAAATCCCATGGAGCGTTTGCCAATGCGCTGCTCAACGGCCTTGTCAAGCCCCACGAACGCTCCGCCACAGATGAACAGAATGTTTGTGGTGTCAATCTGGATGCAGTCTTGATAGGGGTGCTTGCGGCCGCCCTGGGGAGGCACGTTGGCCACGGTGCCTTCCAGCATCTTCAGCAACGCCTGCTGCACCCCTTCCCCGGAGACATCTCGGGTAATGGAAGGGTTTTCGCTCTTGCGGGCAATTTTGTCGATTTCATCCACGTAGATGATGCCGCGCTGGGCCTCTTCCACGTCTAGATCGGCGACCTGCAGCAGGCGTAGAAGGATGTTCTCCACATCTTCACCCACATACCCGGCTTCCGTCAGCGTCGTTGCATCCGCCACCGCAAAGGGCACATCCAAAAGTTCTGCCAGGGTTTGGGCCAGGAGCGTTTTACCGCAACCCGTTGGGCCAATCAGCAGAATATTAGACTTCTGAAGCTGGATCGAATCATCCCGTCGCGTGCCCCCCAGCGTCATACTTTGCTCATAGCTCAGACGCTTGTAGTGGTTATAGACCGCCACAGACAAAATCTTCTTAGCCTGATCTTGACCAATGACATGGGCATCTAGATGATTTTTGATGTCCTGCGGTTTAGGAATTTGGCTTAGAGAAACGGATGATGCTCGCACCGGTCGCTTTTCGGTGCTGCGTTGCTCTCGACGAGGGGTTGGTTGAGGAACCGTGGAACTGGAGTCGTATAACTCCTCATCTAAGATTTCATTGCATAGGTCAACACATTCATCGCAGATATAGACTCCTGGCCCAGCAATGAGTTTACGAACCTGCTCCTGGGATTTCCCACAGAACGAGCATTTTAGATGGGAGTCATACTTAGGCATAATACCCTCTTAGTTCACAGCAGTGATGGTGTTCCCTGGGTCCAAGAGATCCTGACGAGAAATTACTTCATCAATCAGTCCGTAGCCCTTGGCCTCTTCCGCCGACATGTAGAAGTCGCGCTCGGTATCGTCTTCAATCCGCTCTATGGGCTGCCCGGTATGCAGCGCAATGAGTTCATTGAGCTTGCGCTTATGGTACAAGATCTCGCGAGCTTGAATCTCAATATCTACCGCTTGCCCCTGGGCTCCACCCAACGGTTGGTGAATCATAATGCGAGAACTGGGCAGAGAGAGACGCTTGCCCTTGGTGCCACCCGATAGCAAAAACGCGCCCATGCTGGCAGCCAGACCAAAACAAATCGTGACAACATCGGGACGAATTTGCTGCATGGTGTCGTAGATGGCCATGCCTGCCGTCACCGAACCACCGGGAGAGTTGATATAAAGCTGTACATCGCGCTCCGGATCTTCCGCATCTAGATAGAGAAGCTGTGCCACGATGGAGTCGGCTACAGCATCATCTACGGGGGTGCCTAGAAAAACGATGCGTTCCCGCAACAGGCGAGAGTAGATATCAAATGCTCGTTCTCCCCGTCCTGACTGTTCGACCACCATCGGCACCACTCCGCTCACCCCAACGGGAGAGAACCCTGTGGAGGTTAGGTCGGAGGAGCGATATATATTGTCAACACTGTGACCCGCGAACTGAGATACCAGCATATTAATATTGTGTTGTCGTCCTAAACAATTTGACCGAATCACTCAGAGCCGCTGACAGGTCTAGCGTTTTCGTCGTTAATGAAGTGTGGTGCAGCCCAGCGATCGCTTCGTTCCGTTAGGCAGCGATCGCAACTGGATGAACGCACTCATCCGCGAGTTAAAACGTGACTCACTATCATGCCCTACACTCGATCATTATGCCTTAACTCACCAAAGTCTGGTGGGTGTTGTGCTAACCAAGCTAATGTGACTGAACGCCAACGAGGCTCGTTACAAGGGTCATCAGCAATCTAGCATATTGCACCGGGGAAGCCGCAAGTGTTTCAATGCTGAAATAATTGCAAAATAACGCTAGCCCTAGTGTCTTGCAGAGAAACCTATCGGTTAAGACCGAGCCACCTCCCTGCAAGACTGCTAGCTAACCCCTAGGGGGGATCCGGCTATGACCTAGATAACCTGGTTGATGGGATCCCAAGGGTCAGCTTTTTTTAGACCTAGGACTTCTTCTTGCTAGCCGAACCACTTTTTTTCTTAGCCTTGGTCGAAGCTGGGGGGGTGTCTGAGTCATCGGGGGCAGCGATCGCTTCTGGAGCTGCTTCCGGTTCTTCAGCAGTCTCAGCCACGTCCGGTTCTTCAGC
>RECH01000038.1 GCA_007694125.1 Leptolyngbya sp. DLM2.Bin15
AAAAGAAAGAAAGCTGCCTATCATTTACCCGTATCAACGTTATATGGATATCAACGGCGTTGTTGCATGAATAGGGGTTGCGGAGGAGCAACGTGATAAGTTTGAAGTACCACCTAAAAACTTTCACAACGATGACAAGCACCATCCGCAACTGGTCTGAGTATAACGCAGGGTTGAGACAGAGAGGAAGCCTGACGTTTTGGGTCGATGAGTCGGTTCTGGAAGCCTGGTACAATCCTGCCATGAGTGGTAAACCCGGTGCTTCAAATGTCTACAGTGACCTTGCTATCAGCACCTTTGTGACCCTGAAATCGGTCTATCACCAAGCTGGACGACAAACCCAAGGACTGCTGGAATCCTTGTTTGCGCTGATGCGACTTGAGTTGGACGTGCCAGACCACAGCACGGTGTCACGGCGGATGGGGACGTTAGCGATTACCTTACCTGTTGTGCCCAAGCGTGGCTCGGTTCATGTAGTTGTTGATTCCACTGGAGTCAAAGTCTACGGCGAAGGAGAATGGAAGACACGGCAGCATGGCGTGAGTCAACGTCGGACATGGCGGAAACTTCACCTTGGAATCGATGAGGCGACGGGAAAGATTATTGCCGCAGTCGTGACCCCTAATGATGTTCATGATGGAGAGGTATTAAACGACCTGCTTGAGCAGATTGAAGGAGAGATAGAGCAGGTCACCGCGGATGGGGCTTATGACCATGAGCATTGCTATCAAGAGATTGCTGAGCGTGAGGCAAAAGCTGTGATTCCACCTCGTAAAAATGCTGTGATTTGGCAGCATGGCAACTGCAAAGCGCCACCCCACCCAAGAGACGAGAATCTGCGCTACATTCGGAAGCATGGGCGAAAGACATGGAAACAAGACTTCAAGTATCATCGTCGTTCCCTTGCTGAAACCACCATGTTTCGACTCAAAGCGATCTTTGGCGGCAAGGTTCGTTCTCGTAAGTTTGATAACCAGGCTGTGGAGTTACTGCTCCAATGTGCGGCCCTTAACCGGATGATCCAGGCTGCTAAACCTGATTCTGTTTGGGTTGCAGATTAACAGTTCATTCCCTCATACCACTGGTATGACTTATTCTTGATTCATGCAACAACGCCGTTGTCACCTGTACTCTTCAGGCAACGTTGTCATTTGCTACTTACCCATTTTACCTAACTCTCATTGCTATGGTCGAAGTTGCTCGTTTCTTCATTCTCTAGTCATCCATCGAAGAAAAAAGAGGTAGTGACTCAACAAAAAAGTGACCTTGGTAGAGGAGAGAGCACTGTCTCAACTGTAAATCGTTGATGTAGTGCCCTCTGTATGAGCATCCAAATGATTATGAGCACAGAAAATGCTCAATGAAGATCAACTCTACATGTATCCTGTAGTTGAACATCCTAATTCATTCAAGAATGTTTTAGTGCTCAGCCTCCTGAGTAAGTCATCTCTTGTCCACCAGAGAAGAATGCAACTCAAAGGTAAAGACTGAATTATTGTGATGCATGCCACTCCTTGTATTTAACGCATTATCTTTGAGCTGTCTCCAATGGTTAGTAAACGGTTTCATAGTCTAAGTTGTCAGATACATGGAGTTGCCAATATTCCTCGGCAATGCGATCGCTACTGTATTTGGGGTCATCCCCATTGACGGTGCCGCAGATGGTGACAGTACCTACTTTGATGGGGGAATCTTTGAGGGCTGCATGGAGGGTATTGGCTAGAACGCGAAGTCCAGCTTTGCCGATAGACAGCGACACAAAGTCGGGCTGGGGATACAGAGCAAATCCGCCTCCTGTGAACAGAAGGGTGCCCTGCTGCTGGCTCTGCATGGCTGGGAGCACGGCTTGAACGCAGGTCATTGCCCCGGCCACATTGGCCCGAAAGTCATTGACTAGCGTGGCATAGCTGGTTTGTAAAATCCCTTCCATTCGCGGAACAGCAGCATTATAAATAAGTACTTCAGGAGTTCCCAACTGCTCTTGAACGGTGCTCAACGCGGCGTTTAACTCCGCCTCATCCCCAGCATCCGCCAGAAAATAGTGGGAGGTTATACCTTCCGCTTGCAGCATCGATTGGTAGCTCTGGAGCTTTTGTTCATTGCGGGCCACCATGGCTATAGCAAATCCTTCCTGGGCAAACCGGCGAGCGATCGCCATGCCATTACCTTCGCCCATACCGACAATGATGCAATAGTGAGCCATCGTACGTTCTCCTTTTTAAGTCTTCTATTGAGTTATGAATTGAGGGATCAATGTCTGGGATACAGCCATCTCGCCAATAGCCTGGTGAGCCTTGGCATTACTCCATAGGTCATGAGAGTGGTGGTGATGAACACCAAAATCAGTCGTTCCAGTAGATCTGGTAAGGGTGCCAGCCAGATTAGTGGCAACAGCCTCAAAAGCTGGTTAATACCAAAAATTGCCATGCCAGAGACTAAGGCCATTTTGTAGCGGGGAGGTGGCTGCATTCCTGGCTTTGCAGACAGGGTAAACCAGGTTTCTAACCCGGTTATAATGGAGAACTGACCGATATCCACCGTCAGTCTCTTAGCCTGAGTCAGAAACTGCTGACGAATCGTCGAATGCTCCCACCGCTTCAGATGGTCTAGCCGGTCAAACTTGAAGACAATACGGTATTCCCCATCGCCTGGCCGGCTGGGACGAAACACCGATGCGCCCAAATAGCCCTCGAAGGTGCTGGCGGTATTGATAATGCTCTCTAGCAAGGCTTCAAACTCCCTGGCTTTGCCAGGTCTAACCCGCTGCACTACATCTACTGTAACCGGAGGGTCAGTCTGCATGACGCTAATGCTCGATCAACAGTGGTGCACCGCTGACACCAGCCGCTAAACGCACCACCTGGGCAGGCTCTACCCCCGTCGCTGGAGGCAAGAACATGCCGCCGTTGTTGACGACATACAAGTCAGTGCCGTAGAAGGCCACGGCGGTGCAGCCCGTTACTCCCTGTTCAGCTTGGGCTACGATGGTGGTGTGGCCGTCGCGGTCAATACGAATCACGCTGTTGTAAACATGGGTGGCTCCATAAAGATTGCCGTGATCGTCAAAGGCAAAGTCATCAAGATTGGTACCTTGGATAAAAATCTCCGGTTCTTGAGGGCTCAGCGCTTCATCCAGAGGAATCTGTAAGAGAAGCATTTGCTGAGTATTAGATACATAAAGGGTTTGACCCAATCGCTTTAACCCATTAGCTGCCGGGAAGGCGCTTGTTTCATCACTCCGAGCTAGGAGAGGATGTTCCAGCCACAGTTCGACGGTTTTTGTAGCCAGATCAAATGCCCAGATCGCCCCTCGATAGGAATCGGCCATGAGATAGCGATGCGCAGATAGCGGCGTGATGCCATTGAGAAAGATGGCATCGGGTAGGGTTAGCAGAAACTCTACCTCACCGTTTGACACTATGGCTACAAAAGGGACTCCTTCTCCATTCCAGCCGTTGACTAATAATTGATTCGGAGCAACCCAGGCAATGCCGCTGACTTTACCGCTAAGTTGGGCATACACGGTCAGGCTACCGTCTGGGGTAAGTTTAACGACCTCGCCGATTTCGTGATTAGTAATATAGATGTCGCCGGAAGGAGCGATCGCTAAATTCTCTAGAAACGTATTGACGGGGAATGTGGTAACAGACTGTGCCGGTAGCAGGTCGGTGGGCGTATGGGTATAGATAGGAGGCAAGGTCATAGGGTTACGTCAGAATGAATGGCCATCGGTTTTCAGCTCCGTCATTACCTGCACGGTTTGCTCAATCCCTCCTCTGCTAGATAGGGTCGCCCAAAACTTCTTTGACGAAGCGGGCAATCGTCAACGTTTGATGTTCTGTGTCAGTCGCGGTGGCTTCCTGGTTACTGACCTGGAATGGCTTGCCTACGAATTAAGATAGTGGCACAATCAAGATAAATCAAATTGATTGTGAAAATTACAACTATCAATGAAATCAATTGACCTGAGTGGCATCGATCTCAATCTCCTGGTGGCCTTCGAAGCGCTCTACATCGAATGCAGCGTTACGGGAGCTGCTCAGCGCATCCATGTGGGGCAGCCTGCTATGAGTGCGGCCTTGGCGCGACTGCGATCGCTCTTTGCCGATGATCTATTTGTGCGAGTGAGGCGAGAGATGAAGCCAACTGCAAAAGCCGTGGCGATCGCCCCCCAGGTTGCTGCCGCTTTGGATACCATTCGCACTACTCTGGCAAATCTACAAACCTTTGACCCGGCCCAATCTCAGCAAGCGTTCACCATCGCCACGTCGGATTATTTTGCTAGCTTGGTGTTGCCTGAACTGATGATGTTGTTGAGCGATCGGGCTCCTCAGATCAACCTGCGTCTGCTGCCGGTAGACAAATCCTCGATTGCAGCTTTGTTAGAGGATGGTTTAGTTGATGTGGCCCTAGGGACATTCACGGATTTGCCGCCCTATATTTTGCAGGAAAACCTTCTCCCAGAGCGATTCATCGGCATCGGTCGCGCGGGACATCCGGCGTTTGAACAGGGTGTAATCAGCCTGGAGAAATTTGTCGCGTTTCCCCATGCCTTGTTTACCTTACGGCGAGATGCTGTCGGTGCCATTGACCAGGCCCTAGCCCAACAAGGATTGCAACGCCGTATTGCCCTCACCGTTCCCTATTGGTTTGCATTACCCAATGCGATCGCCTCGTCGAATCTGCTGGCGGCAATTCCCGCTTGTTTGGAGATGCACCTGACCAGGCACTATCCCCTGCAATCATTTGAAATTCCCCTCGATCTGTCTACTTGGTCTGTGTCCATGGTGTGGAGCAGGCTGAGCGATCGCGACGCTGCCAATCTTTGGTTGAGACAGATGATTCAGCAAGC
>RECH01000037.1 GCA_007694125.1 Leptolyngbya sp. DLM2.Bin15
GGGCGCGATCGCCGCAGACGATCCAGTTCTTGCTGAAGCTGATCAATTTCATCTCGAAGCTGGTCGGCTTCGCTGCGGCTTGCCGACTTTGGTTCAGGTTCGACATCCACCGCATTATCTTCCGATCGCGCATAGTTGCCTGTTCGAATCGCTTGGAAGTCTGATGACTGAGACCATTCCTGGAGATATTTAACCCGTTCTACCGTAAACGGATGGGTGAGAAAAACGCCCTGGGATACATTGTTATACAGAAAAAACTTATAAACCTGATTCAGCCCATCTTCATCCAGATCGTGGTAGCGTTCCGACTGGCGCACAAATTCCCGCAGATCCAGCTCATGGGCATAGCGGCTACTGCCCCCCGCGAGCTTCATCATATTGCGCAACACCGGATCCAGCTCATCCATCACCAACAGCGCAGCGCGATCGGCCGATAGTTCTGCCTTCCGCAACCATTCATAGAATGCCAGGATCAAGCCTGTGCTCACCAAGCTGCTCAAGCCAAAGGTCATGCTCGATAGTCCAAACACCAGCGTAATGGCCCAGGTCGCCATCTGGTTGAGCGTGGTGTGACCACATTTAATGTGACCGAGTTCGTGGGCCATCACCGATCGCAGCTCGGTTTCATCGAGTAAATCCAATAGCCCGGTATTCAAGACCACGCAGGGACGTTCTTGCCCAAGAGCATAGGCATTCACCAAGGGGGCTTGGGATACAAACAGCGTGGGCTCGGGATAGATGTCGAGGGATAGAACGCAATCGCGGAAAATGTGGTAAACCGACGCATATTGGCGCGGCCCTACTTCAATACTGTTGCCCATGAGATAGACGTAGCGCGGGCGTTCGTAGACAAATTCCACAAACTTGCGGGCCACGAGGTCAAATCCAGGGACGCTGCGCAACGCTTGTTCGGCTTGCTCATCCTGGGGATGGCGAAAGGCAGCACTCGATAGTCCGGGGTAGGTGGGCATAGGGGCGACATGAAGAATCTGAACGGGAAAAGCGGCAGGGGCGATCGCCCTTGGCTTGTCCACTATTCTAGCGAAGGATGCTCTGGGTCTTGGTGATGGTCTTGAGGGAACTCGATCCAACGATAACTTCCTAGGAACCACCGATTGCAGCCATCTTGCCCTGCGCTAGCATGGTAGCTAATTTGGGGGCGATCGCTCCCGCTCATCGCAATCCCTGTTCTTCTAGATCTAGATCTATATATATGACAATCAAATTTCTTCCCACCTTGATCCTGACCACGGCTCTGTCTGTCGGTTCATGGCTGATGCCGAGTCTGCAGCCCCAGGCGATCGCTCAACTGCCAGAAGGGGTTTCCTTGGACGAGACCTCGGCAGCAGAGCAGGAGGCCATCCGAATGCTGCGGAATGATCCGCAACGGGTGCTGCAACTGGTGCAAACCACCCTGGAACAAAATCCGCAACTGGTGCAATACCTGATGCAAAATCCGCAACTGGTGCAGCAATTAGCCGGGCAAAGCGGTGACCTGATGCAGGAACTGCAGCAGCATCCAGACCTCTTGGAGCAACTGGAGCAACTGATCCAGCCTAGTTTGTAAATGACCGTCACATCAGGGAGCATAGGGGACACAATCTTGACAAGCGATCGCGCCTATTGGTTAGCCTGGTCAACCCTGACCGGCATTGGGCCTATCCTCCTCCTGCGGCTGCAGCGGCACTTTGGCACCCTAGCGGCCGCCTGGGAGGCTCCGGCTACTGCCCTTGGAGAGGTGGATGGTTTTGGGCGGCAAACCTGCGATTCTATCCTGCGGGAGCGATCGCATCTGGATCCCGCCGAACTCCTAGCCACCCACTGTGAACAAAATCCTAACTTTTGGACACCTGCTGACCCTGACTACCCACGCCTGCTGTTGGAAATTCCCGATCCGCCGCCGGTGCTATACTATCGCGGACAGGTGAACCCCCAGGAAAATCAAGGCATCCTGCCCGCGATCGCCCTCGTCGGCACCCGTTCTCCCTCCGACTATGGACGTCGGTGGACTCAGCGCCTCACCCAAGCCCTGACAGAGGGCGGCTGGACGATCGTCTCCGGGCTTGCGGACGGCATCGATACCCTGGCCCACAAAACCTGTCTTGAAGCAGGTGGCCGTACCGTTGCTGTTGTGGGGACTGGCGTGGATATTGTCTATCCCAGCTCCAACCGCACCCTGGCCCAGCGCATTCTTGACCAGGGGCTGATCCTCAGCGAATATCCGGCGGGCACGAAACCCGATCGCGCCCACTTCCCCCGCCGCAACCGAATTATTGCTGGACTTAGCCGTGCCACGCTAGTTCTAGAAGCGCCCAGTCGTTCCGGGGCGCTGATTACCGCCCGCTTGGCCAATGATTGCGGGCGGGATGTCTATGCCCTACCCGGTTCTCTCGACAATGAACGCTCCTTGGGCTGTTTAGAACTGCTCAACCAAGGGGCTCAGGTGGTGTTGGGCGAGGCGGATTTATTAGAACGCCTTGGCAGCCTACCCAGCTTCCTGCCAGCTCCCGTTGAACAGCTTTCCTTGCTGCCGCCGCCATCCCTCACCCCCGATCTAGAGAAAATTTTCAACGCCATGTCCCTAGAGGCGATCGCGTTGGATGGCATCGTTCAAACCACCGGATTAGCCACAGGACTGGTCTTAGGCAGCTTGACCCAGCTTGAAATGATGGGCTTGGTCACCCAATTGCCCGGATCGCGCTACCAACGCTGTTAAACCATAGACATAGCAGTGAGCAGTATTCATCGCTCAGCCATCGCTCAGCCCGTGACCGTTTTTAGCCTGAATTCATCAGGGCTATAAAACGCATCGGAAGAGACCTAAAATAATCCGTACATGTACGGGAAACTTCTACGGTCATTTGCTTTATTCTATTCACGTTTGGGTGAGCGATCGCTCATGGTCTCAAGGATTGAGAGTCCTCAGATACTTTCAAGTAGACAGTAAAAAAAACTGTCCGGATCCAAGGGGCTAGAAACGAAAAGTACTAACAGGCAATGCTTCTAGGGTCTAGGGCTAGGGGCGCGTATCTGTCCGGTGTTGACATCCATCAGCCAACAGGACGTCATGCCAACACTAAATTGTTGAGACAACCATAGTCAACGGGCAAGAAAATGATGCAGCGTAAAACAAATCTCAATTTCTGCTGTCTAGAACGTCCTGCCGGATCGCCGAGATAGTCACGCAAATTGTAGACTTTTGTTGACGGTGTTAGCAAAGTTTAATTAGCGGGAACAATGAAATAGTCTTCGAGGAGAGATTTATCTAGGTTCAAGTTTAAGTTCTAGTAACTCTAGATTTTTCTAACGTCTTCGAAGCATCGGTGGTAGCATCAAAGGGGTACTGATAGGGTCAAAGAAAAAAGCTCTCATTGGGTTTAATTCTTCTTAAGAAGTTTGGGAATTACTTCCAGATTTTCTGTTAGAATCCTGTCGGACTATAGACCTCTTTACTACTGTCCAACTCTCGCTCAGAATATGGGAGTTTTGCTCTCTATTCAATCCATCAACAACTGAACACTATTCAAATCACAGTTGTTGGCTGTCTATTCAGTTCCAATCCATAATCAAGTTTTAGGTGACTAATCATGGCTGTTGAAAAGGTAAACTCCTCCTCTAGCTTGGCTGAAGTAATCGACCGTATCCTCGACAAAGGGATCGTGATTGATGCTTGGGTTCGTGTGTCCTTGGTGGGTATTGAACTGCTGGCAATTGAAGCCCGGGTTGTGATTGCTTCGGTTGAAACCTACCTGAAGTATGCTGAAGCCGTCGGTCTGACCTCTCAAGCCGCTGTTCCTGCCTAGATCTAAACCGCTGTTCGTCACTCGGACAGCCTAACTTACGATTGAGGGGTTGCCCAACGGATGCATTGGTTTTCCTATCGGCATCCCCTCATCTTCTTTTTAGCCTCAGAGGCTTATGCGCTGTCCCATCATGTCTGTCATTTCAGCGATTCGCTCTGCCCCATGTCACGGGATGACATTTAGTTTTAATAATCAGGTTCTCGCTTAAAAATGACGTTTCAGCAGTATAAGTTCTGACTTTAGTTTGAGCTATCCTTTCCCATCCTGTAGGAGAATCATCCCATGAATTCGTTGCGAGATTCGTGGTTAGAGCTACGGCAAAGACGTCAGCAAGAGTTAGCCCAACGGCGGCAAGATGTTCGGCAAACCCTGGATACATTTCAAAGCGATCGCCAAACCCAAGCGGCTCAACTCCGTCAAGACCTCAGTCTCTTCCAGCTTCAGCTTCAGCAAGAAACCCAAACGTTTCTAGCCCAGGCCAGTCAGCAGCGCCAGCTTCAAGCGCAGCAACTTTTCCAAGAGCTACATAACTTTACTCAAGCGCTGCAGCGGCAGACGGCAGAATTTCTGTCTCAGACGGCAAGCAATCGCCTGTTGCAGGCCGAAGAACTCAAGCGGTTTCTGTCGGAGTTTCGTGGACAACTGAGCAATACCGTTGCTGCGATGTTGGAAGCCATGCAGCAGACCCGCGCCCAAAACCGCGATCAACTGCGGGCTGATCTTTCTGCCTATGTAACGGCGCTGCAGTCCGATGTGCAGTGCTACTTAGCAGAGCTAGAGGTGATGCGGGGCGATCGCGCTCAAGCGGTACAGACCATGCTCAACACCAGTCGTGAGCTACGTCTCGCCGATGTGGATGCGCTATTCCATGAATTTGCTGCCTTCCGCACCGAGCTAGCCGCCTACTGTGCTGACCTCCGGCAAGCGGTTTGGGGAACGGGTAGCGCTCAGCCAGAGCCAGCTCCGGCCCCGGCCCCCGCTGCTCAACCCAGATTTTTCACCCGAGCTGCTGCGCCTGCGGCCGCTGCACCACC
>RECH01000130.1 GCA_007694125.1 Leptolyngbya sp. DLM2.Bin15
CATCTCCCCCATCCCCAAAATTGAACACGATAGAATACAGAGGTGTTTGGCCAAAGCGGCCATGTTTTGAGGTTCATGAGGGTTGACGGAATTTATGGCTGATCAAAAAGTTTTTCTCCACGGGCTCAAGTCTGAGCACTTTCGCCATCCTCTAGACTTACAGGCGACCCGATCGCTCCAGCAAATTCCCGCCCTCGACCTCGTGGTTCGCAACCTCTTGGGCAGCGTTGCAGAACAATTTTTCTATCTCGAAAATATTGCCTCTGGCATCTTGGTGAGCGATCGCCAACTGCCCGACATCCACAAGCTCTTGGTTGAAGCCTGCCAGGTGCTAGATCTCGAACAACCCCAGCTCTACATTCGCCAAAATCCAGCCCCCAACGCCTACACCCTGGCCATGCGCGGTAAGCAGCCCTTCATTGTGGTGCATACGTCCCTTGTGGATCTGCTCACCCCAGAAGAACTGCAGGCCGTGATTGCCCATGAACTTGGACATCTGAAATGTGAGCATGGCGTGTACCTAACCTTGGCCAACCTGGTGGTGTTGGCGGCAGGACAGTTTGCGCCCTGGGGCACCCTGCTAGCCCAGAGCCTCCAAACTCAGATGATGGAATGGGTGCGCTGTGCTGAATTCACCTGCGATCGCGCGGCCCTTTTGGTGTCCCAAGATCCACGGGTGGTGGCGTCGGTGTTGATGAAACTCACGGGCGGTTCTCCTGCCCTGGCCCCTTTGCTCAACCTCGACGCCTTTTTAGATCAGGCGCGCTCCTACGACCAGATGAGCCAGAGCGACCTAGGGCAACTGCTGAAAGAAGCGCAGACCAGCCAGCTCACCCATCCCCTACCTGTCCTGCGAGCCAGGGAAATTGATCAATGGGCCCAAACTCAAACCTATTCAGATCTTCTCGAACGGCGTTTAATGCGCTATGATGATCAAGCTACTAAGGGCGGATGGCGAAATTGGTAGACGCACCACACTCAAAATGTGGCGACTTCGGTCGTGGGAGTTCGAGTCTCCCTCTGCCCATACAATACAATCAGTAGAATAGAGGTAACCATCTAAGGTGAGTGTGGGGCGATCGCTCGCCTACTGATGAGCCTTAGGATGGACGAATCATACAACCACAAGGAGGACACCCATGGGTCAGCGACTCAAGCGATGGGAATCTCCTCGGAAACCTGGACGCAATACCAAGGGGCGAGGCGGATCCGCGCGACAACGGCAGCGACGCAAACAGTTGCAAAACCTGCGTCAGCATCTCAAATCAGATTCTTCTCATTCAGGGACATCTAACCGGGAGGGCGATCGCCTTTCCGGTTTTGTTCTGGGTGCTCCAGAATTGGATAGTGCAAGGGTGCCCGATCGGTTTGTCTGAGTATATTCCCCATCCCCTGAAATCCCATGGCTGCAGCTCACCCCTACCATCCTCCTTGGTGTTCTAGCCCAGACATGCCCCACGGGAATTAAGTCTACCCAACATGTTACCAAGGCAATGTTTTAAAGGGTTTTAAACATCCTCTCAACGCAGCGTTGAAATAGTCGCTAGAATCACACCATCATCCCTAGGCCATGATTAGTTTTTCGGCGTAAGCTTTCTTCATAGGAGCTTCACGTAAATTCTGAATGATTGCGATCAAATCTGATCCATAGTAGAAGACATTGCTGAATTCGGTTGCATCGATTCCATGTCAGAAGTTGTTGATAACGATAGGGTGCTTGCCTAGTGAGATGAAGACATGTCCTGTTGTTTGTCCATCTAGACAGGATATGAATTGTTAGTCATAGCCTGGATGAGCTACTCCCAATCGCAGTTACTTTTTATCCCCTTTAACTATCTCCATTGATCACCATCTGTCACGCTGCATTCGAGACGTATGTCCTTCGTACATAATCTGTGTCATCTCTATTCTTTTCATAAGGTCTTGCCGTTTGAACAACAATTGGCAGGCTACTTGGTAGAGCTCATCTCTCATGGTCAAGCCATCCCTGGGTGGATTGAGGACCCCAGCCGAGTCACATCAATGAGGGTAGCGTGATGAACAGTCGGCTCCAACAACACTTTGAGACCGCCAAAATTTCGTTCAAAAACCTTGAAGATGGACTCAGCGACTACCTAGAGTCTGGTAGCCCGTCCCTGGCAGATTTGGTGGCAGCCTTGTCATCCTCGTTGACTACCCTAGAACAAACCTGTCATGCGATGCAGCGTCGTAATGGGGAGCTAGAGTTGTTTTATGAACAGGCGCAGCAACTGAATGCCGATCTTGAACAACAGGTACGGCAACGGACGGAGGAAGTGCAGCGTTCCCTTGACTTTGAGTCGATGCTGAAGCGCATTACCGATCGGGTGCGAGATTCCTTGGATGAAGGGCATATCCTACAAACGGCGGTGCAGGAGCTGACGCTGGTGTTAGGGCTAGGGGGCTGCAATGCATCGCTGTATGACCTAGAGCAGGGTACCTCCACGGTTTGCTACGAGTATATTGACTCGGTGCCCACCTCTCGCGGCAAGGTGGCCCAGATGGATCGGTTTCCTGAAATCTATCGCCAGCTACGGCGCGGCCATTATTTCCAGTTTTGTTCCCTCATGCCCAACCCAGAGCGGGGGCATGTGGCCTTGTTAGCCTGTCCCATTTTTGTGGATACCCACTCGCCTGGTGCTGGCGATCAGCAGGTGTTGGGTGATCTATGGCTGATTCACCACAAAGACTATGTGTTCAACGAATTTGAGATTCGCATGGTGCAGCAGGTGGCCAATCAATGTGCGATCGCTATTCGCCAGGCTCGTCTTTACCAAACCGCCCAAGCTCAGGTTGAGGAGCTAGAAAAGCTCAACCGCCTCAAGGATGAATTTCTGAGTACGGTGTCCCATGAACTGCGTACTCCCATTTCCAATGTGAGGATGGCGGTGCATATGCTGCGCCAAAATGTGGATGAGAGTCGGCGGCAGCGATATTTTGAAATTTTGGAATCGGAAGCGGCGCGGGAGGCAGAGCTGATCGATGATTTGCTGGATCTCCAACGCCTTGAGATTGCCTCTTACCCCATTGAGGTGCAGTGGATTGACCTGGCCGTTTGGCTGCCGGAAGTGGTTGCCCCCTTCCAGTCACGGGTGGTGAACCGCAAGCAACTGCTATCGGTAGACTGCGCCTCGGCTTTGCCGGCCATTCTTTCCGATGGCACCATTCTGCGGCGGATTTTGGCGGAGCTGTTGAACAATGCTTGTAAATATACGCCCTCAGAAGGAGCGATCGCCCTCCAGGTGACCCTAGCCTCCACGGAAGCCCATAACGGTACCCCGCCCCAGCCCCGTTTAGTGTTCACGGTGCGCAACCAGGCCGAAATCCCCAGCAAGGAGATTCCCCATATTTTTGAGAAGTTTTACCGCGTGCCCTACGCCGATCCCTGGAAACAGGGGGGGACAGGCCTAGGGCTGGCCCTCGTGAAAAAGCTCGTTCATCAAATCAATGGAGCGATCGCGGTGGAAAGTGTAGACGGTTGGACAATGTTTAACGTCAACGTTCCCATTGAGCTGGACGAACCCTTGCCTACGTCCTAGCGCGAAGCATCCCAAGACGGGGTAGTTGTCCTGCCCCATCCCTCAGGTAGGTCGTCTACCCATCAGCGTCTACTTCAAGCGATTAATCAGCGATCGCCCCAGCTACACCACCAGCACGCGGATAGAGCTTCATCAGGGCCTGCACCTGCTCGGCATGGTAGGAACTGCGGGTGAGCGGCGAGGATACCACCTGCAAGAAACCAATGCTCTCGCCAAACTCACGCCAGGCATCAAATTGCTCTGGGGTGACAAAGTCCTGCACGCCAAGGTGCTTTTGGCTGGGCTGGAGGTATTGCCCAATCGTCAAAATGTCGCAGTCCACCGATCGCAGGTCGCGCATCACCTGCCGCACCTCTTCATCGGTTTCCCCCAGACCCACCATAATCCCAGACTTGGTGTAGAGCCATGGGGCTATCTGCCGCGATCGCCGCAATAGATCAAGGGAGCGATCGTAGTCGCCCTGAGGACGCACCCGGCGATAGAGGCGGGGAATGGTTTCGGTATTGTGGTTCAGCACCTCTGGACGGGCAGACAGCAGCGTCGCCAGAGCATCCCAGTTGCCGCACAAGTCAGGGATTAAAACTTCAATGGTGGTTTTAGGCGACAAAGCCCGCACCGCTTCAATGCAGCCGATAAACTGCGAAGCACCGCCGTCGGGCAGATCATCCCGATTCACCGAGGTAATCACCACATGGTTGAGCCCTAAACGTCTCACCGCTTCAGCTAGACGTGTCGGCTCGGTGGGATCTAAGGCCTGGGGCTTTTTTTCAAAGTCAATGTCACAGTAGGGGCAAGCACGGGTGCAGGCGGGGCCCATGATCAAAAACGTGGCGGTACCGTGATGGAAGCATTCGCCAATGTTGGGGCAGGAGGCTTCTTCACAAACCGTATTCAGCCCTAGATCACGGAGCGTGTCTTTGACACTGCCAACCCGTTGCCACTGGGGCGCTTTCACCCGTAACCATTCTGGCTTTACTGTCACGTTCACGACCTACTGATTCTTACCAAGACCCTCATTTTACCAACAGTCTCCTGAGTTTTGCAGATCCCCTGCGGAGAATCTCAGCTTAGGTTATAATGTCTCAGTGCTAACGACGGGATGTGGCGCAGCTTGGTAGCGCACTTCGTTCGGGACGAAGGGGCCGCTGGTTCGAATCCAGTCATCCCGATTTTTCTAAAACCTACTGCGGAAGCGCTTTGTAGCTGACGCATCAACCTTTTGATGACCCTAACATATTGTCAATAAGGGGGGTGAGGTTG
>RECH01000087.1 GCA_007694125.1 Leptolyngbya sp. DLM2.Bin15
GGCTGAGCGATCGCGACGCTGCCAATCTTTGGTTGAGACAGATGATTCAGCAAGCTTGCCAGACGATTCGAACAGCTTCAGATCATCATCAGGCTCACTGGACGTAACTAACCTTACATGTCCAACCAACTAGATGATGTTCTTGTAAGACTGCGACTATTGATTATATCTGCTATGGCGTCATCGCATTCATCTGCTGACAAGTTTTGCATCTTACCTAGACTCGACAACCATCAGCGATGATGCGTCCTAGGATGTTGCCAAGGATCGGTTGAGCCAATGAATCATCGGGTACCAGTTCAGGACATCTTGCAGAAGGGCTTCATATCCAGCCGTGTTGGGATGGAGACCATCGGGGCCAAGGCGAGACATCCACCATTGTTCTCCCCGTGAAAGCCACAGGTCAAAAATATCTAGATAAGGAATGTCCCTGTCATGACAAGCATCTTGCGTGACTGCTTTATAGCGAGCTTGATCATCATGGTTATAGTACAAACAGCCAGAGAAAGGCATGGATAGCCCATTCACGGGTGGCATTCCCACAAATAAAACCGGGCAAAGACGCTGTGCACGGTCTAGTAAACTTTCTAGGGTTTCGGAGAATTGCGTTAAATCTGTAAAGTTACGTCCATCAGGTTTTCCGAGACGGGCAGAGTCGTTCACGCCCACCGATAGGATGATGGCATCAGGTACCTTATTGCGCAGTTCTCCCCGATAGCGAAACTCTGATTCTAGGCGATCGCTGACTTGCAAGACGCCGTCGCCGCGAATGCCCAAGTTATAGAGGGCATGGCCAGGACTAGCCGGATGCATCCAACTGCGCCGCAGTCGCTCCACCCATCCTCCTCCTTCTAGATCGCCATATCCATAAATGAGACTGTCTCCTAGAGCCACCACTCGCAGGGAGTGCTGGGCTTGCATGAGCGGCGATCGCGATTGAGAAGGATTCACCAGTGTTTGCATAGAAAATAGCAGTTGTAGAGCGTCGTGATGGACAGTTGATGAACCAAAGGCGCTAGAGCCAAAACGAAGGATAGTGTTACTAAAGTACCTAAAAGTACTACATCCTGTGTCTCATTCTTTGTGGATCTGTGGATTTTTGTAAACCCCCTGGCATAAATCTTCGAGAACCAGGGAAATTTGCCAGGATGCGATCGCCCCATAATGCTTTATACGCATAGCATTGCATGGATCCGTCCACCTGTATGCCAAACTTTACATGAACGAAACCCTAAGTCTTGCTAAACTAGGATGAATGTTCAAAAAAACTGGGATTTTCTATGCTGAAGCGTTCCACTGTGGATAATGCCCAACTCATGCGTCGGGCCGAAGATTTAGTCAGTGCCGCTTCCAATCGGTATCGCATCACCGTTCAGGTGGCCAGCCGGGCTCAGCGCCGCCGCTATGAAGACTTTGAAAATTTGGACGATCCTAAGATGAAGCCGGTGATCCGCGCCATCATTGAAATGTCGGATGAACTCACTCAGCCAGAAATTATTGGCGACGAATAGCGTTGACGGTAAGACACCTATGATTCTGACGTTAAAACAGCGCCTGATGCTCACACTACGACGCTTCAGGCTGTTTCTGTGGGCGGTTTTGGGGTTAGCTTTGGTGGTTCTACCCATGCTGACCATGCCTAAGCTAGGCGTTGCCCAACCTGCCCAGCCGTTGCCCATTGCCCAAACGTCGGGACGAAGCGTCACGCCCGGAACGGCCAACACCGCCGATACGACGTGGCGCACCATTTATCAAGCGCTACCGACTCTACCCTTCGAAAACCACTACATCAGTCGCGCTACGGGGGAGGTGGCCACAGACAATACCCTCGTGGGTCGGATTGTGCAATACCACGTCAATATTCGGCGGCGATCGCCCCTTTTTCGGCTGGATTGGAAACTCACCCTGGCAGATTATTTAGGGGTGAATGAGTGGATTGACACTGGCACCTACCCCGGTGCCACTACTCTGAATGAGAATCCCCTGGAGGGCGATCGCCAGGCGATTGTAGATCTCAGCCGCGCTCAGCGAGATGAGCTGGTTGAAGTTTTAGTTCTCCTCTTCAATCCAAGCTACATCAGCAATCTGCAAGCTACGCCCATCCACGATCTTTCCAGTCCCACCTCCAGCACGCCAAGCACCCCAACGGCACCGCCACCCTCCAGTCTGCCACCCCTACCCCAACCGGGCGACGCTCAGCTTTTAGCCCCCTAAGGTCAACCTCTTTGACACGTTGTGTTAGGCAACCAGCGTGCAACTGATATGGACAGCAGTACATCGACGCGACAGGTTAAAGAAGGAGATGGCTGGCGGCTAGGCTGGAATCCAGCATCAGAGCCGTTTGTTGGCCTTGTGGGCGGTGCCGGTTGGGCGATGGAACTCACCCGTGAGGAATGGCAGGATTTTTGTCGGCTGGTGCTGCAATTGGCTGAGACCCTTGAGCAGATGAGCCATGAGCTGATGGATGAGGAGCGGATTTGCTGCGACGTGGAAAGCGATCGCCTTTGGTTGGAAGCCGAGGGCTATCCCCATGCCTATGAACTCCACATCATTCTGCGGCAAGGACGGCGGGCGGAGGGTACCTGGGCTGCGGAGGCGGTGCCGGGGCTGGTGCAGGCTAGCCAAACCCTGCATCTGTTCTAATGCCCGTCATGGATGACAGAATCGGTACGGCCAGATATGGTGTCCATAGGATTACCTGGTGCCTCATGCTGTTGACTATCCGTTTTCCCCATGCCCGGCTCAATCGATGGGTAAGGGCGATCGCTGTCCTACTGCTTGTCCTGACGCTGACCCTTGGCATTGGCACACCGGCCAGGGCTGACGTTCGCACCCATCTGGAAACCCCCACCCAGATGCTCTACCAGTCTCGCCAAACCCTACGGGATCGCGATCGCCATACCTGGCAAGCGATCGCCTTCAAGCGAGTCACCCCCCACGACGAAACGCTTCTCTACCTGCGGCTCGTGAGCTTTCCTGGCACCGTCGATATTGATCAAGACCAGCCGCTGATCCTGCGGGATACCATCGGGCAAACCCATCAGGCCCCTAGCGCCATCGATGAACTGTTTACCCAAGGCCGTCCTGGCACGAATGTCGGACAATATCGGCTGACCGCGGCCCTGGCGGCCCTGCAAAGCGATAGTCCTCAGTGGCTGGTGATTCCCACCCGCGATGGCACCCTGGTGGAACTGAAAGCGCCGCCCATTGCCCTGCGAGAATGGCGAGCGATCGCCCAGTGCCATAGCTTCACCTGTTCGGATCCCGCCTGGCAAGCAACACCCGACCACCTGCCCTAGCGCACCGAGAAGGCTTCATCAAAGCGGCGAGTAATCGGTTCCAGCAAGAAGGTCAGCACCGACTTTTGACGGGTAACAATTTCCGCCGTCGCCGCCATGCCTGGCGCTAAGGGCACCAAGGTTCCCCGCACCGCAACGGCGGATTGATTGAGGCGGATTTGTGCCATATACACTAGCCCCAAATCTTGATCCAACGTGGCATTGGGGCTGATGCGCACCACTTCACCCTCAATTACGCCAAACTCTTGGAATGGAAACGTTGCCACCTTGACCTTCGCCCGCATTCCTTCGGCAATGAAGCCAATATCGCGGTTCAGCACCTTCACCTCTAACCAGAGGTTATCCCCATCGGGCAAAATCGACAGGAGTTCTTCCCCCGGTGCGACGGTTCCTTCCGCTAGGGTGACTTGAATGTTGTATACCCGCCCCGTCACCGGAGCCCGCACGACATCGCCACCGCTGCGAATTTCCGCAAGGTTGAGCTGCCCCTCAATGTTCGACAATTCCTCCTGACGGCGGGTGAGCTGGCCCAAAATTTCACTGCGGCGCTCGGACGTAATTTGTTCGATCGCACTTTGGGCAGACTGGAACGCCGCCTCTGCCTGGACAATCACCTGCTGCTGTCCTTCAATTTCCCGCTCAATGGACGACACCTGATCCTGGGCTTGGGTGAGGCGATCGATGGCTTCTAGGTAATCAAAGCGAGGGATGGCATCGCCCACCAGTTCCCGCAGGCTGGCTTCCCGCCGTTCAGCATTCTCTAGAAACTGATAGGCATTCTCCAAATTGCCCTGCAGCCGGGCCAACCGCGATCGCGCTTCGGTAATGGTAGATTCTTGACGGGCTGCCTCGGCGATCGCTGAATTACGGCGGGTATCAAACTCCTGTAGGCGCGCATCCAGCAATTGATCCTGCAGCGACACCCCCGTGGTCACATTGCCGCTCCGTTCTGCCTCTAGGCGGGCTAGATCTTGACGCACCAACGCCGCCGCCTGCTGCAATCGATCGACCTCAGACTGATTGAGATCGGGATCTTTCTCCAGCAAAATATCTCCCGTTTCCACCCGATCGCCCTCTTCAACATTGATGCTGCTGATCACGCCGCCTTCCAGGGCCCGCACGGGTCGCACCTGCATCGACGGAATCAACTCACCGGGAGCGATCGCCACTTCATCCACTTCACTGAAATGGGCCCAAGCGATCGCCCCCAAGACCAGCACCGTTAAACTACCCGCCAGTAACCGCGTGTAGAGCGGCGGCAACTCTTGGACAGCTTTTCCCAATTCGTAGGACAGGTAATCCTCTGGCGACACAAACTGCTCACGAGTCTGGCGCACTTGGGCGGCTTGGGGCGAGGGCGGCGCTGAGTTTGAAGATCGCATCATAAAATCAAGGGCACAAGCAATAGGGCAGTCTAGGCAGCGGTGCTACCCAGCCCTAGTGTTCCCAGGTTAGATCAATCTGCCCCCATTGGTGCAAGATCTCCAGCAGGTA
>RECH01000381.1 GCA_007694125.1 Leptolyngbya sp. DLM2.Bin15
TGATCGTGAAGATTGTTTGAAGATAGCTGCATCACACCCTGACATGAACCTACTAGACTTAATCGGAATTAGAAAAAGCAATCAATTCTTAGCCCGAAACCGATCGATCTTATGGTTACTACATCCATTTGGATGTCGAGCAACTAATTACCGATAAAGCCTACTATACCGACACTAGTCTGCATAACTACCCTAACCGGAGTGTTATCAAGCATCCAATCGACATAATCACCCTATATGAGTATATAGACTGAATCAAGGTCTGTATAACACCCTAAGCAGGCGAGTTATGCGGACATTTTTAAGCACCATCCTTTCTAGAGGAGGTGATATTCAGTTGGGGTCTGGCTCATCATCCTTGTAGGGGGTGTTATGCAGATCAAAGGAGGGAAGTTCAGCATAAACAATAGTTAGCCCTCTAGCCCCCGGTTAGGGCAGTAGTTGAGAGGTTGCTTGTCAGTATCCACATCGTGAATTCATGGTTTAGATGCAAGTTTGGGCAAGGTTGACGCTATTAGCGTGATATGCTCAGAAAATTCAATTTGGCAGGTTCATGAGTGGTATTGACCGTGAAATTATTCTTGATCCCAGACATATCGCAAAGCATCTACCTGAAACACCACAAGTACAGCGATTACTGAGACGGGGCAGATCAGCACACGTTTTCAATAATGCAGCGACAATGGAGAGAGTTGCTCAAGCCATCATTGAAAGAGGAGAGTTTACAGGGGTAATTCGAGGATACGAACGATATGGCTTATTTTTTACTGAATCAATCGGTTATTGAATCAACCCTGAAGATGGCTCCAGTACTCCGTTATTTTATGGAGAGGTGAAAATTGATGCAGAAAATCGATACCATATCATCCCCCGCACTCGACCCAGTTAAGAGTGAATGGAGCTTTGTTGAAGTCTGGATAGATCCGATGCTGTCTCCTCCTTATGTCCTGCTGTTGCTAGGTAATCCAGCCGGGAATTGTCGTGTACATGATCCAGCCGAGAACTATAAAGTTGTTTTCAGCAGCGCAACTTATAATGAAGCTCAAACGTGGTTGTTAGAAGATGAGTATGAACCAGTTGAAGGACGGCTTTCAGCCTCCGAATTGTAGACAAGGCAATAGAGCTAGCGAAAGGGCTAACAATTTGCTTGGAGCGGACTGCTGAAAGATTTTGATTCACAGCGAAGATTGTGTGCAGTCGCACAGCCGGAACGTTCTGTGGCTAAGACAATGAACACTATCTTTGCTGACAGACTCACTACAATCCCGATGGGGGAATTTGCTCTAAAATGGCGATTCACCGATCCGAAGTTTGATGTTTTGCCGCCCATCCACCTTGAGCAGATTCAACCTCTAGACGCGCCGTCTGCTGGACTGATGCTGATTGTGAAGATTGTTTGAAGATAGCTGCATAACACCCTGACATGGGCTTACTCTACAGACACTAGGGCGTGTTTTAAAACTCATCCAAACTCTGATTCTCTCGTACGAAAGTCAAGGGGTTTAGCAGGTTTTAAAACAGAGCCTAGTATGCATAACTACCCTAGCCGGAGTGTTATCAAGCATCTAATTGGCATAATCACCTTATATGGGTATATAGACTGAATCAAGGTTTGTATAACACCCTAAGCAGCCGAGTTATGCGGACATTTTTAAGCACAATTCTCTCTGGAGGAGGTGATATTCAGTTATGGTCTGGCTAATCATCTTTGTAGGGGATGTTATGCGGATCAAAGAAGAGAAGTTCAGTATAAACAATAGTTAGCCAGCAGGTGTTGAGCACATCTCAACTGAGCAAGAAGGAGCAGGATTTCTGTTTTCAGATAGTTTTTACCCTAAGCAACTGAACGGCTGATTCTCCGCCGGTTTATTGACAGGGTCTGGAACGATTTCTTGCTTACCGCCAAGACTATCAAGTCGCTCGATTCTAGGGTTAGTCAATGCTGTCTCAGGCTGGGCGGTCAGGTAGATTTCTTGCAGGGCAGATTTTGCCTGAGATTGCTGACTTTTGGGCAGTTTGTCGAGGATGTTAGCGGTTCTGTGTACCCGCGTTGCGTACCCCCCGATTGCCACCCCTGTTCATCTTTGAGATTCTTGTGTTGAGTCAGAAAACCTGCCAATTCCGCCTCCACCGCCTGGGCAATCAGTTTGTGTGTTCTTTGTTACAGTGCAGCAGTCAAAGTGTCGGTGAAACTTTCTAAAGTTTTGGGTGTTTTAAGTAAAATTACATTACCTTGAATCATAGTGTATTCCTTCGCCAGTGTATTTTCAACTGGCGGGGTATGCCTTTTATTCTTCTTTTCCGTACACCAGATCCGAGGATAGTTCTTCCCCTGAAACACCCTATGAATGAGTCTCAGTTACTCGGCTTTCTGACCAGCTATGTCCCTCGTCTGACGATTCTGCGCCTTGCTACTAACTCGCACCTGGAAAAGCCCTATGGAGATCGCCTTTCAGTTGCTCTCCTTTTCGCCGATATCTCCGGATTCACCCCCCTCACCAAAAAATTTGCCCAGCAAGGAGCCGAAGGAGCCGAAGAACTGACTCGCCTGCTCAATGACTACTTCGGTCAACTCGTAACCCTTATCACCAATCACAACGGAGATGTAGTGCGTTTTGCCGGAGATGCACTGCTGGCTTGTTGGGTAGCCTCTCCCGAAACCCTATCTAATGCTACTCTGCAAGCTGTACATTGTGCCCACGCTGTCCAGCAAGCGTTGAACAACTACCAAGCCACCTCAGATTGCCAATTGTCCCTCAAAGTGAGTATTGCAGCGGGTAATGCCACGGCTCTACATGTAGGAGGGGTAGAAAAGCGCTGGCTCTTTTGTCTAGGAGGGGAAGCCGTTCTCTCCATTCAAGATGGCGATCGCCAAAACCTTCCAGGAAATATTGTTTTATCCTCAAAAGCCTGGGCTCTGGTTCAGCCCTACGTCACCACCCAACCTCTAGAGCAGGGTTATGTCACATTGCAATCCCTGCATTCCGCTCCTTCCGCTCGTTGTTTGAGTAAACCAACGCTTCCCAACCCATCTATTCCCTATCTCAAAGCCTATATTTCCCGTGCCATTCATAAGCGGATCGAAGCTGGGCAAATCAATTGGCTAGCCGAATTCCGTCACGTGACCATTCTATTCATCAAAATCATGGGCTTAGACTACGACTCTGCTGACAGTGTGGAACAAATGCAAACCATGGTTTACCCCTTGCAAAGCATTCTGTATCGCTACGAAGGCAACATCGTGAGCTTGGGAGTAGATGATAAAGGTACAACGCTGCTGGCTGCCTTCGGTTTGCCTGCCTTTTCCCACGAAGACGATGCGATTCGGGGAGTCAGCGTGGCACTGGAAATCCAAAAGCATTTGCAAGAAAACCTACTTACGAGTGCCATTGGTATCACCACAGGGCAAGTCTTTTGTGGACCCATTGGCAATGACATTCGGCGGGAATATACTGTGATGGGAGACGTTGTAAACCTGGCGGCTCGGTTGATGCAGTCCGCTGCTCCCAACACCATCCTTTGCAGTGTAGCTACCAAGCAGGCTACAGAGCGGCGGATTGAGTTTGATGCCCTTCCTCCCCAATTTCTCAAAGGATTTGGGAAAAACATTGCGTCCTTCGCCCCCCGCCAAACAATTCGCGCACGCCAGGATATCAAGAAAACCTCCACCATGATGGTTGGGCGACAACAGGAAAAGGAAATCCTGCGCCAAGGCTTACAGCGTTTTCAGGAGCAGGAAAGCAGCATCTTTATTGTGGAGGGCGAGGCTGGAATTGGCAAATCCACACTAGCCGACTATTTTCTGGAACAAGCCGAAGCACTGGGTTGGATGTGCCTCACGGGAGCTGGCGATGCAATTGAAAAGTCTGCTCCTTATTATGCTTGGCGATCCGTTTTGCGACAATTGTTTCAGCAAGTGTTGCCCAACGGAACTGACAGGATAGACGGGTTGGCATTGGATGAACAGCAACGCCTTCTCCACTTTCTCCAAAGCTCCCCAGAAACCGCAGACCTGGCTCCCTTGCTCAACCCAATTTTCCCCCTTAATCTCCCTGATACAGCCACAACAGCCGTGTTATCTGGAGATAGTCGAGCTGACAAAACCCGCGAGTTTTGCGTCCGGCTGTTGCAAATGCACTTAAACCAATCCCGGGCGGTTTTGGTTATTGAAGATGCCCAGTGGTTAGATACAGCATCTTGGACACTTTTAGGTCAGGTTAGTCAGCGGGTGAAACCGTTATGTCTGGTGGTCATCACTCGACCCTTGAGTGAGCCATTACCGCCAGAGTATAGCCAATTGTTAGCCGCACCATCTACTCAGTATTTAGAACTCAACAGCCTCACAACCAAAGATACTCTGGCTCTGGTATGTCAACGATTGGGGGTCAATGAATTGCCCAATCCGGTGGCAGATCTGATTCTGTCGAAAGCTCAGGGACATCCCTTCTTTAGCGAAGAACTTGCCTACGCACTGCGGGATGCAGGGGTATTCACAATTGCCACTGAACAATGCCGCCTCAACCCTCTGATGAAAGATCTGAGTTTCCTGAACCTTCCCGATACAATTGAGGGCACGATTACTAGCCGGATTGATCGGCTCACGCCTGCACAACAACTAATGGTCAAAGTAGCCAGTGTGATTGGGCGTACTTTTGCATCCCGGATGCTACGGGATGTCTATCCCGTGGATGCAGACAAAGATCACTTACTAGAACATTTGGAGGTTCTGAATAAGCTTAATATTACCCTTCTGGATTCGCCTT
>RECH01000036.1 GCA_007694125.1 Leptolyngbya sp. DLM2.Bin15
CTATTCACACAACAGAACCATATGCCAGTGTATGATGGGTCTCTATCCAGCATTTTTCAAGCAGGAAAACAATGCGCAAATTTATTGTGAAGGGTGATGGCTTACCGCAGTGGTCTTCACCTATTAGCCATGCTGTTGTTGTAGATAATATCTGTTATCTTAGTGGTCAGCTTTCTATTAACGAGTCTGGTGACTATGTTCCAGGTACCGTTCGCGATGAGGCTAAGCGGGCTTTTGATAACCTGTTCGCGGCCGTTCGAGCTGCGGATTTCTCAGTAGACGATATCACCTTTATTGATATTGCCTTTGCTGATCTGGATGACGTGGCAGATGTTAACCAACTATATGCTGAGATCTTTCCAGAGGATCGGCGACCTGCTAGGACAATCTATCAGGCAGCAGCTCTACCCTTTGGTGGTCGAGTTAAGGTTATGGGAGTTGCTATCAAAGAGCGATCGCTTGACTCATGATAGACAGGGAAGCGATCGCTCTTTTGACTGTTGACTGTGCCTAGGATTGCCCTACTTCGCCTCCATCCAGTTTTTCCCAGAGCGAATCTCCGCCACCAGCGGCACCTTCAGATCCACGGCCGACTCCATAATGCTCTGGATCTGGGGCGACACCTCCTCCCATTCCTGGGGCGGCACTTCAAACACCAGTTCGTCATGCACCTGCAGCAGCATCTGGGTTTGATAGGGCTTTAGATAGTCATGGAGCCGCACCATGGCGATTTTAATAATATCTGCACTTGATCCTTGAATCGGGGCATTGGCGGCTGCTCGAAGCTGTTGGGCATCATACATGCCGGGTGACTTGATGCGATTGAGATCGATGGTGCTAGGATCACTGCCCCGTAGGTCTTTCAGGTGGCGATGATCAAAGTTGAAGTAGCGCCGTCGTCCCAGGATCGTTTTCACATAGCCATGGGCGATCGCTTCTTGCTGCATTTGTTGCAGGTAGGCAAAGACCAAAGGATAGCGATCGTTGAAGCGATCGATAAATAATTTCGCTTCCGTACGGCTCACTCCTGCCTCACGGGCAAAGCGGGTCGCTCCCATACCGTAGATGACGCCGAAGTTAATGATTTTACCTAACCGCCGTTCTTCAGATGAAATCGTCTCTTTCTCTAGCAGCAGTTGTGCCGTTAGGGTATGAACATCCTGCCGGTTTTGGTAAGCGTCAATTAACACTGGTTCACCACTGAGGTGAGCAAGGATGCGTAGCTCAATCTGGGAATAGTCAGCAGCGGCTAAGATCCAACCCGGTTCGGGGATAAAGGCGGCTCGAATTTTGCGACTGAAGGCTGTACGGATGGGAATATTTTGCAGGTTGGGATGGGAGGACGAAAGACGACCCGTGGCGGTAATCGCTTGGTTGAAGTCGGTATGTACCCGTTGCGTATCGGCATTGACGAGGGCGGGCAGGGCATCCACGTAGGTAGATTTAAGCTTGGATAAGGTACGATGTTCGAGGATGCAGTCGATGATGGGATGGTCGCCCTGAAGTTTTTCTAATGTGGCCGCATCGGTGGAATAGCCAGTTTTAATTTTGCGAGATTTTTTGGTACTCAGTCCTAAGGTTTCAAATAACAGTTCGCTGAGCTGCTTGGGAGAGCCGAGGTTGAAGTGAGATCCAGCTATCTCGTAGGCTTGCTGTTCGATGGCTGCTAGATCTTGCTCAAGCTGTTGGGAAAAAATATGCAGATACTCTTGATCGATGCGAATGCCTCGGTCTTCCATTTCTGCAAGAACAGATTCTAGGGGCACTTCTACGGTACGCAGCAAGGTTTCCAGATCCGGCGTTTCCTTGAGGTGCGATCGCAAAATATCTGTGAGGCGAAACGTGGTTAGCACATCGGTGCCGCAGTAGTTAGCCACCGATTGGATGGCAATATCTGCAATTGTTTTCCCTTTAGGAACGAGATCTTTATAGCTTTGGGCGGTGCCATCGAGATAGCGAAGGGTGAGATCACTGAGGTTATGACTCTGCTCTGGATTGATCACATAGCTCGCCAGCATCGTGTCAAAGATCACGCCAGATAAGCTAATGCCTTGATGCTTGAGAATTAGCCGATCGAATTTGGCATTTTGCAGAACTTTAGGATAGGTAGCATCTTCCAAGATGGGTCGCAGAGCGTTCAGGGTTGCAGTGAGGTCTAAATTATCGCCCTGGGTATGTCCTAGGGGAATGTAGGCCACATCAGAAGGGCGATCGCCCCAGCAGCAGCCAATGCCCACCAGTTTGGCAACGCGGGGATCTAAGTCGGTGGTTTCCGTATCCCAGGCGACGGGGCGATCGGGATCCGTGCAGGTTTTCAGGTGATCGATCAGGGCATTGAGGGTTGCGGGGGCGCTAATGACTTGGGGCAACACCACAATCTGCTGGATCTGCTGGCTTTCTTGGGTCTCGGCAGCGCTAAAAAACCAGGTATCGCCATCATCCGCTGGGGGACTGGTGGTGGGACGATCATCGGAACTATCAACCTTGACTTCGGGGTATGCCAAATCATCGGTTCCCCCCAGCACCAGCTGTAGGGTAGGCAGATCGCGCAGGATGTGGCGTAGCTCTAACCGCTCTAGGAGAGGACGGATGCGATCGCTCTCAAATCCCGTGAGTTGGCAGTCGTCTAAGCCATGGTCAATGGGTACGTTGAGATGAATCTGGGCCATGAACTGGGAATGCTGAGCCGCCTCTCGTCCTTCTTCCAGCTTCTTGCGAGTTGCGCCCTTAATTTGGTCGAGGTTGGCATAGACCTGTTCTAGGGTGCCAAATTCTTCTAGCAGCTTCACGGCTGTTTTTGCCCCAATGCCACGCACACCGGGAATATTGTCTGACGAATCACCACAGAGGGCTTTGTAGTCCACCACCTGCTCGGGCGTGACGCCCAATTTTTCCATCACCTGGGTGGGGCCATATTCTGTGCCGCCAGCCGGAGTATTGCGGGCAAAGGCATTGCTCAAATACAGCACGCTCACGCCTTGTTCATCGCTGCGCTCGGCAGATACCAACTGAAAGAGATCGCGATCGCCACTGAGAATTTTCACCCGGTAGCCGGCCTCTTTGCCTTGGGTTGCCAGGGTGCCAATTACATCATCTGCTTCATAGCCGGCCGCCGTGACAATCGTCAGGTTCATCGCCGCTAGGATCTCTTGCAAATTGGCGATATCGGGAATGAAGTCATCGGGGGTTTCTGCCCGCCCGGCTTTGTAGGTATCGTCGGCTTCGTGGCGGAAGGTGGGGGTGCTCAGGTCAAAGGCGATCGCCACATGGGTGGGCTGCTGAGCTTTGAGCATATCGATCAACGATTTGAGAAAGCCAAAGCTCACGCTGGTGGGAATGCCGGTGGAGGTGCGGAGACCACCGTCTCGCCCGTTGGCATGGGCATAGTACGACCGAAAGGCCAGGGAATGACCATCAACCAAGATTAAGAGAGGGGTGGAGCGATCGCTGGACATAGAACCTTTGCTCGAAAAAACCAAGATACCAGAGGTGGAGCGGATACAAGTTGTCTGTGACCGATGTTGGTACCGTCGTCCTGAAGGATGCTAGCAGATTTGACCTGCAATTGATCGCATAGTACAATTGAACCACACTATGGGCCACACTATGGGATAGTTAAATGTGACAATAATCTATCCCCAATGCCCCCAACGATCTAGCCACCTTCATGGGGATGGGGAGCAGTCGCGGCTCTCGCATCAGGAAATCTGTAGCTGAACCGTTGAACCACCGCGTTGCCCCCAGGCATGGCCCTACACTGAAGCTAGTTTATTGCCGGTGGTGCCCTAATCCCATGTCAGTCCTTGCCTCTGATCTGCAATCGTCTTTGCCGGATGCCTCCGATATCCGGTTGCTCGTGCTCGATATCGACGGGACGATCTCCGGTGAGTCCAATACTATTCGCCCCGCTGTCCTAGAGGCGATCCGCGCTGTCCAAGCTAAGGGCATTCAAGTGGCGATCGCTACGGGACGGATGTATTGCGCCGCTTTGCGGTTTTACGAAGCCGTGGGATCGACCCTGCCGCTGCTGTCTTACCAAGGCGCTTATGTTAAAGAACCCAAGACCGGTGTGGTTCATCATCACTGGCCCGTCGCTCGCCATACGGCCGAACAATTGCTGGACTACTTCGAGGATGTGGAACGCCAGTCTGACCTCCACACCCCCCTTTCCATCCACTTCTATATCAACGATCGCCTCTATGTGCGGGAGATGACCCCAGAAACGGAAGCCTATGCCGAACGTAGCGGCGTGATGCCTAATCCTGTGGGTGATCTGCGTAGTGTCCTGACCGATGATCCCACCAAGGTGCTAGCCCTTAGCCATGACCCAGCCTTGATTGATCACTTACTCGACTCTCTGCGCCAGCGCTATACTCCCGCCGAACTCTATTTCACCAAGTCCGTGGCCACCTTTTTTGAGGCGGCTAATCCTCAAGTGAACAAGGGCGTGGCCGTGCGCTACCTGGCTGAGCAACTGCTGGGACTTTCTGCCGCCCAGGTGATGACCATTGGCGATAATTTTAACGATGTGGAAATGCTGGACTATGCACAGATTGGCATCGCCATGGGCAATGCCCCAGAGGCTGTTCAGGCTTTTGCTGATTGGACAACCGCCGATGTTGAAGAGGACGGAGTGGCGATCGCTCTAGAGAAATTTTTATTGTGAGGATGCTGGAATCCTAAGGATTCCTAGAAAACAGAAAGGGCACCGACGACTGACCGTGTTTCGTCTCGATGCCCTCGCTGGTTCGCTCCTCACACA
>RECH01000294.1 GCA_007694125.1 Leptolyngbya sp. DLM2.Bin15
TCTCTGGGACTGACCTGTCTCTATAGCAAGTCCATCTCCAAAGAAAAACCCCTCTCCAAAATAGAAGCAGGGAGAGGGGTTGCTGGTCATTCAAAGTGGGTCACTGTCTCGCAGATGTAACGTAGCGAACCATCTACGACAGGGACAAGTTTTATGATGAGCGGTGTTGAGCGCCTTGGTCGATGTCGCCTAGGTCGCTACGGAGCAATCGTAAGTTCGTAGGTGTAGCTGCCAGGATTGCGGTTGCCCACGTAGATGTTGTAGACTCCTTCATCCCACACACCGGGCAGGCTAATCAGTCCATCGGAAAAGCTATCGGCAAACAGACATTGGTTTTGACCGTTGCCGGTAATCCACAAGGTTGCGTTGCGATCGCTATCTACAGTGAACTGTAAAGAGGCAAAGGGTTCAGTGACCCGAATCACCTCAACCGGTTGATCTGAAACAAGGCCGCAGGCTCCAGACTGTGCACCGTTGGCGCTCACCGTGACGTTGCCGCTACGGGTAACTGGGCTGCTGAGGGGGGTGGCCACATCTGCTTGGGCAGAGGGAGCGATCGCGCTGACCATTGCAGCAGCCAGCGTCGGCATAATCATCCAATTCATCCAGCGTTTCATCGTTAGCACCTCCTACCCAACTATTGCAGGTCTTGTTGTTCGTTAAACAACGGCGTTGAGCTGTTGTGTTGAACTATATTGATCCTACGGTGGCTACTTCTATAGACGGGCTGGGGCTGTGCCAGTTCCTAGATGTGCACGTGTCGACATGCATCGGCCTAGGCTTGGGGTGGATTTTGGGACATGAGCGTCGGTAGGTAGTCATAGCCATCTACGCCGATGATCGCGATGAGCTTAGAGCGCTGCTGTTCTAAGACTGCCTTCACGGGCCCTTCCCCTAGCTTGCCTTGAATGATCTGCAACAACCCGGCCGGTTGTCGCCAGCTTGAGGATGCCATTTGGTGCAGCAGATACATGCCTAGGGCTCCGGCATACACAGCCGACTCTAGGTGATGGAGCTGGTAATGGGCTTCGGCTAGGTAGGCCAAATTGGTGCCTTGCAAAAATAGATCTCCCGTAAATTGAGAGGCATGGATACCGCCTTCTAGAAAGGCGATCGCTTGCTGGGGTGCTTCGATCACCACGTGGGCAATGCCTAAACTACTCAAGCACAGCGCCTGGCTTTGGCGATCGCCTAACCGTTCTGCTAGCTGCAAACCCTGCTGCAGGCGATCAATGGCCGATTCGTAGTAGTCGGGGTCGGCTTCTTCCCGCTGCTGGGCTTCGAAGACTTCACTAAACCCAAGATTGGCCAGGGCATTGGCTTCACCGGGGCGATCGCCGGCTTCCCGGCTGAGGATCAAGGCGCGCTGGGCACGGCCAATGGCTTGGCTATACTGCTGGTTGCCTACATCGAGACGGCTGAGGTGATTGAGGACAGCAATTTGGCAGGGGCGATCGCCGGCTGCTTGGGCAATGTCTAGGGCTTGGTTGTAGAACCCGAGGGCGCGATCGCGCTGCCCCAACACGAGGGACGAATAGCCCAGCAGGGTGAGGATGCGCGCCTTTTCCTGGGTGCCGTCTGCCTGCTGCAGCGGTAGGTCGAGATAGCTGAGGGTGTCGGCTAGATATTGCCCGGAAAAGGACACAAAAATGCCGCCGTAGAGCGGAAAATAATCCCGTTGGGCAAAGGCTCGGAGGATCTGCAGACCCGCCTGCAGGCAGGTTTTGGCAAACATCTGGCTGATGTTGGGATGAATGGTTTGCCGCTGTAGACCCATGGCCAACTGGGCCCAGATCAAGGCAAATACCAGGTAGGTTGAACGGGATAGCTTTGCGCCTACCTTCGAGTCGTATACCAGTTTGTCAAACCAGGTGACCAATCCCTGCTGCAAACAACGCAGTAAAATTGCCAGTTCGATCCAGTCTGCCGCCTGAATCTCTAGGTGTTGCCCCGTGGTCTGGGTGGGATGTTCTGCCCATTCGGAGAGCGATCGCCCTAGGGACAATGTTTCAAATAACGCTTGGGGGATCGGTCGTTTGACCTGCTGGCTCCACAGCATCCATGGGCCGCGCTGCCCCGCTCCTTCAAAGCCAAGGGATCGCCCTTGGTCATAGATCCAACTGACTAAATGAGGTTCAATTCGTTGCCACGACTCAATGCCTTGGCGAATGCCTTGGGCTAGGGCCGTTAAGCCGCCGCCGGCGTGAGGATTCTCGACCTCAGGATTCTCAGCCTGCTCTGTCAACCGCTGAGCTAGCTCTTGCCATTGCCCCATGCGCAAGGGCTGGGGTTGATTAGGATCTAGGGCCATCAGCAACGCCAGTAAGCGATCGCCCTCGGCTTGCAGGATAGACTGTAGCGCCGCCTCTAGGGTGCGATCGGCCTGATGGTCTTGCTGCCATCGATCCCACTCACCTTGAATGGTCTTGAGGGCGCGCAGGCTGCGCAGGGCTTTGGCGTGCTGGAGTTCATCGGTTTGGGTTTCGGTTTGCCGCTGCATTCCTGCCAGGCGATCGCCCAGGCAACGGTCAAAAAGTTCACCGGTTCCCCCCTCGACGCCATCGTTGAGAAGCTGATACACCTGTTCTTTGGAGCGAATTTTGCCCTTGAGAGTCAGGTTGGTAATATGGTCAATCAATTCACAGTAGCGATCGCGGAGGGAAGAAGCATCCGACATGATTCAGTGCAATGAAACAACAGGCCTAACTTGTCTTTTAGAAACCCTAGCCTTATCCTAGCGAGGAATTTCCCAAATCCTTGCAGATTTTGATCCGCAAGGCTGTTGTTTCAAGCGATCGTCCTTTAGGCTAGTTAAGGATGCTACGGCTAGACGCCCAGCGGTGGTTAACCACGCTCTTCTAGTACCGGTACGTCACGAGGGCCCCTGGCCCATATCCACTCCCATTCGTTTCGGCTTTATCCATCCGAGCTAGATGCTACCTATGTCTAATCCATCTCCCTCTGACCTCCCTCAGCCTACCCCCACCCCCGAGGCGATCGCCCCTGAGTCTACCGGCAGCGGTAAGGCGCGGCAATTGCTGGGCATGAAAGGAGCCGACGCGGGTGAAACCTCCATTTGGAAGATCCGCCTGCAGTTGATGAAGCCTATTACTTGGATTCCCCTAATTTGGGGGGTGGTCTGCGGCGCGGCTTCCTCCGGTGGCTATGTGTGGAGTCTAGAACATGTGCTGGTGGCTGCAGCCTGTATGCTCATGTCTGGCCCGTTGCTGGCTGGCTACACGCAGACCATCAACGACTTCTACGATCGCGACATTGACGCCATCAATGAACCCTACCGCCCCATTCCCTCCGGTGCCATTTCCATTCCCCAAGTGCTCACCCAAGTCTGGGTGTTGCTGATTGCCGGGATTGCTGTCTCCTATGCTCTGGATCTGTGGGCAGGTCACACCTTCCCCATCCTGACAGCGCTGGCAGCGGGCGGCTCATTTTTGTCCTATATCTATTCCGCACCGCCCCTGAAGCTGAAGAAAAATGGCTGGCTGGGCAACTATGCCCTAGGCGCAAGCTACATCGCCCTACCCTGGTGTGCGGGTCATGCCCTGTTTGGTACCCTAACGCCCACGATTGTGGTGCTCACCTTGTTCTACAGTCTATCGGGGCTGGGCATTGCCATTGTTAATGACTTCAAGAGCGTGGAGGGCGATCGTCAACTAGGACTGCAATCGCTACCGGTGATGTTTGGCGTCACCACAGCCGCTTGGATCTGCGTCTTGATGATCGACATCTTCCAACTAGGTGTCGCCGCCTACTTGATTAGCATTCACCAAAATCTCTATGCCACGCTGCTGGTGCTGCTGATTATTCCCCAAATCACCTTCCAGGATATGTATTTCCTGCGGGCTCCTCTGGAAAACGATGTGAAATATCAAGCTAGCGCCCAACCCTTTTTGGTGTTTGGCATGTTGGTCACGGGGCTGGCCCTCGGGCATGTTGCGCTTTGAGCGAGTTCGCCCTCGATCTCGATCCTGCTTACAATATAAGGACGTGTGGTTCTATCCAATCTGGATCAAAGCGCAGACCTTGGTTGTCTCAAGCTGGTTCTGGCCTGAGCGATTCTGGCCTGATCGATGGGCATGTTGGGTCGCACAACGCTTGATCTCACCGCTAGCCCCATGGGAGAGCGATCGCTGGGGTTGTGGGTTGGTGTCACCCAGCCGATGACCCTGGATGACGGATTGGGTATGGGCACTGTAGTGGTCTAAGTCTGGGTTGAATTATGGTTACGCCTGCGTCTGCGGTTGAATTCTTAGATACGTTTGAAGTAGTAGTGGTGGGAGCTGGGCACGCGGGTTGTGAAGCGGCCCTGGCTTCCGCTCGTCTGGGCTGTAAAACCCTCCTGCTCACCCTCAACCTAGATCGGATTGCCTGGCAACCCTGCAACCCGGCTGTGGGTGGCCCGGCCAAATCTCAGTTGGCCCACGAAGTCGATGCCCTGGGGGGTGAAATTGGCAAAATGGCCGATCGCACCTATCTCCAGAAACGGGTGCTGAACTCCTCCCGCGGCCCGGCGGTTTGGGCGCTGCGGGCCCAGACTGACAAGCGTGAATATGCGGCGGTGATGAAGACCATTGTGGAGAATCAGGACAACCTGACGATCCGGGAAAGTATGGTCACGGACTTGGTGCTGGGGAATAACGACGAGGTGATCGGCGTTCAAACCTATTTTGGCGTTGCCTTTGAGTGCAAGGCGGTGATTTTGACCACCGGCACCTTCCTGGGTGGGGTGATTTGGGTGGGCAACAAGTCTATGCCTGCGGGACGGGCGGGGGAATTTGCCGCGACGGGGCTCACCGAGACGCTGAATCAACTGGGGTTTGAAACCGGCCGCTTGAAAACTGGGACGCCAGCCAGGGTCGATCGCCGCACCATCCATGTGGATCGCCTAGAACCCCAACCGGGTGACGATGATGTGCGCTGGTTTAGCTTTGACCCTGAGGTTTGGGTGGAACGGGAGCAAATGTGCTGCTACCTGACCCGTACCACGACGGAAACCCATCGTTTAATTCGCGAGAATCTACATCTGTCGCCCGTCTATGGCGGTTGGGTGGATGCAAAAGGGCCGCGCTATTGCCCCAGCATTGAAGACAAAATTGTTCGCTTTGCTGATAAAGACTCCCACCAAATTTTCATCGAACCGGAAGGTCGCAATACCCCAGAGCTCTATATCCAAGGCTTTTCCACGGGTTTGCCGGAAGCCCTACAGCTGCAAATGCTGCGATCGCTCCCCGGTCTAGAAGACTGCGCCATGCTGCGTCCTGCCTATGCGGTGGAATACGACTACCTGCCCGCCACCCAGTGCTACCCCACCTTAATGACCAAAACCATCGAGGGGCTATTCTGTGCAGGGCAGATCAACGGCACCACCGGCTATGAAGAGGCCGCTGCCCAGGGCATTGTGGCGGGTATCAATGCCGCTCGCCTAGTACGCGGCCAGGAGATGGTGATCTTCCCTCGGGAGCACAGCTATTTGGGGACTCTCATGGATGATCTGTGCACCAAAGATCTGCGAGAACCCTACCGTATGCTGACCTCGCGATCGGAATATCGGCTGATTTTGCGATCGGACAATGCCGACCAGCGTCTGACTCCCCTAGGCCGTGATCTGGGGCTGGTGAGCGATCGCCGCTGGGAGCATTTCACCCGTAAGCAAGCCAATATTGCCGCAGAGAAAGAGCGCCTGCACGCCACGCGGCTGAAAGAACATGACCCCGTCGGTCAAGCGATTTGTGAAGCTCAGCGCCAAGCCAACGCTACTGACCAATGGACGATTAAAGGCTCGATTACCCTGTCCGACCTACTGCGCCGTCCTAAGTTTCACTATGGTGACTTGGAGCAATACGCCTTGGGTAACCCCGACCTCAGCTTAGAGGAAAAGGAAGGGGTGGAGATTGATATCAAATATGCGGGCTATATCCAGCGGCAGCAGCAGCAAATTGACCAGGTATCTCGCCAGGCCCAGCGCCCCTTGCCGAAAGGTTTGAACTACTTCGACATCCAAACCCTATCCATGGAAGCGCGGGAAAAGCTGGCCAAGGTGCAGCCTCTGACGATTGGCCAAGCCTCGCGGATTGGTGGCGTCAACCCTGCTGATATTAATGCCCTGTTGGTGTACCTAGAGATGCGATCGCGCTCTAGTGCAGCCCCGGCCTCCACCTCTGTTTGATATCAATTGACGCCAACAACCTGCGTTATCACTACGCCACAAAAAAAGTCCCTTAGCGGGTGAGCTAGGGGACTCAAGCAAGTTGCTCAAAATCGAGACTTAGGTGAGAGATTCCAAATAATCGCGAATGCGATTGCGGCGCTTGGGCTGGCGCAGTTTTTGTAAGGCCTTGGCTTCAATCTGCCGTACCCGTTCGCGGGATAGATCTAGCGCCCGACCAATTTCTGCGAGGGAATAGGGATGGTCGTTGCCCAAACCGTAGCGCATCCGAATCACGTCCCGCTCCCGGTTGGTGAGGTCAGCGAGGAGCTGCTGCAGATCGCGGTGTAGCGACTCCCGCATCAACAATTCTTCGGGCGAAATGCAGTCGGTTTCTAGGAGTTCGCCCAGTTCCGTATCCCTTTCTTTACCCACCTTGGTTTCGAGAGACACGGCACGGGGTACCCGCAGCAGCACTTCTCGCACCTGATCCGGCGACATATCTAGCTCTGCTGCAATATCATCCACCCCTGGCGTGCGTCCCTTTTCTTGGGAAATTTTGCGCTGGGCTTTTTTGATTTTGTTCAGCTTTTCGGTGATATGAACCGGCAGGCGAATGGTGCGGCTCTGGGTGGCGATCGCTCGGGTGATGCCCTGACGAATCCACCAGTAGGCATAGGTGCTAAACCGGTATCCCTTCGTTGGGTCAAACTTTTCCACCGCTCGCTCTAGACCGAGGGTGCCCTCTTGAATTAGATCCAGCAGCTCTAGCCCACGGTTTTGATATTTCTTGGCCACCGACACCACCAGGCGCAGGTTGGCCTTGATCATGTGATCCTTAGCGCGGGTGCCATCTGTGCGAGCTTGCTCTAGGTCTTCCACCGTCAAGCCAGCTAGTTCTGCCCAGCGGTGTTTACCTGCCGTCAAACTTGGCTTGAGATTGTCCAGCGGTATGCCTGTTGTCAGCGCCCAGCGTTCTAGGGACGGACGATGCCCGAGGTGAGAGGTGAGGCGATCGCGATCGCTGATCAGCTTGACATAGGTTTGCAAGACAGGATCTTTCTTGGCCGAAGCGTGGCAGAGCGCCAGCAGCTTCATATAGCGCTGCACCTTTTGGGCCTCTGATACTTCTTCATCGCGACCGAGGAGGCGCACTCGTCCAATTTCTTGAAGATAGAGACGGACCAGGTCAGTCGTGCGGCGCACCGTTCCCTTCCGCAGCGGTAGAGAAACAGCATCGTCCTGCTCCAGGTCAGTCAGTTCGCGTTCAAGCTGTTCAGCATCCAAGTCTACGTCTCCCTCGACCTCAAAGGCTGTCGATTCGGCAGGCTCGTCATATTGCGTATCAGCGTAGAAAGATTCTGCTGGCATAGTGATCGTCTCAGTAGCTCCAGGTAGTAACGGGGCTGGCAGTTGTCATCGGCAGACAGAACCTAAGGGTGGTGCTCTGGGAGGCGCGATCGCCCACTGGGGTGAACGGTATGGAATGGTTCCGCTCACTCAACCTGCCTTTACCGCTTACGTTGAGTATTCCCTCAATTCAGGATTAAGTAACAACACCGAAGGTTCCAGATTAGGATTAATGCTATGCAACGTTTAGGAAAAAAGGACAAGATATCTAGCTGTTGATTCTAGTTATAGGGCCAAGCTTCCTTATGATGGCTCAATCTCTTCTATTAAGTCTGGAGAATCGGGTGACTATTACGCAGCCGTCTTCATCTGATGACGATTTTGGAGCGGCTTTGAACCCAAGGGCGTATAAAACTCTACAGAAGAGCCAAGGGGGATTCCTGACGTTTTTCGGGACAGATCGGTCTTAAGGTAAGACTGATCCATGAAAAGACCACGATGACGAGTAGAGCCGCCATAGGCTGCCGTAAATTGTTCGGATGAGGCTCCAATAGGCTGGCATAATCACACTAGCGGGCTTCAGCGGACGAGTATAGATGACGCTAAGCCGATGATCTCTGAGAGGCTCCCCATGGCAACCATCTACGAAATTCATCCGGATACACCCCAAACTCGACGGATAGAGAGCATTAGGGATGCGTTGAAACGTGGGGCTGTGATGCTATATCCAACAGATACGGTCTATGCGATCGGGTGTGATCTGAATGTAAAGTCCGCTGTGGCAAGGGTTCGCCAGCTTAAGCAACTGTCGAATGAGAAGCCACTCACCTTTTTATGTCCGTCGTTATCGAACATTTCTGATTACGCTTGGGTCAGTGATCATGCCTATCGCATCATCAAACGGCTAATTCCTGGGCCCTACACGTTCTTGCTCCCAGCGACAAAACTTGTCCCGAAGCTGGTGATGAACCCTAAACGAAAGACAACCGGGATTCGCGTGCCCAATAACTCAATTTGTCAGGCGCTGATCGCGGCGCTCGACAATCCGGTGGTGTCTACGTCTGCGCTCAGTGCGTTCAGTTCAGACGATCACCCTATTTCTCAGGCCGAACTCTTTGACCATCTCGATCGGTTAGTGGACATCATCATTGATGATGGCGGTGATAT
Source organism: Leptolyngbya sp. DLM2.Bin15 (assembly GCA_007694125.1). Classification (GTDB taxonomy): domain Bacteria; phylum Cyanobacteriota; class Cyanobacteriia; order RECH01; family RECH01; genus RECH01. The sequence goes on from RECH01000294.1 coordinate 8,681, forward strand.
GAGCTATAAGGTCTCCACCGTAATTGACTTAATCGATGAACCGACGGTGGTTCGCAAAGGGTTAGGCTGGGAGGCTGCGGCTAGCTGGGTTTCAGATATGACGTAGGGGTAGATGTGGGGGCCAGCGATCGCTTGAGACATGAGCAGATGACACATCCGGATCCATGCTGCCGATAGGGCGATCGCTGTATCCAATGCTTCAGCCATGGCTCAATTCAGGCTGGCTTCACCTCAGAGGGCTGGTAATCCGCAAACCCTGACCAGTTCTTTGATTGTCCTATAGAAAAATCGTCCCCATCAGGTTTTAACCGGAGGTGATTATGTGGCTCCAAATAGCCCCCCAATCGTTGCGCTCACCTGGGTTCAACGGCTTACTGTCCCTGCTTCAGTAGGGACAGGTTATTGTGCGTGGGTCGTTCTCTCTCAAAGAGTGCCACATGCTACTCCCTAGGATGAGTTTTGAATCGATACAGTCAGGATATAGTCAATCGACCTTCAACTGCTTCTGTCATTGAAGAGAGGGATAGACCTCTGTCCTGCTCTTTGTGCATCACCCAAAGGTTAAGCCATGAACGTTAAATCTACCGAATTCCGTGCCTCTCTACCGCCTAACTCTGACGGTTCTTCTCCCTCTCCCTCGCCAACGCCCGTTCAGTCTACCCGCGATCGCCAACTTGCCCCTGATGCTACCTCATCTGCCCCCAGTGCCACCCCTGTAGACCACAATCACACAGAGTTTGTACAACTCCTCATTCACGAACTTCAAGCAGAAACCGGAGGAGTTTCCAAAAGCTTGCGAGATGTGGCGCAACGCATTGCTGTGGAAGTTGAACGCATCTGTGAAAAGAGCGATCGCATTCAAAAGTCTGGGCAGGTGCGATCGTGGCAACTCACCCTTGCCCGCCACCGCATCCAAAAGTGCTTGGCCTACCACAAGCTCGGCTCCCGCCGAGGCCGGGTAGAACTCCATAGCCACCTGAGCGCGATGGTCTATCGGCACATTGCCCCCGCTCGCACCCACATGGGTTTCCAGGGTCGCTACACGCTCATTGAAGACTTTCTACAAAATTTCTACATCGAGGTGCTCAAGGCCTTCCGCCGCGAAAACCAGCTCTCTGCTGAGTACAGCCCCCGTACTCGCATCGAACTAGCGGAATACATGGCCTTCACGGAACAATATGCGAAGCGCCGCATTAACTTACCAGGACGGCGGAATCAGCAATTGGTGGTGCTGCGGGCCCAGGGCTTTGCCAACCGCCAGCCGCTCGAAACCTCCGTGGATATGGAAGCTGCCATTGAATCGGGTCGCAGTGAAGAAGCGGAAGCCTACAGCCGCTCTCCGGTGGTGCAGCAGGTGCGGGAACAGATGGTGGCCGAAACCACTGATCCGTCGGACTCTGTCCTCCGCGATCGCATCATTGCCGAACTGGTGGAATACCTTGAATCCCAAGGGCAGTCGGAATGTGTGGACTACCTAGTCCTCAAACTGCAAGACCTCTCCGCCCCCGAAATTGATGAGGTGCTGCAGCTCTCCCCCCGTCAGCGGGACTATCTACAACAGCGGTTTAAGTATCACGTCGAGAAATTTGCCCGCTCCCACCGCTGGCAGCTCGTCCACCAGTGGCTGGGTGCAGATTTGGATCAAAATCTTGGCATGGCGCAGCAGAACTGGGATGCGTTTGTTGATACGCTCACCCCCGATCAGCAGCATCTTCTACGGCTGAAACAGCTCAAGACCCCCGATCAAGCGATCGCTCAAACCCTGAAATGTACGACCAAACAGGTGCATAAGCGCTGGGTGAAGCTCCTTGATCTAGCGTGGCAAGCTCGCAATGAAGCGAAGTCCTAGGGATGGGCAGGGCTGGTTCAGGTGTGCTGCTAGTAGAGTCGCGATCGCTGAGATTGCCCACTAGCCAGCTTGACCGCATCAACCCCCAGCCGTCCTAGGCTTCCCTTCCACCGTGCGTGAGCCACCCCTATGACCATCAGGAGTCGTTGTGATCATCAACCTCAGGCAACACCACAGGCTATCGAAGTCGTCTCCGAACCTGTGGTGTTATCCATCTCCCTTCATAATCCTGGAGATAGTTGATAGTCCTGAGATGCTTGATTACCGGGGAGCGATCGCCCCCAGATGAACACCAAGGCCAGATGATACCTACTAGAAGGCTGCTCAGGATTAATCGCTGTCCCAACCGAAGCGGTTAGGGCAACCGCGACACAGAGGTCGCCGCTTTCAACGCATCAGCAAGACTACGAACGACGGCAATCATCGCTACGTCACTATTGAGTTGATTGACCGCAGAACCAACCCCAATCCCCGATGCACCGGCAGCGATCGCCATGGGAGCCGTGACATTGGATAGACCCGACGCACAGATCACCGGTACCGACACTGCCCGAGAAATTTCATAGGCCGCCGCTAGGGTAGGAGCAGCTTTTTCAATCAAGCCCAAGGTTCCAGGGTGGCTAGGTTGGCTGCTGGTACCGCCTTCGGTTTGAATGATATCCGCTCCGGCTTGCACCAACTCTTCAGCAAGCTGTACCTGGTGATCGAGGGTGAGAATATGGGGCACCGTCACCGACAGGGTCACCGTGGGCAAGAGCGATCGCGTTTGGCGAGTCAGTTCCAACACATCCGCCGCTTCAAACCGTCGTCCTTGGGCATAGAAAGCGTCGAAGTTACCAATTTCGACCACATCAGCTCCGGCCTGCACCGCCTGTGCCAAGATCTCTGCATCCACCGCTGACACACAGATAGGTAGCGCTGTGGTTTGTTTCGCCAACCGGATCAGGTCTGGATCGGCAGCAATGTCTACAAAATCAGCCCCGCCTTGGTCGGCAGCGCGCACAACGGCCTGAACCCGTGATGCATCGAAGTTCATCAATCCGCTGATAATCTTTAGCGCACGGCGATCGCTAAAGGCAGCTTGCAGCCTAGGATGAATACTCATGGTTGTCTCGACTTACGAAAAATAGCATGGTCTATTGTCCCACCCCTAGCGGTGATTCATCAAACCTCTTCTCCTAAGGATTGGAGCCTTGAGGGACGTCGAAATGCTCCAATCCTTACGTCCTCCCACGTAGGAGACGGGCAGCTATCTGTGGTTGATAACCTGCCTAGACACAGCGAAGCCCGTGAACAGGCTGAGTCTGTCAAGATCTCAACCCATGCACGGGCTACTTAACGATGAGTCAATCTAACCAGCCTTCAACGACAGATTAGAACAGGCCCAGCGTCAACGAGGTATCGATGGGGAAGGTTGCGCCGATACCCAACCACAGGGTGACCACAGTACCAAACAAGAATACGGTGGTTGCCAAGGGACGGCGGAAGGGGTTTTGGAACTTGTTCACGTTTTCAATGAACGGAATCAACATCAAGCCCACAGGAATCGCGGTTTGTAGGGCGATACCCAAGAGCTTGTTGGGGACAACCCGCAGGATTTGAAACGCGGGATAGAGGTACCACTCGGGCAAAATTTCGAGGGGGGTGGCAAAGGGATCTGCTGGCTCACCCACGAGTGCTGGATCCAGCACGCCGAGAGCAACACAGCAGGCAATGGTTCCCAAGATCACGATCGGGAAGGTGTAGAGAAGGTCATTCGGCCAGGCAGGCTCACCGTAGTAGTTGTGCCCCATGCCTTGCTTCAGCATCTCGCGTAACTTGGGATCACTGAGATCCGGTTTTTTGAGAATTGACATGATTCTGCAGGGTTCTCCTTAAATCTCTGGAATAAAAGGCTATAGGAAGGATATGAAGACCAATGTATCGTTAAGATTCAGTCTATCAGACAGGTTGATAGAGGGTCGCCTAACGTTAGCAAAGCCTAACAGAGGCTGGCCTTACAACGGCCCCGAAATCCCCTGCTTACGGATCATCAAGAAGTGCAGCAGCATGAACACCGCAATCAACCAAGGCAGCACAAAGGTATGCAGGCTGTAGAAGCGGGTGAGTGTGGGTTGACCCACGCTTGCACCACCCCGCAGGAATTCCACCATGGTGGTACCCACGATAGGAATAGCTTCCGGTACGCCAGACACAATTTTCACGGCCCAGTAGCCCACCTGATCCCAAGGAAGCGAGTAACCCGTTACCCCGAAGGTCACGGTGATCACCGCCAAGATCACGCCGGTCACCCAGGTTAGCTCACGGGGCTTTTTGAAACCACCGGTGAGGTATACCCGAAATACGTGCAGGATCATCATCAGCACCATCATGCTGGCAGACCAGCGGTGGATGGAGCGAATCAACCAACCAAAATTCACGTCGGTCATCAGGTATTGCACGGATGCAAAGGCCTCGGTGACGGTTGGTTTATAGTAAAACGTCATTGCGAAACCAGTAGCAAACTGGATGACGAAGCAGGTTAGCGTGATGCCGCCCAAGCAATAAAAGATGTTGACGTGGGGCGGGACATACTTGCTGCTGATGTCATCCGCGAGGGCTTGAATTTCAAGCCGCTCATTAAACCACTGGTAAACTTTTGAGTCAGTTACCTGTTTAGTAAACATGAAGCCAGAGTTCCAAACAAAGCATTGTTACTAAAAAATGTAACATAGCACTCATGCAAATCTACAGGCTCAGACAGTGAATCCTAGCTTTCCTAGGCCGTGCTCTGCTCCAATTATTACGTTTCATAACAACTTATTCCATTTACACCCTTGACAGGTTCCTAATATTAAAAAGTATGGGCCCTCAACGAACCAGAAGCAGCGATCGCTCCCGCGTTGTACAGCAGCCTTGCCAAGATTCTCTAAGCCCCTTGTCTATCTTGAGTTTGCCCCTGTTCTGCCCTCTTGTCTCTAGGCCATAGATGCAGTCGAGATGTAGGCATCTGGGGGCAGTTCTCGTTGAGCCCTAGCCAATCTTTTTCGATCAAGGCTAAGATTTGATATATGAGAAAACGCCTTTTTCAAATTAGCCTTTCTTTCATCGTGATGCTGGGTGTGGTTCTTGGGATTGCTGTTCCAGGAAGCTATGCCTTTAGCGATGAACAGCAGCTTTTAAGTGAGGTGTGGCGCATTGTCGATCGCACCTATGTGGATGACACCTTTAATCATCAAAATTGGTGGTTTGTGCGGCAGCGATCGCTCCGACAACCCCTACCCAATCGCGATGCCACCTATGATGCCATCCAGCAGATGTTGGCGAGCCTGGATGACCCATTCACGCGGCTGCTGAAGCCTGATCAATACCGGAGTCTGCGCACCAACACCTCGGGTGAGCTGACCGGCGTGGGCCTACAAATCGCCAAAGACATGGAAACCGGCGACCTGCAGGTAATTGCCCCTATCGAAGCTTCACCAGCAGATCAGGCAGGTATTCAACCCCGCGATCGCATCATGCAAATCGACGGCAGACCGACTCGGGATCTCACCCTGGATGAGGCAGCAGACCAAATGCGTGGGGTGATTGGCAGTCCGGTCACGCTGACCATTGCTCGGGACGAAGAGCCAGCCTTTGACCTGACCCTGGTGCGCGATCGCATCACCCTCAACCCGGTGTATGCAGACCTGCGCATTCAGTCGGATGGCTCGCAGATTGGCTACATTCGCCTGAAGCAGTTCAACGCCAATGCGGCGGTCACGGTAGCCGATGCGATCGCTGAATTTGAAGCGGCACCGGTGGATGGCTATATCCTCGACCTGCGCAACAACCCCGGCGGGCTGCTGCAGGCTGGCATTGAGGTGGCCCAACTGTGGCTCGACGAAGGGCCGATTGTCTACACCGTGAATCGTCAAGGCGTGCTCGATACGGTGGAAGCCAATGGCGAATCGCTCACCGACGCGCCCCTGGCCGTGTTGGTCAACCAAGGTACGGCTAGTGCTAGCGAAATTTTGGCAGGAGCCCTACAGGATCAGCAGCGGGCTAAGCTGGTGGGCGAACGCACCTTTGGCAAGGGACTGATTCAGTCTTTGTTCAACCTGTCCGATGGCTCGGGTCTAGCCGTCACCATTGCCAAATATGAGACCCCCGACCACCACGACATTAACCGTCAGGGTATTCAACCCGATCTAGTGGTGCAACCCATCGCCCTCAACCGCGAAGACTTTGGCACCGATCGCGATCCGCAATATCGAGCAGCCGTAGACCTGCTGACCAACCATGCCGTCGTGGCCAACGCTGCCTAGTCTCAGTCGCACCTATCACGACCCACTGCATGGGGCGATCGCCCTCGATCGTAGTGATCCGGTGGAGTGGTTGTTGATTCAACTGATCGATACCCCAGCCCTGCAACGGCTACGGCGCATTCGCCAACTGGGGCCTGTCAGCCTTACCTTTCATGGGGCAGAATCATCCCGGTTTACCCATTCCTTGGGCGTGATGGCGATCGCTCGGCGGGCGTTTGCTCACCTGGCCAATCGCCACCCTGAACTGCGTCCCCATCGAGCTGCTGTCCTCTGCGCGGCCCTGCTGCACGATGTGGGCCATGGCCCCTTCAGCCACACCAGCGAAGAGATCTTTGGCTGCCACCACGAAGCTTGGACGCTGCGGATTTTGAACGAATCCCAGCCCGTACGCTGCCTCCTCGATGCCTTTGATCCCACCCTAATTCAACAACTGGAGCTGATTTACAGCAAGCAGCATCCCATCCCCTGCATTTGGCAACTGGTATCGAGCCAGCTCGATTGCGATCGCCTCGATTACCTGATGCGCGACAGCTACATGACCGGGGCCTCCTACGGCAGCTTGGACATCGATCGCATTCTGCTGGCCCTAGACTACGACCCAGCCAGCCAGCAACTGGTAGTGCAGCTCAAGGGCATGGCCGCCATCGAGCATTACCTGATCGTGCGCTACTTTATGTATGCCCAGGTGTATAACCATCCCAAAAATCTAGCCGCCACCTGGGTGCTGCAGCAAGCGATGGAGCGGGCCCGGCAGCAGGCGTCCTTGGTGGCGGATGACACCGTCACCGCCTGGCTACACCAGAGGGAGCACCTGACCCTCGATCAATACTTAGCTGCGGATGATGGCGTTTTTCTCTACCACCTGCAGCGCTGGCAGCACCATCCTGACCCCGTGCTGGCGGATCTGTGCCGACGGTTTATCCATCGAGACCTGCTCAAAACCCAAGACCTCACCGCCCATAGCCCCAGGGAACAGCAGGCCATCCTCACCGCCGTTCAGACCAAGCTAGAGCAAGCCGGTTGGGCCAGCGGATCCTATGCTGGTCTACGCACCACCATGAGCTGTGGCTATACGCTCTACCAACGCGGTATCCAAATCCAGACCGCCGATGGTCTACGCGACATTAGCGATCTGTCGCCCCTCGTGGGCACCCTGGCCCAAGCGGTGTCCCGGCACTGGCTGATCTATCCCCGCGAGGTAGATATAGCCAATCTGTTGCCTCTAGGCGCTGCACCCCAAATCTGAATCTTTGTAAGCAGGGGAGAGCGATCGCTGGGGAATCTGGGTAGAGTAGCAGCAGGAGGGGGAGCTATGCCCTATCCTTAAATGTTCGTTCAGGTATCCATCCGCTTGAATCTATGCAAAGTCAAGACAGCGTTACCCAAATGACCGTCTACTATCTAGACGGCAGCAGTGAGTCCTTCAATATTTTTGACGCGATCGCTGGCCTCGACGCCGAGGAGCAAAATCCAGCGATCGACCTAGAACAGCTTCTCCAGCAGCCCCTCTGGGTGTTTCACCTACCCGACCAAACCGTCATGATTCGGTCTGAGACGGTGTTGAAAGTTGAAGTGAAGCCGCCTTTATTCCACATTCAAGGGGCCGGCGTGATCAACAACAGCGATCGCGTCACGGCCCTCACCCGTATGAGATAGCCTGCTTTGGGCGGGGCCGCCCCGCCCTATGGAAGATCTAGTTCAAATAGCCGAGGGATTTTAGCCCAGCTAGCACCTTCTCTGTGCTTTCCTCTAGGGTTTCCAGATCGGTACGGCATTCAATATCTGGGTTGAGAGGAGCTTCATAGGGATCATCAATCCCCGTGAACTGCTTAATTTCACCAGCACGGGCCCGCTTATACAGTCCCTTCACGTCGCGATCTTCGCAGACCGCTAGGGGAGCATTCACAAAGATCTCTACAAAATCACCAATTTTTTGGCGAACCTCATCACGAATGTCGCGGTAGGGAGAGATGGCAGACACCAACACAATCACGCCATTACGAGTGAGCAGATGAGACACAAAACCAATACGGCGGATGTTTTCGTCACGGTCTTCCTTACTGAAGCCGAGCCCCTTGGTGAGGTTTTCGCGCACAATATCCCCATCTAAGATTTCTAGGGCATAGTTTTGCGCTCTCAGTTTTTCCTCAACCGCCATACGAATTGTTGTTTTGCCGGCTCCGCTCAATCCCGTAAACCAAACGGTGACCCCGCGTTGATTTGCTGCCATAACGTTCATCCTCGTGGTACACATACATAATTCGGCTAGGTTGGCTTAGTCTGCCCCGCAGACCCTACCCTCCTAACCCTGACAAACACGCCTTTTTGATACTACGCCGTTTTTGTGTAGAAATGCGTCGTTTTTCCCTGGGCTTACCCAACAACCCTAGGTGTAGGATCTGCCGAGATCGGTCTTTGTTCCCAACCTGATCTCCCCATACCTGCCTTTTCAGGACGTTAACGCCAAGCCCTGCTTGCTCCAAGATAGATCCCCTGGATCACGCAAATCGTTGGGGGGATTCCTAACCTCCACGCCATCTCCACACCGTAAAATCGGGTTGGGCGATCGCTCTCCCCCTTGCCCCCATCCCCTATGACCTTATTTGAGCAGCATCGTCAGCGCCTGCTGGCCACTGAAGCACCCCTGGCCGCCCGGATGCGTCCCCGTACCCTCGATGACTTTGTGGGGCAAGATGCGATTATCGGGCCGGGCCGCTTGCTGCGCCGGGCCATTGAAGCCGATCAGCTTTCCTCCCTGATTTTCTTTGGCCCACCGGGCACCGGCAAAACCACCCTGGCCCAAATTGTCGCCAATACCACCCGCGCCCAGTTTATTCCCCTGAATGCTGTGCTAGCCGGGGTGAAAGACATTCGGGAAGCGATCGCTTCGGCCCAAGAGCAGCGCGGCATGTATGGCCAGCGCACCATTTTGTTTGTAGATGAAGTGCATCGGTTCAACAAGGCCCAGCAAGATGCGCTGCTGCCCTGGGTGGAAAACGGTACGGTGATTCTGATCGGCGCGACAACGGAAAATCCCTACTTTGAAGTGAATAAAGCGCTGGTAAGCCGATCGCGGGTGTTTCAGCTTAAGCCCCTCACCGACGATGATCTGCGCCAAGTGGTTCACCAAGCCTTGGCCGACCCTGACCGGGGCTATGGCGATCGCTCCGTCCAGCTCGAACCCGATGCCCTAGAGCATTTGATTAACGTGGCCAATGGCGATGCCCGCGCAGTGCTGAATGCCTTGGAACTGGGAGTAGAAACCACAAGTCCCAATGACCAGGGCATCCTGCACATCACCCTAGCGGTCGCTGAGGAGTCGATTCAGCAACGGGCGGTGCTCTACGACAAAGAGGGGGACGCCCATTTTGATATCATCAGCGCCTTTATTAAAAGCGTGCGCGGCTCCGATCCCGATGCGGCGCTCTATTGGCTGGCGCGCATGGTCTACGCCGGAGAAGATCCGCGCTTTATTTTCCGCCGACTGGTGATTCTTGCTAGCGAAGACGTGGGGTTAGCCGATCCCCAAGCGATCGCCATCGTCAATGCCTGCGCCCAAGCCTTTGACCGGGTGGGGATGCCGGAGGGCCGCTATCCCCTAGCCCAAGCCACCCTCTACCTGGCCACGGCGGCTAAGTCCAACAGCATCATGGGGTTCTTCGATGCCCTAGCGGCGGTGGAGCAGGAGCGGGAAGCGGAGGTGCCCAATCCGTTGCGGGACGATAGCCGCGACAAGCATAGCTTTGGCCATGGAGCTGGCTATCTCTATCCCCATGCCTATCGCGACCATTGGGTCGCCCAGCAGTATTTGCCCAGCAGCCTCCAGGGCCAGGTGTTTTACCAACCCTCTGACCAAGGCTACGAACACCAGATTCAGCAGCAGGTGGCCCGGCAGCGCGAGGCCCAGTTGGCCGCCTTGGTAGACAGCAGCGACGCCCCCGAAGTGTTGACCTTTAGCCCTGCCGATGTCTCCACCGATCGCTGGGTGCAGCGATCGCTTAGCCAGCAGGGGCAGCATCTGGCCCAGGTACGCGATCGCCTGTTTGAGCTAGCCTGCCTGCAGCGCCATCATGTGGTGATTGACCTGAACGGCGGCAGCGGTCTGCTGACCTGGGAAGCGGTGCGCCAGGTGCCCGAGGGCGGCGTCTATGTTTGCGTTGCCCAAGCCACCGATCAACAAGCGCTAGAGGAACAGGCCGCTGCCTTACCCGATCTGCGACGACCGATGATTCTCCCCGTCGCCGCCACCAATCTGGGCAATTGGTTGGCCGAGCATCAACCGGATCTGCGGGGCGATCGCTTCCTGGGTCGCAATGCGCTGATGACGGCGGCGGATCCGGAGCAGGTGTTGCGATCGCTGCGGGATTGGCTACGGCCGGATGGACAACTGGTGTTCGCCGAGTCGATTCCCCAGCAAACCCAACGACTCTATGCGCTGCTCGATCGCTTTCCAGACAATCTGTACTCACAGGTTTCCATAGCGGAAGAGGCGATGTACCAATCTGAAGATCCACGCCTTACCTGGACGGCGGATACGCTGCGATCGCTCCTCCAGTCCACCGGCTACGACGCCGAACTGACCGTGACCGTGACCCAAACACCCCTGCGGATCACCCCCGCCCTGATCCAGCGCTGGTTTAGCCCAGGGCGCGATCGCCCTAGCTACCAAGATCATCTACAGCGCCACCTTTCTCCTGACCAGATTGCGATGGTCAAGACCCAAGTGCAGCGGCAGTTGGCGAACCGGGTGGTCGATTGGCAGGGAGCGATCGCCTATGGGGTCGCTACACCGATGTAACGGATACACCTGGGATGCTCATACCAATTCTCGGATTATTCGGGAGCGATCGCCCTCATCCCAAACCTTCTCTCATGCGTTGCCACTCCATCAATCGACGGGAGAACTCGGGCAAGGACTCAACGCATGGACAGCTAACGGTGAAGTTGTGCGGCGGCAGATAACCTTGAATACCCATCGATAACCTTTGCACCGTCCACCCCAACGCAGTGTTAGGTTGCTTTCCCAACAATCGGTTCATTTACATATTGTTAAAAACTTGCCAATCAATGCCTAGCTGACGAATTGCAGCCCGAAGTGTTCCAAGTTTAATGTCACGACTTCCCCAATCCGGTAGCACAGTAGCTTGTTGTGTATTTGGATTCAACCACTTTCTGTGAGAGCCTCCACCGCGTCGAGGTAATTCTTGGCAACCCAATGCTTCTAGCTTGCGGACGACCTCACGATACTTCATTGAGTAGTCACCACAGTTTCTAACCACAAAGGATTACTCATGTCAGCAACTTTCATATTGATTGGGAGATCTCGCTCTAGATCCTCATAGGCTTCAATTACAGCAGCGAGAGCGTCTTGAACATTTTCTAATACTTCCTTAATCGTGTCTCCTTCAGTGACAAGTTCTGGTAGCAAAGGAGATGTAACAGTGAACCCGCCTTCAGGCTGTGGCGAGAGCAATAGTGGAACTTTATAAAGCATTGCTCATCTATCCTTGTTGCGCAATCTAAGTTGCAGTTTAGAACTGCACCATTAGTTTAGCTTAATGTCAATCAAAAAAGTGAAAGCTGCCTTATTAGATGATGTATCTTCTGAAAAACTCACTTCCTCTAAAGGTATGTCATCCTGCAATGCCGAAAACACATTTCTACAAATTGTTGGTAGATGTCTCTGAGCATAAACAGAGGCTGGTGCTGTTGTTAATGTCATGACAGATATAGAAACTGCCGGAAGAGTTGCCAGAACAGGAAGGATAGGGGTGCCCCTGGGATTGAAACCCTTTTGTTCCATCTAGGCGTATAGAAATGTGTCCGCATAAACATCGCCCTCAACCTCACGAGTTGAAGCGGCGTTGCCCGAAGGAGGCGCGATCGCCTATGGGGTCGCTACGCCGAACGGACATCCCTGAGATTCCTAGACCCATTCTCGGATTATTCGGGAGCGATCGCCCTCACCCCAAACCCTCTCCCACGCTTTGCCACTCCATCAAAGGAGTTCCTCTCCAAAGAAGTTACGCCTCCAGCCACTTAGATTTTTTTTGAGTTTATGGATATGGATTCTGGATAAGAGCCTCCTGGGTTGCGATTTTGCCCAAGATATTGCAGTGACATCATTAGGATTATTGCGGCAATAGCTATCACTGCTATCACTATTGCCGCAAGCTGAAAATTTAATTTCTTATCTTCAGCTAAGGAAGTGTT